>WRBJ01000005.1 GCA_009784615.1 Defluviitaleaceae bacterium | reverse complement strand
TCATATAAAATTGGTTTTTTCTATAATATATATATATATATGTATATATATATATATATATATATATATTTATTTTATTTTATTTTTATAATTATATTTATATAATATTTATAAATTTTTTTTTTTGTATTTTTTATAATATACAAAGACAAAAACAAAAACTCACAATTACAAACAAATAAAAAAAAAACAAATACAAACTAAAATAAATAAATAAAAAAAATAAAAAAAAAAAAAAAAAAAAAAATTAAAAAAAAAATTTAAATTTTAAAAAAAAAAAAAAAAAAAAAAAAAAAAAAACATGCAAGTTTTACAAACTTGCATAATGATTTTGCTTGTCATATTAATAATATTGCTAATTCTTTGTGCATATTGTACAATATCACCCAAAATTATAAATTTGATGTAAAATAGGTCAATATCAACTTTTTTATCAATAACTACTAATCTCATCTGGGTCGCGTATAACCCTTTCATCACTATTTAAAGAGCCAATTGTAGCTATTTCATCGGCTTCAAGTTTAAAATCAAATATGTTAATATTTTCCATCATACGACCCTTAGAAATAGTCTTAGGTATAGCAGACACACCCAAATCCATATTCCACCTCAATATCACCTGAGCGGCAGTTTTATCATATTTAGCGGCAATTTTCTTTATAATAGGCTCGTCAAACAAATTCAACTTTCCACGCCCCAAAGGACTATATGCAGTAACTAATATTCTATTTCCCTGACAATATTCACGAATTTTTACCTGCGTCAAATATGGATGATGCTCGTATTGATTAACAGCAGGCGGCACTTCCCAAACCTTAGCAAGCTCTTGCAAATGATGTATTTTAAAATTGGCAACACCAATCGCTTTCGCTCTACCGCTTTTGTATATTTTTTCCATTGCCTTCCACGTTATGGTATAACGCTCGGGATACGGCCAATGCATTAAATAAAGGTCAATATAATCCAAACCTAACTTTTCAAGGCTTTTCTCAAAAGCCGCAATCGCACCATCGTCCGTCATCTGCGCCGCATTATGCACCTTCGTCGTTACAAAAACCTCCTCACGTGCAATACCGCTGCGCCTAATCCCCTCGCCCACCATATCCTCATTACCATAAAACTCCGCCGTGTCAAAAGCCCTATAACCCGCCTCAATCGCATCTAACACAATAGACACACCAAATTCAAAATCCTGCCCAACAGCTCGCTCATCACTGCCAATCTGCGAAACTCCCATACCAAGCATAGGCATTTTTACACCATTGTTTAGCTCATAATACATCATATTTTATCCTCCATCGGCAAAAACCCTTGCCCCAAAACCTCTTTCGCCTCGGTAACAATCACAAAGGCATTCGGGTCTGCTTCTTTTACAATGTCTTTTAATTTAATAATCTCGTTTTTGGCAACAACACACATAAATACGGCTTTTGCCTGCCCGCTATAAACACCGTGTCCGTCTAAAGATGTTACGCCACGCGGCATTCTTTCCTTCAAAGTTTGCTCCATCTTTAGCGAATCCTGCGAAATAATATAACAAACCCTAGCAAAATTCATACCTTCAAGCACATATTCCATAGCCTTTGTGCTTACAAAAATCGCCGCAATAGCATACATCGAACGCTCTGGCCCAAAAACAAACAAGCCCGTCAAAATAACCGCCCAATCTAAAAACATCAAAATACGTGGCATTGACGATTTTTTTGTAACACGATGTATCAATGTAGCAAGCAATGTGCTACCGCCAGTCGTACCACCTTTGCGAAAAGCAATACCAACGCCAGCACCCGCCAAAACACCACCAAACAAAGACGCAAGCAAAAGGTCAGTTTCAAGCGGATTAGGCACAAATTCAAACAAAAATAACACCAATGTCAAAAACATAGACCCAAAAATAGCTTTGGATATAAACTTAACACCCAAAACCTTCCAAGCAATCAACAAAAGCGGTATATTAATCCCAAAATTCGTCATCCACACAGGCACAGTAAACGCCAAATCCTGCGTATAATGATAAATAATAATACCAAGCCCCGAAACTCCACCTGTTACAAGATTATGCGGCATAAAGAAAAAATGTATAGCCACACCCAACAAAGCAACACCAACAGCCACCTGCAAATATTCCAATATCACCTGTTTAATGCTCTTTTTAACCATCACATAACACCTCGTATTTTTCTAAATAAAACCACAATAGCAAACTTCACCAAAACCCTCTGTCGCCAAATACGGCTAGGTTGTCGCAAAAGCCGCCAAAGCCACTCCAAACCAACCTTACGAAACAACTTTGGCGCACGTTTAAGCGTGCCGCTCATCACATCAAAACTACCGCCAACACCCATTGCAACCTTCACGCCAAGACGCTCCATATTGGCGGCAATCCACCGCTCTTGCCGTGGGAAACCAAGCCCAACAAGCAACACATCCGCCCCCGAAGCCTTAATATCCGCAATAACATCTTCTTCACCATCTGCGTCAAAATATCCATCTCGCACGCCAACAATCTCAAGCCCGTCAAAACGCTCCATCATCACATTCTTTGCCATCTCAGCAATACCAGGCTTGCCACCTAAAAAATACCACTTATATTTCTTGCCCTCATCAGTACCAAAAACATTCATACACAACTCAATACCCGGCACTCGCTTCACAATCCTATTTTTCGTCAACCGTGAAGCGTAAACAATCCCAACCCCATCAGGCACAACAAGCCTGCCACCATTCAAAATTCGGCGAAAATCCTCGTCCTTGCGTGCCAGCATAACCATCTCGGGGTTAGGCGTAAACACCGCCGCAGGTTCATCACCCGCCAAAAGTCCCAAAAACCGCTCACAAGCGGCTTCTGGCAACAAATTATCAAATTCTACACCCAAAATATTCGTCTTCATTAAAACAAATCCCTATCAATAATATTATGCGCAATAACCGCATTTTTTGCCGCTTCTTGTGCCAATTGTTCCGTTTTGTCCGCCAGCTCCGCCACAATCTCATCACGCCGCTTCATAACCTGTTCACAAAGCCCAACAAGCATCATAGCAGATATTTCGTCCAAATCCAAATAATGCTTCTGACCCAGCACATCCATCATCGCCGCCACCTTAGGGTCATATACCAACCCAATAAGCGGCACACCCGCATTTGCGCCATATATGATAGAATGTAAGCGCATACCAATCAAAAACTCGCCGCCGCTAATTATCGCCAAAATCTCCTCGATAGAAAATTCTTCCTCAATAAAATAGCCTTTTTGTCTAACTCTTTCAAGAATTTTGGTAGAAATCTCGGCATCATTTGATGGTTGCATAGGAATAAAAAGCGGATGTAATCCATATTTTTCCACCATAAAATCGCAAAAAACCGACATTTCTCCAATAAAATCATCCTTCAATGTACGCCACGACCGTATAGACACACAAAAATATTTCTTGCCCGTCAACTGAATTTTATCCAACAACGCCCGTCCGCCCTCAAAATCCGCTTGTCTAAAACCAAAAGCGGCATCTGCCGTAACACTAATAGCATCATTTTTTAATCCCAATTCGTGCAAAGTCATAAGCGACTGCGTATCCCTAAGCGTGATATTTTCAACATTTTCAAGAGCCGCAACCGCTCTACGCTTACTTTTTTCCGAAACCAACGGTCCAATACCATTGGCATATAACATTATCTTAGCCCGCCGCTTATGCGCCTGATTCATCACAAAAGTATAGTAAGCAAGACTTCTTGTAGATGTCAAATCTTGGATAAGGCTACCACCACCCATTATCAGCGTGTTCGTCCGCTTCAAAGCCTTGCGAATTTTAACAAAATTAAAGCGATGCAATGTGTCAACCTCATAAATCTCTTGTGTTTCCTTCGGACGTTTAGAAATCGCCGTAATCCTAATTTTTGGTTCAATTTCACGCAAATCCTCTACAATCGACCTTAAAAGCGCATCATCACCGTGGTTATTAGAGCCATAATACCCCGAAACCAGCGCATTTATCGGTCTTGGGCACTTCCTTACAGCTGTATAAAGCCCCAAAGTATCCGTCGCCATCTTTTCTATAGAGTAATTGTCCGCAACCATTTTTCTCCCAAACTTTGCTAATTCCGCCAGCTTGTCATCCGACGCATCCATCAAAGCAAAAACATCCCGCTTCAAACCCTCCATTGTAACAGGTGCAGTCCCACGACAAGTAAAATTATTCGCTACAGCCGCCGCAAGCGTAGCAGGTTCAAAAACACCTTGATGTCCCTGCCCGCCCGACAAAATCACAGGTTTACCACAAGCCATAGCCTCTAATGCAGAACGGCTAACACCCACAAAAACATCCGCCGCCGCCAAAAACTTAGGCACATCCGTCCTCGTTCCCGTAACCACAATATATTGCGTACCAATAGTGGTATTCGCCACCGCCGCTTTTGCCTTAACTGCCTCAAAATCGTTGCCGTCACCAACAATGATTATGCGACTATTTGGATTTTTTTGATACATTTCAGGCGCAATCTCAATCAATCTATGTGCAGCATGCGACATATCCTTGTCCATCCTACTAACATTCACGATTTTTTTATGATAAGTCTCCAAATCAAATTCACGTAAAACACCACTACAATCAACATCTTTGTCGCCAAAAGTTTCAGTATTAATGCCATTAACTGTCAAAAATACCTTATCGGACGGCATACGATAATTTTCCAACAAATTTTGCTTAATATCATCCGCAATAGCAATCGAAGCATCACCAAAATTTGTCAGTATACGATAAATATGAGCATTATTAAACATAGCGTGAGCCGTGGTTACAAAAGTAAAATGTAACTTTTTTTGCAACAATCCGCACAAAAACGCAGGAATCCTAGCGTGAGCGTGAACCAGCTTAATATCGTGGTCAACAATCACACGCTTTAATCCCAAATACGACGCCACCAAATTCCGCAACTTTTTGTTGTGTAACGGAGCTTTAAAATGCTGTATACCCGCCGCCAAAAGCTCACTTTCGTACACACCGCCATTTGACATTACATATACGTCCAAACCCTGTTTTTTCAAGGCTTTGCATAACTCCAACACATGGGTTTCTGCACCGCCAATCTCCATACCCATCAAAGCCATTAATACTTTTGTACCTCTAAAATCACTCATTGGCAGATTTCCTCCTCAAACGGTTCAAAATCGCAGTTTTCGCCACCTCGGCTTCTTCAATCCTAAATAATGTTGCAAATAAAATATATACTAAAACACCAATAAAGGTGATAATCCCAACCTCAAATATATCGTGCATATCTACAACATACAGTTGAACAAAGTATATTACAGCAAGCATTATCCCCCCCGCCAAAGCCATCTTTAAAAAATTCACAGCCTGCGACCTATCAAAAATTTTACATTTGCAAGCCATAGCAAAATACATCCCAAAACCCGCAATATTAATAGAAATACTCGCCGCAAGTGCAGGGCCACCAATCCCAAGCCACCCCACAAACAAAAACGCCGCAATCACATTAACCCCAATCGCCACAATCGTAATTATTGCCGGTGTTTTGCCATTATGCTCCGCAAAAAAAGCACGGCTCAAAATACTAACCAAACCATAGCCCACAATCCCAATCGCCAAAATTCCAAGAGCAAAAGCCGCTCTTTCCGTCGCTTCTGCCGAAAATTCGCCTCTCTCAAACATCAAGCGCACAATAGGAGTACGCAAAATAAAAATACCAATCGCCATAGGTAACAAAATGAAGGTTGTACCGCCAACAGACTGCCTAATGGTAGCACTAAATTCCCCATTATCCGCTCCACGAGCGGCTTCACGGGACATTTTAGGGAAAATTACATTAGTAACCGACAAGATAAACATCCCACTAAGCACAATAAAAATCGTATTCGCCGCATTAAGTTCCGCCAAATAAGCCCTATTTTGATTAGCCGCAATCGCCCCGTTTATCAACCCATTGATAGGAAATAACCACGACGAAATCATAACAAGCGGGGTCAAGCGTAAAATCTGCCTAAGCCCCTCATCTTTAAGACTTAACCTCCATTTAAACCTAAATCCACGCCTGCGAAGCGGTACAATAAAAATTAACACTTGTGCCAAATTACCAATCAAAAACGCCGCCGCAAGCCCAAAAACGCCGCCGCTACGCCAAAACAACGCCGCATATGCCAAAATCAACCCATTGGACACTAGTGACATAACCGCAGGTATATAAAACCCGCCCAAAGACTGCAAAACCCCCGTCAATGCAAAAGCCGTAGATGTCAAAAACACAGTAAAAATCGTAATTCGTAGCAACTGCGCTCCCAAAACAGCAGCCTCATAATCTTCGGCATTAAAATACAAATTAGCCGCAAATCCAGCCAAAACCACGCCAACAACAGATGCAACCATTGTCAAAACCATCACAAAACTAATAAAATTGCGTGCCAAATCAAAAGATTGTTCCCTAGAACCCCGCTCCAACATTTTATTAAAAACGGGAATAAACCCCGCAGAAATCGCCGCCGCAAATGCGGCATCCAAAAACTGTCGAGGTATAACAGCGGCAAATGTAAAAGCCGCCGCTTCAGCGGATTCTGTCCCCAAAACTCCCAAAATCACCATTTCCCGCACCAATCCGCTAACCTTGGCAAACAATACCAAAATCATTACTACAGATATGGTCTTAACCCCATTATTATGGGATTTTTCAATCTCCATCAACTCAAAACCCTTTCCACATCATATTGCAAACCATCTGCACCAACCCGCAACCGCAAAAGTGCCGCATTATCACTAATCTCACCATCATCACCATAAAACGCCGCCAAATGCACATATCGTACACCATCAATCAAGCGAACATAAGAACTTTGTCCGCCGTGCGACACCACAAAAACATTTAGCCCCATATCAACCTGCGTACGCAAAAGCCCGTGTAAAACCTCAAATTCACGCCGATTAATGTATTCAAGCGGTGATAAATTCGTATGTATCACAACATTTCCAGTAGTTGGATTTATCAAACTTTCCGCCAAAAAGCCCCATTGCCCAGCATCATTCGCCACAATCCCGCCACGTGCCGCATTTAGCGAAATCACTTGCAAATTAGCAACTTCTTCCACAGGTTCATAATGCCCAGCAAAAACTGCGTCAATTCCACCAAAGTTCGGCACATTCACAAAATCCACACGCAAACTATCCATAGCAACCGTCGAAGCAGGAAGCGTAACATTTTCACCCAAATGCCGCTCATACCGGACATTTCTAAAATACATCACATATTCCCCACTAATATCCTCACCAAGCGAAACCACCCAAATCCGCTCCAAACGCAAATTCCCAACAGCACCGCTTGGCACATCAACCGTTATCTCCTGCCAGCCATAAAAATCCACATTCCTTACAAAGTCCACAACAAAGCTATTTCCGTCTTCATCAACTAACGCACCACGCAACCAATGATAACTATTATTTCCATATACATCCAGCGTAATACTTGATGGATTATTCAGCCACATCTCCTCAAAATCAATCATAGCCGCCTGCGAAAAATCCGCCCGCACAAAGCCATAGTTTAACTCTCTCACACCATTATCATAAACACCAACGCCACCGCTAACATTAATAGGATAAGCCGCAAAACTAGCCCACCCAAATTCAACACTCACAGTTTCTGTTAAAACATCTACAATCGGTATGTATTTTCTAGCATTATGCGCCGCTATCCCCAACCATCCATTACCAGCTTCTACAGAAACAAAGAGATTTTGCACCATTTCGCCTAAATGTGGCGGATGCACTTGAAAATGCAAATCATCTATCAAAAGCGGTACAGACCGACCATAATTATCAATTCCAGTAAAAGTAAGCGCAACATTACTCCCCGCTCTAATTTCCGCCACAGACGGCACAATCTCCGCAATCTCCAACGCTTCAAAACTCGCCACAGTAACAATTTCACCAATCCTAGCCGTAACCAAAACATCACCTGCCGAATGTGCAATAATTCGCCAATCATCAGCAATTGTGGCATTACTAGCCACCCATTCAACCGCTTCTATTGGAAAATCCACAACACTCATATATGTATCAAAACCAACCAAACTTAAAGTAGCAGGCAAGCCAACCGCAATCCGCTCATTACCCAAAATCTGCAATTCTGCTAATTCCCCCAAAGGTGCGTGATTAGCCACTCCAAAAGCATTTATAACATTGCGTTGCCACCCCTCAGACGGCGTATTAACCACCGCCAAATTCTGTGCAGGTAACCTTGCCGCCATAGTCGTAGAGCCGCCACCATCAAGCGCAATAGCATTATACGCCCCAAATTCCCGCATAAAATGCGCCGCTTCTAAAAACGTCGCCCCAACAGAATCTCCACGACCATCAATAGTCATCAAGATAAGCCCATTCTGTGCTTCATTAAGCCCCAAAATCGTCCTCGGCATACGCCCATTAGCCCGCATGGCGGGAATATCAGCAATCTCACCATCATACAAAATCCGATGTTCGCCAGACAATGCCGTATGTATAGCCTCCAAATCTACATTACTAATTATTTCCATTTCTGCACGTTGCCCAATATAAAATAAATCGCCATTGCTCCAAAACGTGTCAGAATCCATTATCACAATAAACCCATTCTGCGGCACATCCACAGTATCAGCAGTAATAGACGTAATCACACCATTTTCCACTACCAGTTTATAAGCCCGTCCAACACGATTATCAATATCAGCGGTATTGGCAATATATCCGTGCGTCAAAAATGACGGAAAACCAAGCATAGACACCATATTAACAAGCCCAACGTGAAAAATCCGCTCGCCGTCAAGCAAAAAATCAATCTGCGGGCGAACATATTCCATAAAAACACCATCATTGCCCATCAAAAAACTAGCAGACGCATTATTTGCAGCGTTTACCCCATCTTGTGCAGATATTTCCCCGTCAATAATTTCAAGCCCTAAAGGCGAAGAAAAACGCCCCGCCAAACCAAAAAAATCACCATTAACCCCCGCAAATGCATTATGTTGGTTCAAAAGCGATGTAACAGATTGCTTCAATCCAAATTCTTGTGTCGAATTAAAAACACCAACACGCAAATAAGGGTCATCAAGCGGAATTTGTAACACATTTATATCCATCAAACCTGCATTAGTAATTCTTGTAGTTTCAATTAAATATGTATTATTTGATAATCTCGTCGCCTGTCTTTCCTCAAAAAAAGTTATCGGCTGTGCCTGCAAAACTGGCGCAGAAATCATCATCGCCGCCAAAACCAAAGCAACGCCGCCCCTTAAAAACCGTTTCATAAAAATCCCCCTAATTATTGCGTAATTTGATACTCGCCTTTCACCAAAAACCAAGTATCCGTCAAAGCCCTAACCCCACGGCCATCAGCCCTAGGTATAATCAAATAATGGTTAAGCTCTACAACGTGGTCGTTAAACAAATCCGCCCCCGACGTGGTATTCACAATCCCATCAGTAGCAGGAACATTAGCCACAGCAACGCCCGAGCGCAAAATTAAAACAGCCCCCTCACCACCCAAAATAACTTGTCCTGCCAAAACCTGCACAGGCGCAAACATAGGCGTTTGATTACTTGCAGCAGAGCCCTGTTCAATCCCCGCCAAAGCCTGATGTATAGCCAAATGCACATAGCTTTGCGTTACAAGCGGGTCAGAAGCATTTCCAGGATTAGCCGACCCAGAAAGTCCAAAAGGCGACAAAAACGCCCCAACAACCATAGTCCCGCATAATCCTACTATATACAAAAATTTCCTGTTTTTCTTCATATTGTCCTCCTCATAAGTTATAACCCATTATACCACATCTGCGACTAACAAACAATCTCATCTTTATGACATTTTCGTTTCATCATAATGTCTTTTCTCGTGTTCTAAAAGCCAAATTTTATTCTCCAAGCCGCCGCCATACCCTACCATTGCGCCATCTGCACCAATCACACGATGACACGGAATAATAATAGATATGGGGTTTTTATTATTCGCCCCACCAACAGCACGGCTTGCGCTAGGCTTTCCAATTTTCGCCGCCAAACCGCCGTATGACAGCGTTTCGCCATATGGTATAGTCTGCAATGCCGTCCAAACAACACGCCTAAATTCCGTACCAATAGGATTAAGAGGCAAATCAAACTCCCGTAATTTGCCCGCAAAATAAGCATCCAACTGCCCAACACATTCATCAATAATATTATTTTTTTGATACTCTTTCGTCTGACACTTATTAAAATAAAGCCCCAAAATATGACTATCATCATAAACAATCAAAAGCTCACCCATTGGCGAATTGTAAATATATTCCACAATAATCCCTCCATTTTGTACATTATAGCACATAACTTGCAAAAAATCTACATTCTTGTTATAATACTTGTGATTGGAGCTGACATAAAATGAGATTACAAAAATATCTAGCAGAAGCAGGCATTGCAAGCCGCCGAAAAGCCGAAGAAATCATTGCCGCAGGGCGGGTTTCCATAAATGGGCAAATCGCTGTAATTGGTGATAAAGTCGAAGATAGCGACATTGTGCTGGTTGACGGCGTAGCAGTTAAAACCACCGAAAAGCCTGTATATATAATACTTAGCAAGCCCGCCGGCGTTATATCGTCTGCCGCCGACCAATTCGGACGACAAACCGTGCTTGACTTAGTACAAACCGATACCCGCTTATACCCCGTCGGCAGGCTGGATTTTCACTCGACAGGGTTAATTTTGCTAACAAACGACGGAGAATTGGCGCATCATCTAATGCACCCACGAAACCACGTGGATAAAACCTATATAGCACGTGTAGCACATCCGATAAAGCCCGAAAATGTCAAGGATTTTCAAGATGGAATGTACATTGACGGTTATAAAACCAGACCAGCAGAAATAGAGATTTTGGACAAAAGTGGACGGCAGGCTAAAATACGCCTTTTTGAAGGACGCAACCGTCAAATCCGCAAGATGTTTGCAGCGCAGAACAATGAGATTGTGTCGCTAAAGCGGGTCGCAATGGGGAAAGTCGAGCTTGGCGATTTAGCGGCAGGTGCTTGGCGGCATCTAACCGACACCGAGGTGAAAATTTTGCGAGGTGAAATTGGATGAAATTTCCATCAGAATTTTCACAAAGTATGAAGGATTTTTTTGCAAGTTCCAATTATGGGTCAGTTGACGATTTCTTTCAGGCACTTGATGGTAAGAGAGAGTATGGTTTACGTGTCAACACCCTGAAGGTTGAGATAGACTTTTTACGAAAATTTTTCCCAAATTTGGAAAAAATTGATTGGTGCGACACAGGTTTTTATTATGATAAACAAGCAACATCTCCACTAGGCAAAAATCCCTTATACAATGCGGGTTTGTACTATATTCAAGAGCCAAGCGCAATGTCTGCCGCCGCAATGCTAAATGTGCAAAAAGGTGATAAAGTGCTGGATTTATGCGCTTCGCCCGGTGGTAAGTCTACACAAATTGCCGCAAAACTTGATGGTACGGGCTTTTTGCTGTCAAACGACGCAAATATGGGGCGTATACCGCAATTGGTGCGGAATATAGAAATGGCAGGTATTACTAATTCCATAATAACCTGCGAAACCCCCGAAAGGCTTGCAACCCGCTTTACAGGCTATTTTGATAAGATTTTAGTAGACGCACCGTGTAGCGGTGAAGGGATGTTTCGCAAAGACCCCACAGCCCGCTTGGCGTGGGATGTTAGCAAGCCTGCACGGTTAGCCGTGATACAAAAAGGCATTTTGCGTGAAGCGTCAAAAATGCTTACAAGTGGCGGGTTTATCGTATATTCTACTTGTACATTCAATCGTATAGAAAACGAAGGTATTATTGATGATTTTTTGCAACAAAATCCTGATTTTAAGCTGATTGAAATTAAGAGGATTTTCCCTCATTTACAGCGGGGAGAAGGGCATTTTGTGGCGGTTTTGCGCCGCAATCAAAGGTATGAAATTGAAAGTCAAAACCACGATGACAATCCAAATTACAAACATTCTGATGTATCAAAAAATGCCGATTTTATCGCATTTAGCGAAAAATATGGGGTTGTTTTGCCAAACTTGCCTATTTCACAACATAAAGACAGGCTGTATATTGCCCCACAATATTGCCCTGATATAGCGGGTTTGCGGGTTATACGTGTTGGTTTGTCGCTTGGAATATTGAAGAAAAACCGTTTTGAGCCATCTTATGCGCTTGCTATGGCTTTGCGTAAAGATAATTTTGCACAGGCCATTGACTTGCCGCTTGAACATTCCGATATACAGCGGTTTTTGCGCAATGAAACTTTTGAAATTGATGCAAAAGACGGTTATAATCTATTCTGCGTGGAGGGATTTCCGCTGGGGTTTGGGAAGGTTTTAAACGGTCGGCTTAAAAACCGCATAAATTAAGGAGATTATTATGGATGAAAGGATTTTATTAGCTGGAAATAGAGAAGTTTGGCGTGTTGGTGATGCTGTAGAGCGTGCTACAAAACCTTGGTCGAAGTCGGTTATGCGATTTTTGCGGCATTTGGAAAGAGATGGTCTGCCCGTAGAGCATATCATTTCTGTTGATGAAAACCTTGAAATATCAAGGTTTGTTGAAGGTGAGATTGTCCATCCAAAAAAATGGTCAGATGATGCGTTGTTTGAAATCGGACGGCTTGTTGCAGATTTGCATAATTCGTCAAGGAACTTCGTGCCGTGTAGTGATGACATCTGGCAAAGGTGGGGTTTGCGGAAAATTGGCATAGGTGAGCGTATTGTTTGCCACGGTGATATTGCGCCTTGGAATATTATTACTGAAGGGGTCAAACCGAAAACATTGTTGGATTGGGAATACGCAGGGTTGCTTGACCCTTTTGTGGAACTAGCACGTGTTTGCTGGCTTTTCCCACAATTAGTAGATGATGATTTGCAAGTGTTGCACAATTTGCCATCTGCGAAAAAAAGAGCAGAGCAAGTCCGCATTATTGCTGATGGTTATGGATTATCCGCCGCAAAGCGTAGCAAATTAATCGAACAAATTATTGAGGTTGTGATTTGCGAAACGGCGCACGAAGCCATTGCACCCGACCATCAATCTGACCCGCTTACATTTGGCTCTGAAGGTAATTTATGGGGCTTTGCTTGGCGAACCCGAAGTCTTTACTGGATTTGGCGGAATAAAGAAATACTAAATGATGCATTAAAATAACCAATATATGTGTTCTTTTGAAATTGTGAAGCCTAGTTTTTTCGCAAGAGCTTGAGATGGTTTGTTTTCTATGCTTATTTGTATAAACGGCGTAATGCCTTGCGAAAGCTGGTGATTTGCCACATAGCTCGCAAGTGCTATTGCATATCCTTTAGAGCGAAATTGTTCTAATACTTTTAACAATCCGACACTGCCTTCTTCGTGTATACCCGCAAAACCTATTAAATCACCATTTATATATCCTCCAAAAACTTCGCCCGCATTAATTCGCCCTATCAGATACTCTCTACCAAGGTCAAAATCATAATTAGCCATTAAGGTGTCAAAGTCCTTCATTTGCATAGGTTTTATTGACAAATTACTGCAAATTTCAAAAGGCTTCTTTGAAAAATATACCGCTTGATGGTTTTTCATCATAGTCTTATGATGCACTTTTGATACAAAATCTTCTAACATAAAGGATTGATGGAACGAAAATAGTCCGTTTTGCGGAAGATTTTCAAGCATTGTTTTGCCTGTTTTGTGATTTGCGGCGGAATGAAAGTATGCTCCGCTTTGTATATCTTTTAGACAAACACCCTCAGCAGAAGCAAGTATAATTTGTGCGGTATTTCTTTTTATTGGCACAATCATATCCATATGCAACAATTTGTTTTGTTCCAAATAATTCAAGGCAATGTCGTACATTTTATGCTCCTTTAGAATTTCGTGGGCTGTAATGGCTTACGTACACGTTTGCGGGTTATTTCGACTAAGCCCAACGTAGTTGTACCAACCAAAAGTGCGGGAATACGGTCTTTGTGGAGTTCTAGCTCAAAAAATTCTAGCAGTTTATGCATTTCTGCTTTGGATTGCAGGCGCAAAAAGTCTATTATAATTATGCCTGATAGGTTGCGAAGGCGTAGTTGATAAGCGATTTCTGCGGCGGCTTCCATATTTAAGGCTAGTTTTGCCGCCTCACCTCCCTTGGATTTTTGTTTGCCAGTGTTTGCATCTACAACAACGCACGCTTCGGTTTGTTCTATAACAATGAAACCGCCAGAGCGTAGCCATACACGCTTTTCGTGGAGTTTTTCGATTTGGGTTTTGATGAAATTTGCGGCAAAGATGGATTCTTCGTCTGTATAAAGGATGATTTTGTCGGAAAAATCAGGGTAAAGCGGGATAAATTCGGATTTTATCACATTGAAAACTTCAAGAGAATCTACAATTATTTGGTCGATGTCTTCACGTATCATTTCCATTATGGTTTTAGTGGTGGTGGATTGCGCCCAAAGCGTTGCTGGAGCTCGGTTTTTTTGCTTTTCATTATCTGCTTCCCAACGAGCTAGAAGTTGCTTTATTTCATTTACAATTATATCTTCAGATTTGCCCTCTGCAGAGGTGCGTACAATAGCGGAAAATGCAGGCGGCAAAGCGTTATTTGCAGCTCTTTTTAATCGCTTAATCTCGTCATAGTCTACTATTTTTTTGCTACAATTTATTCTATCTGCATCAAGGGATTCGTGTATCATAATATAACGACCTGCATAATTTACCGACGATGTTACATTGGGGCCTTTCGTACCTACAGCATCTTTTAAGACTTGCACGAGCATAGTTGTGCCGAGCATTGGTGGTGGCGCACCTTGAGGAAAATGGCGGCGTTCTCTGCCGTCGCGCATATCTAAAAATGCTTGTTTGTCCTCGCCTATGTCGAGAAAAATAAAGCCACCTGTTAATTTTTTTACTACGCCTAAATAGATATTACCTGCCAAAGAAGCCTCGCTTGTGTCCTGCAATAATTCTAGCAATTTTCCATTTTCTATTAAAACAGCAGTTGTGCCTTGGCTTGACTTTGATATTAAAATTTTTTTCATATTAAAATTTGTGTCCTTTCGTAACCTATATCTTTTGGCTCTATGTCAAGGTTTAGGCTGTCTATTATATATTGCGCTAATACTTGTGGTTTTAAATTTTTTGCACTTCCTGCGTATAATGTGGCGGCAATTATATCATCTTGTATTTGAATTTTGATAATTTTGTCGGCAAAATCGGTAGTTTCTAATGATTTTATTATATTTTCGTCGAATTTGGTTGATGGGAAGCGAATTAGGTATTTTGCGGCATTAACCAATCCTGCAGCGGATTTGCCCACCGAAGGCACAAGTTCTGCGTTTAAAATTTCCATACCTTGCGGCATTTGTTTATTTAGTTTTTCTACTAAGATTTTAGTATCAATTTCTAATGTTAGATATATCTCGGCAATCTCGTTTTTTCCTGACATTCCCATTGAAAGCGGCAAGGCTATGGATAGTAGCTGGTGTGGATTAAAACCTTGAGAATACGCTACGGGCAGATTTGCACGCTTGAAAGCCTTGTTAAAAAAGCTCTGCAAATCAAGATGTCCTATAAAGCGTGATGAGCCTGTTTTGCTGTAAAAAATTCTGTATCTATAGTAATTAGTTTTTGGGTCTAGCATTTTCGCTCTCCTTAATTAGATAGTCTTTTGAAACATACACGTCGACAAAATCCCATGGCAAAATTTCGTCATATGAACGGTTGCGGTAATTGTAAAAATCTAGGGTTAGACCTGTATTTTCAAAGGCTTGTTGCCAGATTTGCCAGTTGAAATGCTCGCTCCAGCTATCAAAACGTGCACCTAGCCGCCACGCTTGTTCGATTAATGAGCCAATGCGCCTGTCGCCACGGCTTAGTGTGCCTTCGATTACGGAAGTGTCTGCATCGTGGTATTTATAGCTTGCTCGTTTTGATTTCATATTTGATTTGACGAGGCGTTGTTTGTCCATAAAGTCTTGCGCATTGTGTTGTGGGTGCCATTGGAAGGGCGTATGTGGTTTTGGGATGAAACAAGACGTGGAAACCGTGATACCGGGCGGCCTGCGTCGGTTTTCCTTTGGCAGGCTGTAATAAATTTCTACAATATCGCTGGCTAGTTTGCCGATTGCCGTTAAATCTTCATCTATTTCGTGTGGTAAGCCTATTATGAAATAGAGTTTTAGCCTGTCCCAACCACCTTGGAAAGCTAATCTTGCGCCGTCGAAGATGTCTTGTTCGCTTATATTTTTGTTGATGATATCACGCATACGCTGGCTTCCGCCTTCTGGTGCGAAGGTGAGGCTGGATTTACGGACCTTTTGTACTTTTTCGAGTATGCGTTGATTAGCGGCATCAATGCGTAGTGATGGCAAGGAAATGTTGACATTATCATCTGCGAAGCTGTTGTTCAACTTATCCACAAGCTCTTCTAAATGAGGGTAATCGTTTGTAGCAAGAGAAAGCAACGAAATATCGTCGTGTCCTGTGGCTTGTATTAGACATTTGGCTTGGTTATACAGGGTTTCGACGGTTTTTATGCGATGTGGGCGGTAAATAAAGCCTGCTTGACAAAAGCGGCAACCACGTATGCAACCACGGAAGATTTCAAGCGCAACACGGTTGTGAACAACGTCAATTAGTGGAACAAGCGTTTTTTCTGGATAATATACATTATCCATATTTTTTACGATTACTTTTTTTATTTTTGCGGGCGCAACGGGATTATTTGGCTTAAAATCAGCAATAGTTCCGTTTTCGTTATATATAACATCGTAAAAACTTGGGACATAAATGCCATCTAGTGTTGCGATACGCTCCAAAAATGCTTGTTTGTTGAAGTTTTCGCCTTTCATTTGGTTATAAATATCAAAAACATTGTCAAATTGTTCTTCTGCTTCACCAATGAAGAAAAAGTCGATAAATTCTGCCAAAGGTTCTGGATTAACTGCACAAGGACCGCCTGCGCAAATTATTGGATGACTGTCACTACGGTTAGCAGAATGTAGCGGAATACCTGCTAAATCTAGCATATTAAGGATGTTTGTATATGTCATTTCGTATTGCAATGTAAACCCTATGAAGTTAAAATTTGATAAGGGTGTGTATGTTTCTAGCGTACAAAGTGGTAATTTTTTGTCACGCATTATTGCTTCCATATCTGTCCAAGGTGCAAAAACCCGCTCGCAATATACATCATCACGGCGGTTAAATAGTCCATATAAGATTTGCAGTCCGTTATGGCTCATTCCTACTTCGTAAACATCAGGAAAGGCGAAAGCAAAGCGGGCTTGCGAACCGTTTAACTCTTTACGCATCATATTAATTTCGTTGCCGACATAGCGGGCGGGCTTATCCACCCTCAATAATATTTCATCATTATACATCTGTATCATCCTCATTTTTATTATCATCCACTCTAATAACCTTTGTAACAGATAAAACGTCGCCTAGACGGTGATGCTTTTTATTTATTAGTATCAAAATAAAACTAACAACATCTACGATACGTAGCAAATTTCTTAACGTAGATTTTAGCAATGTTATAGGTTCGTCATTTTCGTTTACCACACGCAAAGACATAAGGCGTTTTCCTAGGGTTTGACCATTTTCAAACACTTCAAAGTAAATATTATATGCGCAAAATACTACGAAAAACGCTGTTGCGAAAATGATTATTACGCCGAAATTAACATAATCTGCACCAAAAGTTTGTCCTGTTATAATGGCAAAAATTAGGTAAATTAGCAACGAAACAGCAATTGGGATAGTTAGGTCTAAAAAAATGGCAAGAGTTCGGCTACCCAGCCCTGCAGTTTTTGAGCTGTGTTTTGTCGGATAATGGAAACTAAGGGCGACAAGATTTAGACGTGGCGCAAAAAATGACATAATTATGTACGAAATGCCTAGAAGTACGTAAAATAGCGGGTCTACAAGATTCATTTGATGTATTAATGCCCAAGGTGAAAAGATATGGTGTAGTAGTAAAAAAATACCAAAAAAAGCGACGACTTGTATTATTGTTATAAATGTCGAGATAATGAAAATTCTGGTAAATCCACGCTTGAAAACGAGTTTTGCACTTGCAAAAATTGCGCTGAAAAAATATTTTTTTTCTAATACCACAAGATTAACTGAGAAAAACGTAAAGGTACGCAATAATATAATTATTAATAAAGAAATTGCCAATAAATAGGGAAGCAAGGTAAGTATGCTAGTAAAATTTATCACCGCAATTGCTATTAAAACTGCAAAAAACAAGAGATATGCAAACGATTGTGCAATGGTAAGGCTTAATATGCCAAGAGTTCTGCGCAATATTGCCCTTAGCGTTTTTGCCAATCCCGTCCCTTCTGGGGCGGCATTGGCGGCAATTACGCCTGCTGATGACGCCATTGAAAAAAAAGCGATAAAAAACGCCGCAACCGCCATAAAAATCACAAAAAAGTATATACCATCAACAAGCTGATTGCCGTCTGTAAAACTGGGTAAAGCTGGCTGTATAACACCGAAGCCCAAAAAAGATAAGCCCACAATAAATGCGGCAAAAATGATGTTCATAACACCCAAAACGCTTGTATTAAGCCCAAAACGATTCATATACCTATCCAAAGCTGTATCGCAGAAAATGCCAAGATTATCGGCTTTTTTATTCAAAAATATCCTCCTCCTTTGCTAACTAAGTATTATACCATATTAAGAGATATTGTGTCAAGCACAGCATAATATTAGCTAAAACAGTGTTTGTTGTTTGTTGTATCCCGCTTTATAATTGTATATTATCGCCTTCATATCGTGCAAAAGACCTAGGCGGTTACATTCTTGCTCGTAAATTGTCCAAAGTCGTTTGTAATTTGGCGATGGGATATTGTAACGGTAGCCATAGCGTTTTGTGTATTTTTCACTTATACCTGGCAGAGATTTGTCAAGTTTGTCGTAAAAATATTCTCTGTTTCCATTTCGCAAAGTCATACCCATATAGCTGTATGCAAATTTTGCGCCCACTTCTTTTGCTCGACGCAGGATTTGTATTATATTTTCTTCGTTGTCGGTTATAAATGGTAGAACGGGTACAATTAGCACTCCACAGAAAATACCTGCGTTTGCTAGGGTTTGCAGGGCTTCTAGGCGTTTTGATGTCGGCGAAACATTTGGTTCTATAATTTTACATAGTTTATCATCAGCGGCGGTTATTGAGAATTTTGCGATAACAGGCGAATGGTCGGCAACATCTGCCAAAACGTCGGTATCACGGGCGATTAGAGCAGATTTTGTTGTTAGCGACACGCCAAAGCCGAATGCGTTTATTAGTTCCAGCGCATTGCGGGTTAGGCTTAGCTTGGCTTCTATTGGGTTGTAAGGGTCACTCATTGCTCCCGAGCCTATAACGCCCTTTTTTGCTTTGCGGCGTAGGTCGTTACGGATTATTTGCAGAGTGTTTTCTTTAACATAAACCGTGTCAAAATCAGGGTTTTGGTAACAATCGCTTCGGCTGTCGCAATAAATACAGCCGTGAGAGCAGCCACGGTAAATGTTCATATTATAATCAAGCCCAAACCATTGGTCTGCGGCTTTTGTCTTATAAACAATTGATTTTGCAGGGATTGTGGGAAACTCCATATTATCATCCTGTAATAAATTTTTGGATTTTTTTGTCAGTAGCATTTGGATTTAAGGTTAATATTTGTGATTTTATGGTTTCTATTGCGGTTGCTTTGTCTATTTTTTCGGCTTCTGCGAAGGCTTCGGGGAAGAAGGTTTCGGTGGTGCAAAGCACGGTAGAAGCCCAAGCGTTGTTGTTGTCCATTTGTTTTGTAGATTTATAGGCTTTGCCGCACATTGTTAAAAACATTCCCATTTGCAATTCTGTTAATGCTTTGTCGAAGATGGATTTTTCGTCGCTTCCAAAACCTGCCGCTTTTTTCATTTCGTGCGTTGGCATCATACCGTTTGTTGCAACTTCGGTATAAATGCGCTTTGCGGCGTGGCTTATTATGCCGCTTTCATAGGCTTCGTCAAAATCTAAGCCCAATGGCCGACGAACCGCCAGAAAATATGGATACCATTTGCGGGTTATAAAACCGCTTTTTTTGAAAAATAGCTTGGCATAGGCTATGTCGTTATGCTCGTGCAATACACGCATACGCCATTCCCACGGGTCAATATCTGGGTCGCCGCAATGCCAAACAATGGGCGTTTTATATGGTGCGGCTTCGTTCCATCCCCAATTTATAATTGCATATATGCCGTCATCATTGCCGCCACCCATTGAAAATCCTGCATCAAGCAAAACATCCAGAAAACTGTTGTAATTTAATATCATTATTTTTCCCCTTTAAGTTCGTGTTTTTTCGATTATAGCATATTTTTCGCACGGCGTAAATAATTATTGAAAAATTGTACAAGATGGAGTATAATGGAACGAAAACAAACGAGGAGTGATTTGATGAGAACAAAAATTGCGCAGATTTTTGCGGATTCGCAGGATTTTTTGGGCAAGGATGTTAAGGTAAGCGGCTGGGTACGTACTTTGCGTGATAATAATCATTTTGGGTTTATCGAGCTTAACGATGGTAGTTATTTTAAATCGATACAAATTGTGTTTACGGAGGAAATAGAGAATTTTGCAGAAGTTGCAAAATTTGGCGTGGGTTCTGCAATTACCGTTGTCGGCACATTAATAGAGAGCCAAGGCAAGGGGCAAAGTGTTGAAATTAAAGCAAATTCTATAATACTTGAAGGTATTGCTCCGCCAGAATATCCACTGCAAAAAAAGCGTCACGGTTTTGAATATTTGCGTGAAATTGCCCATTTGCGCCCACGCACAAACACATTTTCGGCTGTTTTTAGAATGAGGTCGCTTGCGGCATTTGGTTTGCATAAGTTTTTTAACGAGCGTGGTTTTATATATGTACATTCGCCTTTGATAACTGCGCTTGATGCCGAAGGTGCAGGCGAAATGTTTGCACTTGAGAATAAGGAATTTTTTGGCAAGCCCGCAAGCCTTACGGTTACGGGGCAATTAAATGCAGAAGCCTATGCGCTGGCTTTTGGCGATGTTTATACATTTGGTCCTACTTTTAGAGCAGAGAACTCTAACACATCACGCCACTTGGCAGAATTTTGGATGTTAGAGCCGGAAATGGCTTTTGCAGAGCTTGGCGATATGATGGAATTGGTCGAGGATATGATAAAGTTTGTAACAAAATTTTGTATGGAGCAAGCACCCGAAGATGTGGCGTTTTTTGATAAATTTATCGAGCCGGGGCTTATTGACCGTTTGAAAAATGTGATAGAGTCTGACTTCGGTCGCATCACTTACACAGAAGCTATTGAAGCCTTGCAAAACAGCGGCAAAAAATTTGATTACCCCGTTAAATGGGGTAGTGATTTACAATCAGAGCACGAGCGTTATATTAGCGAAGAATTATTTAAAAAGCCTGTATTTGTAACGGATTATCCAAAGGATATTAAGGCATTTTATATGCGCCGCAATGATGACGGAAAAACTGTGGCGGCTTGCGATTTGCTTGCGCCTGGTATTGGTGAAATTGTTGGTGGTAGCCAGCGTGAAGAACGTATCGACGAGCTTATTAAGGCTATGGAAGATAATAACATTCACCAAGAAGGCTTGCAATGGTATTTAGATTTGCGCCGTTTCGGCGGGGCAAAGCATAGCGGATTTGGACTTGGCTTCGAGCGTTTTATTATGTATATTACGGGTATGACGAATATTAGGGATGTTATCCCCTTCCCTCGTACGCCTAATAATGCGGAGTTTTAATATGGATTATAAGACAATAAGCTCGCAGGAAGTCTTCAATGGACGTGTTATGCGGGTTACTGTTGATGAAATTTTGTTACCAAATGGCAAGATGAGCGTGCGAGAAACCGTGCATAACCGTGATGCCGCCGTTGTTTTGCCCATTGATGATGACGGCGGTATCTTTTTGGTGCGGCAATATAGGCATAGCGTGCGGCGTTTGGTGCTTGAGGTGCCTGCGGGGGTTTTTGATGGCAATGAAACCCCCGAACAATGCGCTTTGCGAGAGCTTGAAGAAGAAATTGGATTAAAAGCCAATGTTCTGACGAAAGTCTGCGCCTATCACGGCTCTATTGGTATATGTAGCGGAATGATGCATTTGTTCATCGCAGAAGATTTTACGCAAGGTATGCAAAATCTTGACCCTGATGAATTTCTTACAATCGAGAAATACACGGTTGATGAGTGTGAAAAAATGATACAAAATGGTGATATTGTTGATGGTAAAACGATTTTAGCAATTTTTGCTTATAAAGCATTAAAGTAATTTAAACTCACCTTTGCGAATAGGCTTGTATGTGGGCTTTGCAAAGGAGGAAAAGAATTGCTTAAAAAACCAAAATTTTGGGTGTTTTGTACTGTTTTGGCGGGTGTTTTGTTTGGGGCTTTGCGACCGTCTTTTTTGCCCGCAGAAGCAATGGATGAACTTTTGGTTAATTTAAACAATTTTTCGGTTTTTTTCAATGCTAATGAAGTTGACGCAGGCAGTTTATTATCCAGCCTTTTTCGGCACTGTTATATTTTTATTTTGATATGGGCTTGCTCATTTTTGCCAAAGTTTTTTGCAGTTACATATTTATTGCTTTATTTGCGGGCTATGACGGCTGCTTTTTCTGCGGCTATGATGATTTGGGCTTTCGGCGGCGGCGGCGTTTTGACAGCTATTGTTTTGGTTCTGCCGCAAAACTCGCTTGTTATTTTTGTTGCAATGTATACTATTTGCATTATTTTTGAACGACAACGCAAAAAGATGATGAGGGCGGTTGTTTTTGGAGCGGTTGCGGTTGTTATCGCTACTTTTTATGAGACTTTTATTGCACCTATGCTATTTACCTTCCTAAATATAGGAGTTTGAAAAAAATTATGAGCGTTTTTATATTAAAGACTATTGCTATAATTTCTATGTTAATCGACCATTCTACGGCGGTTTTTGTGCCATTTACAGACGAAAATTATTGGTCGTATATAATTTTGCGTGGTTTGGGACGTATTGCTTTTCCAATATTTGCATTTTTAATTGCGCAAGGGTGCTTGTATACAAAAAATATAGGCAAATATGCTTTGCGTCTTGTTATTTTTGCCCTTATTTCAGAGCTTTTTTATGACCTTGCTTTGACGGGTGAAGTTAATTTTTTAGCTGACACAAATATTTTCTTTGCATTAGCTTTGGCGGTAGCGGCCATTGCTGTTTATAGGCTACTTTTACGTCCAAATTGGGAGATTGTGGCGGCTTTAGTTGTGGCACCTTTTGCAATGGTTGCCGAGTTAATCTCCAGCGATTACGGAGCTTTTGGCGTTATCTTCATATTTTTGCTATATCTTGCAAATCCTGCCATCAAATGGCGTATGGTTGTTATTATTATGCTTTGGGCAATTTTTAACTATCTTGACCACCAAATTTTTATATTGTTTTGTCTTGTTCCTGCCGTTTTGATAGCATTGCATAGCGGAAAACTAGGCTTTAATCACATACTTGCAAAATACGCATTTTACGCATTTTATCCTGCCCATTTAGCGATTTTGGCATTGTTAAAAAAAATTTAATGAAGTTTCTGCTAAAAAAGCCTTTACATTTTTCAATAACTATGTTAGAATGTTGTAAGTTTTGCGAATGGGTACATATTTTGCACCCAAATTAAATCTGGCGGCTTCAAACTTTGGAGGAAATTTTGGCATCGATTGTTAAATATTTGTCGTGCTAATAGCGGTTTAGCCGCTTAGATTTAGAATAAAATAAGTGTAGAAGCCGAAAATAATATAATGGCTTCACAAAACGAAAAGGAGAGAAACAAAAATGAAAAAGAAATTTTTAGGCTTGTTTGCCATTGTTTTGGCAATCGTTGTGTTTGCGGCTTGTTCACGCCCTGTTGACCCAGTTGACAGCGATGTAGAAGAAATGGGCAACAACACATACCGTGTAGAAGTTAACGGCTGGGGTAGCAGCGGCACTAATACTTTTTGGGTATATGTTCAATTCAGCCCAGACTATTCAGAATTAATTTCTATCGAATCTGATTTTGCTGGCGAAACCGCAGACTTTATGCCTGCCGTGCGTGATATTCGTGACTTAATTGTATATCACCAAACCCTTGAAGGCATCCATACCAACACAGGTTCTACCACTACCGCAAACGCTTTGGTTTCGGCTGTTGAAATGATATTTGAATATGTTAGTTTTGAAGCTGGCGAAGCTGTAGACCTAGAGCCTGTTGAAAACCCATTGCGTCCTGAATTTGACCGTACAAGCCAATTCTCTGCAAGTGCTATCGGCTGGCAAATGGACGGCGGTGCTAGAACAAGCGGTTTTGGTCCAGGTAACGAAAATGTATACGTTTATGTTGTAATGAACGATGACAACACTGTTATTGAAGAAATTCTTGTAAACTTTAATTACGAGTCTGCTTCTTTCGTAAATATGATGCACCCTATGATTGTTGACCAAATCGTTGCTAACCAAGGCACAGAAGGTATTGAAGTTTGGACAGGCGCAACAGGCACTACAGAAGCAGTTATTGCTGCTGTAAACACTGTTTTGGATAGAATTGGTTTTGTACCACCTGCTGAAGATGTAACCGAGCCGGATGATGGTGATGTTACTGAGCCGGATGATGAAGACCCAACTGAAGCACCTGCTGAAGACACTACAACTGTTGCGGGCGGAACAGAGCCAACTACTACCGCTCCTACTGTTGCCGCAGGTATCTTCAACCCAGGTTCACAAACAGCTACATCTACACAAAGCTATGCTAACAACCCTAACAACGAAGGTGGTCTTTCACCTGCAAATATCGTTTTAACTGTTACCTTTGATAGCAATGCAATCACTGCTGTTTCTGTAGTAAGCCAAGGCGAAAGTAGCGATTATTGGAGCCAAGCATGGGGCAGACTTTCTGCTCAATTTGTAGGCAGAGATAGTACAGCTGGTATTAACACTGTTAGTGGTGCGACTTACACATCTCGTGGTATCATTGACGCTGTAAACCAAGCAATTACTGCTGCAAGAAGATAGTTAAATTTATACATCATAAAAAGCCAATGGCATAACACCATTGGCTTTTTATTGTAGAAAACGTATCACCACACAAAAAGCGGCTACATCCAAATTAGCCGCTTTTACTTAATTCATCGTTCGTGATTATTATTGCTCCATTTGCTTGCCAATAAAACCTGCGGCGGTTTGTGCCAATTTTGTTTCTAATTCGCCCATTTTTTTATCAGGAGACAAAAACAATATTGCGCCCAATACGTCACCTTCAGCCATTATCGGCGTTATCATTTGGTTTTCATATAATTCTTCGGGGTCGTCCTCTAAAATCGGCACAAAATTGGATTCGCCACGTGCCGCCGTCTGCGTGCTACGTGAATTTATTGCTTTTTCCAGCTGTGGGCTGATGTGCTTTTCAAACAGCTCTTTTTTAGCTCCACCCGACACGGCAATAATTTGGTCTTTATCCACAATACAAGTGATATGACCGCTACTTGATGCCAAACTTTCGGTATACTCTTTAGCAAAATTGCCAAGTTCGCCAATTGGTGAATATTTTTTCAATATTATCTCGCCTTCTCGGTCAGTAAAAATCTCTAAAGGGTCGCCTTCACGTATACGCAAAGTGCGGCGGATTTCTTTTGGAATCACCACCCTTCCAAGGTCGTCTATGCGCCTAACTATACCTGTTGCCTTCAAAATAATTCCTCCTTGTATTTTGGAAGTAAAAGTCACGAAAAGTTATTCAAAGCTATTATTTGACAAGGAAAGGATTTTTATGCATTTTAGCTTGATATGTGTTATGTAGTTAGATTTTATTATCCAATTAGATATTAACAGCGAATTATTTTTTACAGAATATCAGGCAAAAGCTAAAATCGGCACGTTGGTCAAGATGGCGACGGCATACAAAATCATTGCGAGATGCGTGTTGAAGATGTAAAGGACATCACATTGTCAAGAAATACAGAAAACCCAAGAATGTATGCAAATTTGAAATTGATAATAAAACAGTTGTGTTATTTTAAAACAGTAGCACTATGCACTGTTTTATTTTGTCAAAATAAAACTTGATACCTCAAAACGAAAGATTTATCCATATTCTAATGGCGAAACCATTGTTGTGATTAAGAACTTCTAAGGCGCCACCCATTTTTTCTATCAATAATTTAGCTATATACAGACCTAAGCCTTCGCCTTCTTTTTGCAAAATTTTTGCGTTTTTTCCACGATAGAATTTTGTGGCAACAAGCTCTATTTCATCTGACTCTATCCCATCTCCATAATCAATGATGTCAATTTGCAGACCCTTTCCTTGAATATTGAAATTAACATCAATATTTGTATCTGCGTATTTGTATGAATTAGCTATGATATTGCCAATTACCTGCTCCATTCTTACTTTATCAATTTCAATAAGACAAGAAGGTATCGGGCTTAGTTTAGTTTTGGATAGATGGTCAGAATTTTTAAATAGGTCGCTTAAAATACTGCTGTCTTCACTTGAAAGACTTATTTGTAATTCTCCCAATTCTTCCAATGTACTGTGTAAAATATCGTTCATTAATGCGTTTATCTGATTTGCTTTTGTTTCTATTATTTTTAATTTTTCAGCGGTGGCGGGGTCATTGTTTTTTATCTGCAAAAGCTCTATAGTTAGTTTAATTGATGTTATAGGTGTTTTAATATCGTGGCTTAACGACGCAATTAGTTCCTTTTTTGCACGTTCTGCTATTATTTGTTTTTGGCGAGCTTCTAGCAATGAGGCTCGCATAATATCAAAACTTTGCGTAAAAAGCCCAAAAGGGTTATTTTTGCTAATCGGCAGCTGTTCGTCCAATATACCGATGGATATTTTATGGGCAAAATGTTGGATGCGCTTAAACGGCAAGATTATCGACTTATATATAAATATAAGAAATATTGCGACAGTTAAAAGCAATAGCGCAAAAGTTATGATTACAATATAAAATCTAACATATATACCTTTATTTGGTCGGATGGTTTCAATTAAAACTGTACCCATATTGCGACCATTTATATCAATATTCATCGGCAAAAAACCTTGGGCTATAGCGGTATGTATATTGGTTGGTAAGTCTTTTATAGATGAATATACAGCTTGACCATAATCGTCTATAATGAAGAATGGGTACGAAAAAGCAATTTGCTCTAAAAGTTCTATATTTTCCCAATTCAAAGTAATCTGTTGTATAATATGGTTAATTTCTACCGTGTCAACCATTTGGGTTGTTGCAGTATTATCCGACATAAACAAAATAAAAAAGCCTGCTAAAATAGCAATCGTTATTATTGTATAAATAATAATATATTTTTTCATTCTGCCGACCTTTCAAACATATAACCGCTTCCCCAAATCGTTTTTATATATTGTGGCGAGCTTGGGTTATCTTCCAATTTTTCACGCAAATGGCGTATGTGAACACTTAACGTCCCCTCGCCTATAAAGCTGTCACCCCACACTTTATCCAACAGCTCATCCTTGGTTACCCTTTTATCACTATTATCAATTAAATACAAAAGCAGCTTTAACTCCAAAGGTTTTAACTTTACAATTTCCCCATTTCGGGTTACACGGTCGTTGCCCCTATCTATTTCAACATTGCCAAATTGTATAATATCACGCACGGCATTGTCTGTTTTTGGCGTTTGCACACTGCGCCTTAATATAGCCTTTGCCCTAGCAAGCAACACCGACATTGAAAATGGCTTTGCCACATAATCATCACCACCAATGCCAAGAGCCACCAAAATATCATCATCCGTACTTCTTGCGCTTATAAAAATAATAGGCATATCGGATGTTTCTCTTAATTTTTTACATAAAACAAAGCCAGATTCATCTCCTAAATTTATGTCTAAAATTATAAGAGAAGGCTTGTTTTCTTGCGCCATTTTAATGCCTTTATCAAAATCAGTTGCATAGTCGCAACTAAGGTCAAAAAGCGAGAAATACTCGCATATTGTTTCTGCTATATTTGCATCATCGTCAATTATCAAACAATCAAGTATAAAAATCACACCTCTCGTAGAAAAATGTTAAGAAATTAATAAGAAATTAATAGCTAATTATTAAAGCAAACCTATTACAGTTTATAGTATACTGACATCATCACTTTTATTATAACATACGAAACGGGAGGAATAAAGTATGGAATTTGTAATAAACACAAAAAAATTATGCAAGTCTTTTAGCACAGGCGGTACGCAGATACACATCATTAAAAACCTAGATTTGCAGATAGAAAAAGGTGCTTTTACCGTAATAATGGGAGCATCGGGTAGCGGTAAAAGCACACTGTTGTATTCTATATCTGGTATGGACAAGCCAACATTGGGCGATGTTTGGTTTAATGAAGAAAATATTGCGACCTATACAAACGACCAACTTGCGATATTTCGCCGCAAAAACTGCGGTTTTGTTTTTCAGCAAATACATCTGATGGATAATATGAGCGTTATGGACAATGTGCTTACAGGTGCGTATTTATTATCTAGCGATAAAAAAGAGATTGAAAAATATGCCATAACTTTGTTTGAACGTGTTGGGCTTAAAAAAGAGCTATGGGGCAAATTTCCCAGCCAGCTATCGGGTGGCGAAGCGCAACGTGTAGGCATAGTGCGTGCATTAATAAACAACCCCACCCTGCTTTTTGCTGACGAGCCAACAGGCGCATTAAATTCATCATCCAGCATAAAGGTATTGGATATTATGAGCGAAGTACACACAAGCGGTCAGAGCATAGTGATGGTAACCCACGACCTAAAAACAGCGGTGCGTGGCAACAAAATAATATATCTGCGTGATGGTGCGGTGTATGGCGAGCTAGCCTTGCCGCCATATATAGGCGACGACACAGCAAAACGTATGGAAAAATTGCAAAAATTCCTAGATGAGATGGGGTGGTAGATGTGAAAAAGATATCGCACATAGCAAAGGCAAATGTTTTGCGCAACAAAGGTGCGGCTGTGGCGTTGTTTGTTATTATCCTTATTATATCTGCCTTGACGACCATATCACTAACTTTGTTAATTAATTCTGAAGATAGTATATTGGAAACTATAGAGCGAACAAATAGCGCGCACAGCCTTTTCATTATCTCTAGGTCGGACTATCATTCATCTTTTGCCGAAATTATTGAAAATGACAGCCGTGTAGCTTTATTTGAACAAACAGACGTTTTGATTGCCAATGGGGCAAATGTGGAATATGTAACATCGCGTGAAATTAATGCGGTTATAGGCTATATTGGCGCATCTGCGACAATATCTGTACCGATAGTTGTCGAAGAAGATATAAGCATACCAAGCAACATTTCAATATATTTACCTATAATTTGGAAAACTGTTGGTTATGAAATTGGCAGTCCATTTGTAATCGAACATAGAAACAGGGAAGTAGATTTTATAGTTGCAGGCTTTTTTGAAACAGCGATTTTGTCAAATCCAGAATTTGGAACTGCGAAATTCTACGCTACCGCAGAAAGTTATGAACGTCTAACCAGATATTTTAGCCGCGCTGTTTGGATGACGACTATGCTCCATAATTTAGAAGATTCTAGGCAGTTTAATCAAGATTTTTCAGACCAAATTGATATAGACATATCTGTGTTTGCATCGGGCGGCGGTGCATTTATGCTTAGCATACAAGATATACTTGACGCTATGGCGGCATTATCGATATTTGTTGCAATTATTTTGCTATTTGCATTTATACTTACAATAATTTCTGTTCTTGTTATCCGTTTTAGGATACAAAACAGTATAGAAAACACAATGCACGAAATAGGCGTTTTAAAAGCGCAAGGTTATACCAGCCGCCAAATTATAAGTTGTTATATATTAGAATACGGTGCAGTAACAATTCCTGCAGCATTTTTGGGCATAGTAGCAATATCTCCTTTGTTTGGTATAATTAACCAAATGCTGTTTGAAATGACCAGTATGCCTATTTTGCTAAATGTGAATATTATTGGTGGTATAATTGGTGCCCTAGCAATTATTGCCATTATACTATTGATTGTAATAATTTCCGCACGTAGAATAAAGCATCTTACGCCCGTTACAGCCTTGCGTGGTGGCATAGCTACAAACAATTTCCGCCGCAATTTCTTCCCACTTAATAGGTTTAAAGGCAGTGTGCATATTAGGTTGGGTTTTAAAAATATGTTTGCATATTTCAAATTGTATGCGATGATAGGTGTCGTAATAGCCAGTGCAACATTTGCTATTATATTTATAACGGCTCTATATCAAAACCTAGTAGTAGACCCTTCTGGCATTGCAGGGATAGCTGGTTTTGAAACAAATGAAGTAACGATAACCGTAACCAGACATACCGACGCTTTTGCACTTGCCGAGCAATTAGAGCAAATGCCAGAGGTGCGTATGACATCAATGTTAGATTTTATTAACTATAAAATCAATGGTATTGATGCGATAATGAATCGTGTTTCAGATGATTATTCACAGCTAGAAACCTTTGTAGCACAAATAGGCCGTATGCCTATATATAGCAACGAAATAGCTATGCCACGTATCTTTGCTCGCCAATTGGGTGTAGAAATAGGCGACGGCGTTATGGTAACGGCGGCGGGCATAACGCAAGAGTTTATCCTAACGGGATATTTTTCCACTATAGAGCTAACAAATAGCTCTGCTATAACTCTTGAAGGTATGCACAGACTAAACCCCGATTTTGCAAGAAGCACCATAAATGTGTATTTAAACGAGGGTGTAGCCTTTGAAGATTTTTCCGAAAAAGTAGCTAGGCAATTTGGTGTTTTAAATGTGTTTCGTGAAGTGGAAGGTGAAGGTTTTGCCGCATCCAGAGCCAGAGCCGAGGAGCGCATAGCGTTTTATCTTGAGCATTTTAATGTTGATAGCATAGATTTTGCAGTAATGCTAGACGGCGAGATAGTAATAAGCGGCACATCGGCAGATTTTCAAATTGAAAGAATAACAAATAACTATGAGCAAGGTATGGCAACGGTTCAAAACCTAGCGGGGGCAATAACAACGCTTGCACAGATGATATTTGCAATATCATTGATTATCGTTTCAATCGTTTTGTCAATGACCATACGCTCTATTGTAGCCAAACGCCGTAGAGAGCTGGGCATATTAAAATCCAGCGGCTATACAACACGCCAGCTTGTAAAACAAATGGCTGTCAGCTTTTTACCTATGACAGCAATTGGTGTTGCGGCAGGGTGTATTGTTGGCGCAATATTATTTGGACCTATGATGGGTGTCGCTACGGCGGCGATGGGTGCTTTAAATTTCTCAGTCACCATAAGCCCTATTATCGTCGCAACTATTGGTGTAGCTATATTGACAATCACCTATCTTGTTGCACATCTATCAGCAATGCGAATTAAAAAAATCACCGTTTACGAGCTATTAACCGATTAGGAGGATTTGTATGAAAAGGATATTGTTATTTTTGTTGGGCTTGTTTATATTAGCCATTCCTGCAACTGTGGTTCAAGCAAGCAATACAAAAGATGATGGAAGAATGTTGTACGGAATAGGCTCTACAAGCAAATTGGTTACATCCGCCGCCGTGATGAGGCTGGTTGATATGGGTATGGTCGATTTAGACGAACCCATATCAACCTATATGCCAGATTTTACAATGAACGACCCACGATATGTTTATATCACACCACGTATGCTTCTTAACCACTCGGCAGGCTTTATGGGTACGGTATGGGGCAATGCAATGCTTGCAGGTGATAGTAGCACATATTATATTGATAATTTTTTGGGTATATTAAGCAATCAGCGGCTTATACACCACCCCGGCGAACGCTCCATTTACAACAACGACGGCTTTACTGTGGCAGAAATTTTGATAGAGCGTGTTAGTGGTATTAGTTTCACAAATTTTATAAAACAAGAGCTTTTTGAGCCGCTGGGTATAGCAAACTTTGTTTCACCGCAAAGCGATTTTGACCGTGATAGAATGGCACCTGTATATTTAAACGGCTCACGCTTATTGCCAGAATCCCTGGGTGTTATTGGTAGCGGCGGGTTATATGCCACAATGGAGGATTTAGCTCGATTTGGTCAAATTTTTATGGACAACGCCGATGGTATAATTCTTTCTCCAAAATCTGTTAATGAAATGAATAGTATACAACATAAAATGGATTTGTTGCCAAACGCAAACACTGTGTTCCGCTACGGTTTGGGTTGGGATGTTGTGGATTTATATCCATTTAATACATTAGGCATACAAGCATTAAGTAAAGGCGGTAGAACAAATGGGTTTTCTACAGATTTAACCGTTATACCCGAATTTAATCTTGCCGTAGCAATTTCGGCTTCTGGCAGTGATGTTGAGGTTAACCCAATTGTACACGCAATTATACTTGAAATATTGATGGAAGAAGGCTTGATACCATCCGACACCACAATCAATATGCCAGAACTTAATCTTGAACCCGCCCTAATACCAAGCAACATCAAAACCAAGGCAGGAAGCATTTATGACACAGGTGTTTCAAACGAGCTATTTAGAATTGATTTTACAGATTATACTATGCTAATGCATCCCATAGCGGGTTTTACCGACCGACCGCTAGAATTTTTACACAACACTGATGGCGTTTTTGTGTCAATAGATGGCAATAGCCTTGCCGTTATAGCGGGTAGGCTTAATCAAGATGCATATGCTACATCGTTAATAACTTTCTATGATAATTATATTTTGGTACAAACATACAGCGACTTACCTGGTTTGGGAATAATCGCTACATCCGCACCATTTGCACAAAGACTAGAGCCAAATACCGCTACGCAAAGTGCGCAATCTGCGTGGGATATACGAAGTAATAGGGAATTTTTATTGGTAAACGAAAGACATAGCTCGTTGTCATATATTTCATCTCACGTATTTGCGGTGCAAACACATAGTTTAATATCAGGTTTTGTAACAGCAAGTAACATACAAACCGCCAATGTCAGACCTTCATCTGTTCGGATTATAGACGAAAATAATGCCCAAGCATTTTCAACAATTCCTACAATGGGCGGTCGTGATGGTGTGGATATAAGAATATTTGTGCAAGATGGTGTAAAATTTATAGAACTTAACCACGGTGATAGAGTTTTTATGGATGCGGCATTTGCAAAAAGATTCTCCGAGCTTAATGGTCAAGTTGCAATAACAGACAATGCCATTTGGGTGGATATTGATGACGAATATGCTGGGCAAACCTTCCAAATAACAACACCCGCTAATGGCTCGTGGTTTGTATATGACGACAGAATGAACCCCATAGCAACCTCGTTAGAAAGACAGCCAAGAAACACAATAGTCCTGCCCCACGGCGGCAGAATAGCCTTTGTAGGCGAACCCAATGCCATATTTACATTACATCCTTCACAATTACACTAAATTTAACAATATAGGTTAAAAACATAACATATCTTATAATATTGATTTTTGTTGCTTGATGTAGTACAATTATGTCATTAGAAGTTCGTCTAAGGAGGAAAATGTTTGGATACGGTTAAACTTCATATTGATGGCATATACGTAGAAGGCTCGCTGGGTCAGATGATTTATGATGTAGCACACGAAAACGGCATAGAAATTCCAAAACTATGCCACAGCGACCTTGTTTGTACATACACATCCTGCGGCATTTGCGCCGTAGAGGTTAAAGGCAATGATAAACTTGTGCGGGCTTGCTCTACAGAAATTGCCGACGGAATGGTAATTTATACAAATAATCGACGGGTTCACGAAAACTGCCGTGCTATATTAAATTTAATGTTAAGCGAACATCGCATAAATTGCCGCCCGCCTTGCCAAATGGCTTGCCCTGCATACACAGACTGCCAAAGATACGTAAGAATGGCGGCAAACGGCGACTATGCGTTGGCTTTAAAGACAGCTAAAGAAAAAATACCGCTACCCGCAAGCATTGGGCGTGTTTGTCCCCGCCCTTGCGAAAGTGCTTGCCGCCGCCGTGGCGCACCTATTTCTATCGGCACTATAAAAGAATTTGTCGCAAATTTGGATATGGAAAGCGGCAAGATATATGTACCCGACGTGGGCAAACCAACGGGCAAAACCGTCGCCATAATTGGCGGCGGGCCCGGCGGGCTTGCCGTGGCTTACTTTTTGCGCCGTTTAGGACACGGTGCGGTTATCTTTGAAGCAATGCCGCAAATGGGCGGTATGTTGCGCTATGGCATACCCGAATATCGCTTGCCTAAAAATATTTTAGATGCAGAAATTGCGGCGATTAAAGGAATGGGCGTTGCTTTTCATAACAATATAAAGATAGGTAAGGACAAAACCCTGCAAGACTTGCAAAAAGGCTATGATGCCGTGGTTGTAGCGGTTGGTGCGTGGAAAGCCGCCCCGCTTGGCTGCAAAGGCGAAGATTTGCAAGGTGTTTATGGCGGCATTGACTTTTTGCGTGATGTAATAACAGACAATGCACCCAATTTTGCAGGCAAAAAAATAGCCGTTGTTGGCGGCGGCAACACCGCAATGGACGCTTGCCGTACGGCAACACGCCTTGGTGCGGCACAGGTTTACAACATCTATCGCCGTACACGGGACGAAATGCCCGCCTGCGAAATTGAAATTGAAGAAGCCGATGAAGAAGGCGTAATTTTTAGATACCTAACCAATCCTTTAGAAATTATTGGCAAAGACGGCAAAGTTTCTGCAATAAATTTGCAAATTATGGAATTAGGCGAACCCGACAACCAAGGTCGTCGTCGCCCCGTTGCCGTTGAAGGCAAAACAGAGCTTTTGGATGTTGATGCGGTTATAGTCGCCATTGGTCAATGGGCTGTTATGGACGGCTTTGAAGCGTTGAAACTAAACCGTGGGCAAAATGTGGATATTGACGAAACCTTTGCAACAAACATACCTGGCGTGTTTGCCATAGGCGACGTAGCCGACCGTGGCGCAGGCATTGCGATAGAATCTATATCCGACGCAAGCAAGGTTGTGCAAACTATGGACAGATGTTTGCTATCGCCAGAAGGTTGTCGTACATATTCTGGCGGTTACGACTTTGCATTAAAAGACGAACCAAAGGGGCCTGTTTCTAAAGACCCACGTATTGCGATACCACGCCGTGATGGAAGCGAACGCAACAAAGACTTTGCACCAGTAAACCTGCCATTGCCAGAAAATGCCGTAAAAGCAGAAGCAAAGCGTTGTTTAAAATGCGGTTGCAAAGACTATCACAGATGCAAATTGCTAGAATACGCCGCAAGATACGACATTGCACCAAAAAGATACGACCCAATACAAAGGGTGGTAGAAGCCCAAGAACAAAAAGCCGCAAAAGCCATAAAAGCCGCCGCTTTAACCGAGCCGCCTATAGAGATTAATAAAACAATTAATCTTGACCAAACAAAATGCGTGTTTTGCGGGTTATGCGTGCGTGCTTGCCGTGAAGCTCTTGGCATAAACACGCCAGCCCTAGCAGGCAAAAGCCTTGACACAAGGGTGTCTTTGGTAAAATACCCGCCGCCGCCAGAAGCCGACTGTGCTTCCTGCGGCAAATGTATAACCGCCTGCCATACAAACGCAATAAAAAACAATTGATATATAAAGGAAAGGGCGACCGTGTTTTGGTCGCCCTTGTTTTATTTATTAACATATTTTTGTAAAATAACCATCTCGTCATCAACATAATAAACAGATATGTCATATCTTTCCTTACAATCCCAACCCATAGCTTCTCTTAATACTTTGGGTATTTCAATTCTGCCTAACAAATCCATAGATGTTGTAAAATAATGTTGATGTTTGTCGTCATCTTCCTTTAACAACCGCAATATCACTATGCTACCCATAGGTAATAAAGAAAACAAAGAGCCTTCTACCAGCCGCAAATGGTCGGTTAAATCTTGCGGCAAAAACATCATGTTTTGTTTGCAAATTGTCCTTGTGCCAACATCTTGCATGTACCTAAAATCCCTGTTCATTAAAAAAATACCACCTTTCAGGTCAGATTTTTGTTTTTGGCACATCGCTAAAGATGTGCTTGACAAGTAGACCTAAATGTGATAATATCACCTTAGGTCTGAGGACTTAGTGGTTGCTTGTTGGGTGGGTACTTTGACGTTGTGTTTCACCCAACAAGCATATTGCTTATGCACCAAGTCCTTTGAAATACTCCCGATATTGATTGTATACTATTGTTTGGCTCTTGTCAAGGGCTTTTTTTTATTTTTTGTATAATCTTGTCAAACTGATTAATGTATAAAAGTACCATAAAATGTAAATACTTCCTTATAAAAAGGGGTCAAACCCATTAAGGAAGCGGTTGTTATGAAAAGAGTTATGTATATTTTGGTAGTGCTGATGATGGTTGCGATGATGTCTTTGGGCGGTATTATGGTGTTTTCGTTGATGGCGGATAGGACGGATGTGCCTGTAACGCCCGTTGTGTATGATGGCGAGGTTGTGGATGATGTCCAAAATGAAGACCTGCCCGAAATTGTATTACACACTGATGGCATTGACAGAATATCGCCGTCCACTGTTATGACATTTGATTATTATCAGCGTGAAACTGGCGGGTTTGATAGCGTGTCGGAACATCCTTCGCCGTTTTTGCTAGGGTTAGCCAAAGATGAGCTTGTGGCTGTTTTTGCCGATTGGGAAATATTGTCTTTTACATCCGAACAAGTGCATTTGCGTCAAGACACTGCCCTTTTTCACCGCCAATACATTATATCTATACACGAAGGTTTTATTGCGGTTTTTTATGACGACGAAACAGGCGATATAAAAGAGCTGACAAACCGCCCAATATCTGCATTAGCGCAAGAAGAACAACAACGCCTAATAGAAGGTATACGTGTAACGGGCAATGACGAATTGTTGCGGGCTTTGGAAGATTTTGGTTCGTAAAAAATAAGGCGACCGATGGTGGTCGCCTTATTTTATCTTGGGCCAAATATTGCATCAAATATTGTATTGTTACGTTGCGGCTCGTCCCTGCGCATTGGTATGTCGCTGACGATGTCGGTAAATAATACACCAACAAGCTCGCCTTCGCCAAAATGGTCTGCGATACGCTCTCGCACAGCATTGCGCATAATATTTGTGCCGTCAAAACCCGACACTTCTTCAATTGACAATGCATCAATTGCCGACCTTATTTCCGTATACATCCGTTGTGTGTCAATATTGCCCGTGCCGCTGTCTACTTCCAGCACAACCCTTGCGCCAAAAACCGTCTGCGAGCCGTCTGCGCCACGCAAAGATGTATGCACAGGTGGGATAGCAACCATACGTGTATCTGCCTGCGCCACAATAAACCTTGTGCCAACAAATATACCGGCGGCTATCAAAATTAACATTAATATAATAATAACAATAGCATTACGCCGTTCTTGCACTTTTGCCGCATTAGCCATAATAAACACCCCTTTGATAAAATCGTTGTTTTAATTCTATCATATCCCGCACAATTTTGCAAAGACATTATTGCATTTTTTTCAAAAATGTTATAAACTTATTATGCAATCTTACGTATATACTAAAAAGAGGTTTGTGATTAACGGGAGGATAAATTATGCAATCAGAAAAAATGATGATATTAAAAATGTTGCAAGACGGTAAAATTAATGCTGACGAGGCGGCTCGTCTTTTGGCAGGTGCCGAAAGCGGCTCTGCTACGCCAATGTCTGCGCCACGTGTAACGGATGCTCCACGCCCAAATGCGCCGCCACATCCAGAATCTGCTGTAGATTCTATGGGGCGCAAATTAAGCGAATTTGCAAAAACCGTAGAGCCAAAAATTAAAAAAGCAACCGAAGTGGTTGTAAGCAAAACGGCTTCTGCCGCCGAAAGTATTTCAAAAAGCCTTTCAAGCCACGGCGCACCAAAAAGCAGTTATGCGCCACCAACAGGGATAGGCGGGCAGTCTGGTGCTGTGCCACCACGTGCCGCCGCACCAGCAACGGGAACAGGCGGCGTTGAAGAAGTTATAGAAATAAAAGTAACCGAAAGCGGCGCAGAGCTTAACCTAGCAGGCTTAAATGGTCAAGTGCTTGTAAAAGGCTATAACGGCGACAAAATATCCGCAAAAATTTTCACAATCGCAAAACGTGCGGGTGCAAAAGCACAGCTTGCCACATTGGGCAACAAATATTATTTGTCGTTTGACGAAAACGATTTCGAGCGTGTATGTATAGACGCTTTCGTACCCGAAACAATGTTTAATAATATAAAGGTGTCCACAATAAACGGCGATTTAAGCCTTTCGACAGTAAGCTCTCAATATGTATATGCGGAAAATATGAATGGGCAAACAGAAATTGTCGGGGTTTCTGCCGTTAATTTGACAGTAGAATCTAATAACGGCAACCTTGCGATAAAAGACACAACAGCAACCACCGCCAATATCGAAAACTTTAACGGCGCAATTAATATTAACAAGGTAGACATTGGCACATTAAAAACCAACACCTTTAACGGCGGTATTGATATGCAAATAGCAAACCTATCCGCCCACGATAGTTATAAATGGAATGTAGAAACATCAAACGGCAAAATGTCCGTTGTTTTACCAACCTACACTACAATAGGCTACAATATAAAAGCCCACGCCGCATTGGATAATGTAAAATTGGGCTTGGTAAGTATGAATTACACCCGTAACGACAGCTCTTTTGTAGAAGCAAAATCTTCAAACTACGAAGCCGCATTAAAAAAAGTGGATATGGAACTAGCCACATCCAACGCACCTCTTATTATAAATTAATTAAACCAAAAGGCGTATCGCATTAACTTGCGTTACGCCTTTGCTAATTTCTTAACTAAAACTATTTGGAGAAATAGAGCAACTTTAGCTTCTGTTGTCCCGCCGCAAGTTAAACACGACGGGTTCCAACGGCGTGTTTGACGCAGTCGGGGGGACTACAGAAGGTTAAGTTGCTATAGACGGCAAATTACCTAAGTTATTACCTTCTGTTCCATCGGGTATAGACTTTAGATACTCGCTTCCATCCCTTTCCGAAATACCAACACCCATTATACCACCCTGCCTTGCCATTGCAACAGCCGTGTCTTTATCAAGCACTTGCCCATTTGACAATTGATAGCCCGTTACCCTGCCCTCATCTTTTACAAGAGCAGTAATATAAGCGGCACTATCATTAACCGTCGGTATTTCCATCGCCATTTTCGGCAAAGCCGATAAACTAAAATTATTGCCATTTGTATTCATATCCATATTTTCGCCTCCAAATAAACTCTAATAACTTCACTTATGCTGCGCCAGCATTTTTTCTATGTGTATAGCATAACCACGCAAAGGATTTTGCACAAAAACGTGGGTTATTGCACCAATAATTTTATCGCCCTGCGTTATCGGGCTACCGCTCATACCCTGCACTATGCCGCCTGTGCGTTTTATTAAGGCTTGGTCGGTTATACGCACCACCATACCCTTATCAGCGGCAGGGTCTTGGTTAATACTTTCTATAAAAACATCATAAGATTGTATGCCGCCACCCTCGATATTGGAAAAGATTTTAGCAGGACCACGAGTTATTTCGTTATGGTTAGCAATGGTAAATGTCGCACGTGGCAGGTCGGGGTGATTCTGGTTTATCGAGCCATACAACCCAAGCGGCGTGTTTTTTGTTATGTCGCCTAGGATAGATTTTTCGTTTATCTCACCTATAAGCTCGCCTGGCTCGCCCTTTTCACCCCTTCTAATGTTTATTATATTGGATTTAAGCATATGTCCACAACGCACACTAAGCAATTTGCCTGTGTCAACATCCATTATACCGTGCCCTAATGCTCCAAAACATTTTGTATGTGGACAATAATAGGTTATTGTACCTATGCCTTGTGTGGAATCTCGCACCCAACAACCAATTTTTGCCGTTCCGTCATCAGCTTTTGCAGGGGTTATTTTTACGTCCTTGCTTTGTCCATTCCGCATTACCTCAAGAGTTACGGCAAAGTTTGCGGCATTGATGGCATATGTCATTTGTTCAATATTTTCCACTGTGTTGCCGTCTACCTTTGTTACAATATCCCCAGCCGCCAGTTTGCCAGAACTAGGCGAAACCCTACCACCGTCAGCCATTATTACATCACCAATACCCAAAACCATTATGCCTTGCGTGTAAAACCGCACGCCTGCCGTAATTCCAACAGGTACTACGGCTTTACGTGCGGTTTCTGTAGACTGTGCGTCTTTGCTGGCAACCGTTGTAGCAGTTACCGAATCTTGCGTAAAAATGTCACTATGGGGATATGCCGCATAATTTATATTGTACATAGCAAAACCCCAATAGAGCAAAATAGATACAATAAGCACCAAAAATCCTATTAACAAAAATTTTCTAGCTGTAGACATCTTTTGCTCTCTTGTTATTTTGTTAATTTTTTCCATAACCTCCTCCTTATGTTTTCAGCTTGTTTATATTCTTACCAAAGCCAAATTTGCTATGCCAACAAAAAAACGGCAATAACTTTGCCGTTTTAAACTTATTTTTCATTTTGTTCTTTCCAAAACTCTCCAAACACCATATCTTCATTTTTAATATGGTTTATTAGCCAAGATACTAAAAACGAACGAAGCTCAATCAACAACTTGTTTTTATAGCCATCATCAACTAATAGCTTTTTTAATTCATTCTTTTTATCAATAAACGTCCTATGCAATTCCTTATGGGCTTCAAATTTTGGGTAGCAGGCTTGACGCATTAAACATTCTTCTGTTTCAAAATGCATCATAGCATATTTTTCTAAAAATTCTAACGCACTCTTTAAAGCGGCAATATTTTCGTTGCCACAACCCAAATTTATAAGCTCATCCAATCTAACAAAAAGCATTTTATGTTGCTCATCAACAATATCAATACCTGTTATCAAATTGTTTAAAATTTCTTGCATAATATCCCCCCTTCCCTTCATTTTTCAATCGAACGATAGCACCTAGCAAAGACCAAGTCTTTACCTTTGATGTGGTCTTACAATCCATTCCATCAAAAACGCACGCAACTATGTTTATAAACACTTCTTCCTTTCTTTATAATACTTGCTTTTTAATTTTATGGTAATATTTACCTATATCCATATCGCTACCTTTTATATGATTTTTAACCCAATCTACTAAAAAATCACGTATTTCTAAAATCGACTGATATTCATATTGTTTTTCGTCCAAATAAACTTTTAAAGCCATCGCCTTTTCAATTAGCTCTTGATGCTGTTGCAAATGCTCTTGATAATTGGGGTAGCCAATCATTTTCATCAACTTTTCTTCTGTGTCAAAATGCGTTATTATATATTGAACTAAAAATTCAAATGTATCTTTTAATTCTTGTTCCATAGCCTTATCAGCCGCCAAAGTAAACAAATGGTTCACTTTTTCTACTAAAGCCATATGTTGTTCATCCACACCTATAATACCAGTTAACATAGAATCATCGATTTCAAGCAACTTTCATTCCCCACCTTCATCCTTTGACTTTATGATAATGCTCTGCAAAAGCTAAGTCGCTACCTTTTATATGGTCAACAATCCATTTTAACAAAAATCCACGCAGTTCTATTATCGAATGAAGCTCATATCCGTGTGTATCAAGCTGTTCTCTTAAATTCACCGCTTTATTTATAAGCAGCTCGTGTTGTTCTATATGCTTGTCCATATCGGGGTAATTTATTTCCTGCATAATTCTATCTTCGGTTTCAAAATGCACCGCAACATATTGAACCAAAAATGTAAAGGTATCCTCTAATTCTTGCGCCGTAACTTTGCCGTCAACAAAGGTAAATAAATGGTTAATTCTTTCAACCAATTCCATATGTTGTTCATCAACTTCTTTAATGCCCGTTATCAGCGAATTATTAAATGTAATCATCTTATCCTCCTACCTTCTGCGTCCTGTATTTTGCGGGCGAGGTATGCGTACAACATTTCTGTATAAAAATGTATCGGCAGATTTTGTAACACCAAAACTGCCCGCACGTTCGTAATTACAAGCAGTACGAGCAAATCGCACAGATTTTAATTTAGAGCGAATAGAAAACATAACAATGGCAGAAATTACCAAAGCAACACCCAAACAAGCCAAAAACGTCAAAAACATTATAAACTCACCCCCGCAATCCAAGCTACTAAAAACAACACCGCCGTTATGACCACGGCAAAAATAGCAAACCATTTCCAAAAAATACCCCAGTCTGTCGGTAAATTGCCCACAAATTTACCCGTTTGCCCATTCATTGCAAAAAGATATGTTTCGCCGCGCCAAGTGGCAGTCATTGCCCAAACAGGCAACAAAGCGTATTGAACATTGCTTTGTTGCAGGTATACGCCTTGGTACTGCGGGATAACAGCCGTATAGCCTGTTACGGTACGGCGAAAGGCAACTTCCGTACTGCTTCGTATACGCTGATTAGCTCGGTTTACACATTCTTCAGATTCATAATCAAATTTATCAGCCATATATCCCGCCAAATAGCCCGCTTTAAAAGGTTGTGCCTTTGATATGTCAAAAGGCTCTATAGACTCCATCAAATCGTCAGGCATTTTTTTAGAAGCATCAACAGGAACAGCGTCAAAAGCCATATTTCCTTGGCGAATTACGTTAAAGTGGCGGGTTTCGGTGTATGTAAAGCGGCTGTCCATCCAAACCCTTGTTGTGGTTGCCCTAAAGCGCATATTTGCCTTAACATCAGCGTCAAACAGCCAGAACGGCACATAAAGCCCGCTGATGTCATCCAATGTTTTTTTGGATTTAAAGCATTTTGGCAACAGTTTTTTATTGCTTAAATGGTTGATTAACGCCTGCTTTGCGGCTTCTTTATCCAATTGGAAAGGGATGATTAAATCGGGTTTTGCCGCCCCCGATAATTGCCCTTTCATCACAATGGGATTACCGCAAAACGGGCATTTTGTAGCGGCTGTTGTCGCATCGGTTACAATTTCGCCAGCGCAAGAATTGCAAGAATACACCCTCATTCCCTCTTGCTCGCCTTCACCCCAAGGCCGGTCTTTATGTTCTGCCCAATCTATCTCTGCATTTTCTTCGCTCGCTTCGTCGTTTTGCATTTCCAAAAACGCCTCTACCTCGAAGGTAGAATCGCAAAACGGGCATTTCATCTGTTGCAAAGATGTATCAAAATTTATTGCACCGTCACAATTTAAACATTTATATTCTTTAAGAGCCATTTATAATTCCTCTTTCCTAATCTCTAGTTGCGAGCCATCCCGCATTCTCCGCAAAAACGCCCCGTGTTGACTGCTCCGCAATTGCAAGTCCAATCGGTGTTTTCTGGACGTTGCGAACCACATTCGCCACAAAAACGTCCCGCATTGGTTGTACCGCAGGTGCAAGTCCAATTTTCGACAACAGGCTTTGCCGTGCCGCAATCAGCACAAAAACGACCTGTGTTTGTTGCACCGCACGCACAAGCCCAGCCGCCAGCTACATCAACTGATGGTGATATAGCGGCTGCCTGTGCCGCTTCTGCCGCTCTTTGCTGTTGCTGTTGTTGACCCTGCATTAACAGCTCTTGCGCATTCATTCCGCCCGCTTGTTGTGCCATATTAAGCCCCATAAAGCCCATCATAGCACCATTTGGGTTTTCTGCCGCACCTCGCATAGCATCCGCTTGTGCCGCCACAATGGCCGCACCAGCCATACCCGGGTCACGCATAACAGCCTTGCGTTGCAATTGCTTAATCATATCGTCATCTTCTGGCGGCAAAGATACAGAATTTATTGCCACAGAAATAACGGACATACCACGCAAGCCGCCCCATTTTTCACTTAACGCTTCGTTAAGAAACTGCGATAATTCTTGCGTATGTGCAGGAATTTGCGATGGACGCATACCCATAGCAGAAAGACGTGCGAAAGCAGGTTGCAAAGCCGATAAAAACTCGCTTTTCATTTGCTGGTCAATTTGTTCTATCGTATAATCTTGTGTCACATTACCTGATATATTTGTATAGAACAATAATGGGTCGGTCATTCTAAAAGAATACATACCATTGCAACGTACGGCGGTATCCAAATCAAGACCTATATTTGTGTCAACGATTCTAAAAGGTACAGGCGTTGCTGTGCCGAATTTATTCCCAACAAGTTCACGTATATTAAAATAATATACACGCTGGTCTTTTCCAGTTTCGCCTGCGTGGGCAAATCTGCTTGCCATTGTTTTAAAAGTACCCATAATATTTTCGCCCAAAGAACCCGAGAAAAGGCTTGGCGAGCTTCCTTGTTCAAAAGTATACCGCCCCGGTTCGGCACAAACATCCAAAATACGCCCATCCTGAACTATCATCATACATTGCCCGTCCGCAACGGCGATGCCGCTACCGTTAGAAATAATATTATCATTACCACGGTTTTGCCCACGACCGGATGTTTGTCGTATGCCGCGTGTAACCAACACATTATTAGGCATAGCATCTGCGTAAAAAAACTCTAACCACTGGTCTGCCATTGTTCCTGTTGCCGCACCAATTGCCGCTCTTATCAATCCCATATCTATTCCTCCGTTAATTGTTTTACATATATAGTACCAAACCAAACCCTATCTGTCAAGATTGCGCAAAAATTCAATAGCCACATCCAATGCTTCGCTAGGGTCTACCAAAATATCAGGCAGTAAATTTATCGGGTCGGCGTTTACATCAGGACGAAGCCATTGCGTATATGAAACAACCCCAACAAAACCCGAATATGGCAGTTGAAATCTTAAAATATCACCAAAACTATTTGGAGAATTGCGGCTTTGCCCGCCAATAATATTACCAAAACCACCGTCTTGCACCCACGCCGCCATCATTGTAGCAGAGCTAAACGAGCTAGCATCTGTCAAAACCGAAACAAAAACATCATTCGGATTGTTGTTTTCAGGTATATTTGGCGATACGTACATATAATCAAAACCAACCCATTGAAAAGGACGCAAGTACCATAAAAAACTGTGATTTTCAAACAACAAAGGACTGATGCGTCTAACTGCTCCCCAATCCGGCACGGTGATACCCATTGCTTCAAGCAATCTGTGTCCCGCCATCGAATTTCCACCGCCATTACCACGCAAATCAACAATAAAATTACGAATATCATTACGCACAGCGTTTTCAATAGAGCGCACGACTTCTGTAATATGCTCACCATCAACAAAAGTACGAAGGTCTATGTAGAAAATGTCATCCATAATTTCATAACGTATGATATAGTCAAGCTCTGCACCGCTGACGCTTAAATCCATCCACCCCACTTGCATTGTACTTATCTCGCCATTAGTATTAATAGTCAGATTTACGCCGTTTGTTGCAATAGTTCCGCCTGCTCTTTCAATAACATCACCAAAGCGGGAAAACATACGGTAATTATTTTGACGGTCAACTTCGTTCTCTCCATAATAATATCGGTCTATTATATCAAAAATCTGCGATATGGCAACACCGCCTATCTCAATAACTTCAAACTGAGTGTCGGTATCATCTTCACGCAAAAACATTCTGCCATTGTGCATTACTGTGACAATATCAAGTATATCCCCAAATATTGCCAGCGACCACATATTATCGTCATCACGTTCTATAAGCCCATTCCATCCGCTCATATGACCATCACGCAATGTTGTAAAATACCGTGCCGTTGCAAAGGCAAACTCAAGCCTTGTAATGTCTGGGTTTTGGGTATAGGTCAAAAACTCATCCCGCATTTGTTCGTAATTGTCGGGCAACCAGCCATCCACAACGAAAATCGGGTGGGTGCGCTCTACCAGCTGCACCAAATAAAGTGCATCCGTCGCAAAACTATGTGGCTCAAATGATACACCCGAAAAATCCATTGTGCGCATTTGTGCCTCATCAGCCCTGTGAAAACTGGGTCTGCCCGACATATTCCAAAATACAAACGCCGCTACCATTAGCACAATAATCAAGAAAACAACGGCTATCAGCGGTATCTTCCATACCTTACCTGTTGCAAACCATTTTTTAATCTTCCCCATATTTCATCCTCCTATTTTTTAGACTTTACCGCCAATTTCCTCATTTCTTTGGCTGCTTTTGTCGTTGTTGCTGTTATTTCAGCACCACCCGTCAAACGGGCAATTTCATTAATAACTCCATTTTCGTCCAAATTCTGTATATTGGTAATATTTCGTTCGTTTTGCACTATTTTTTCAATCAAAAAATTTACATCGCCCATTGCGGCAATCTGCGGTAGGTGCGTAATGCATAATATTTGGTGAGATTTCGCAATGGTTGCTAGTTTTTCAGCCACCTGTTGTGCGGTACGACCGCTAATGCCTGTGTCAATTTCATCAAAAATAAATGTAGGAATATTGTCAAAACTAGAAAGTGCCGTTTTTAGCGCAAGCATAGTACGAGACATCTCACCGCCAGATGCAATGCGGTCAAGCGGTGCGAGTTCTTCACCTTTGTTGGCGGAAATTAAAAACTGCACACGGTCAAAGCCATCTTTGCCAAACTCTTTACGCCGCTCAATAGCTATACTAAATTTCGCACCTTCCATACCCAAATCTTGTAAAATTTCCTCAATTTGAGCAGATAATACATCTGCCGCATCACGGCGAATTTTGGACATTTGCAGGCAAGTACGCCCAATTTCTTTCTCTAAAGCCTTTTTTTCGTCCGCAAGACGAGCCAATTCTGTTTGAGAATTTTCTATTGTATCAAACTTTGTTTGTAATTCGTTACAATATTGTAGAATGGATGGCAAATCTTTTTTATACTTTTGTTTCAACCTGTAAATCACATCAAGTCGGGATTCTACTGCATCCAATTCTTCCTCGTTGTGCGAAATATTCTCGGCATAGCGGGCAAAGCCACGTGTCAATTCTTCAAGCCGTGCATAAACATCCGATAATTCTTCCGCAAATGACGCTTGCGAACCATCCAATTCCACCATTTGATTAGCATAGTCAATCGCCTTTATAATATCATCCAATCGCAGAGAATTAAGCAATCCTTGCGATACAGAATTTATTTTTTCACTTGACAAAAGTATCTTTTTACGCTCTATTAATCCTTCTTCTTCGCCTATCATAAGTTTTGCTGCCGAAATTTCTTCCATTTGAAAGCGATAAAACTGCAATTGTTCTTCGCTGCCGCCATCTAGCCCAGACAGCGTATTTATAGACTTTTGCAAAGTTTTATATTGAGCAATATGCTCTGCTAAATTTACCTTTAATTGTTCTAAATTTTGTTGGCAAAATCTATCAAGAAGCGGTAAGTGTTTGGCAGAATCAAACAAAGACTGATGTTCGTGCTGTCCGTGTACGTCAATCAAAAGAGAAGCAACCTCACGCATCATACTAATTGTAACAGTTTTTCCGTTAATTTTGCAAGTGGTTTTGCCTGTGGAATTATGCATACGGGCCATCAAAACCGCACCATCGTCATCAATTTTAACACCCAAATCATTTACAGCGGCGACAATTTCGGCATTATCGGTAACAAAAAAAGCCTCAACAACAGCAGTTTCAGTCCCTTTGCGCACAAATTCACGGTCAACACGTCCACCAAGAACAAAATTGATAGAATCAATCAAAATCGATTTTCCCGCACCTGTTTCGCCTGTTAAAATATTAAGCCCTGTGCCAAATTGCACACCGACTTCCTCAATCAAAGCAACATTTTGCACTCTTAAATGTTCTAACATAAGTATCACCCATACATTATACTAATCCTCATTTAAAATCCTGTTTTCGCTTCTCGGCTAAACAGCCCAAAACGCTTGTTTCGCGTTTTGGGCAACCGCTCGCGATAACAGGTTTTAAAATGGGATTTGTATTATATCAATTTCTTGACTTTTTCACGGAAAACTTCATAAAAGCTGAGATTATGTGTTTTAACAATATTTGTAACCAATGGCGAACGCCGCACCACTATTTGAATCTCATCATTTTGTTGGTCAATAAAAATTGCTTCACCATCACAAGAAATCATTGTTTGAGGCAAATTTTTCACTGTTATGGTTATGACTTCATCGCAAGCTACAACAGTAGGGCGAGCGGTTAAAGATTGCGGGCAAATTGGGGTTATTGCAATCATCTTTGCATCAGGCGCAAGCAATGGTCCGCCCGCCGAGAGATTGTATGCCGTCGAGCCTGTCGGTGTCGCAATAACCACACCATCTGCCGTAAATTTGTCAACATATTCTCCGTTAATATCAAGCCGCAAATGAATTGGACGTGGGTTTTGCCCACGATGTATTGCAATATCGTTTAAACAAACTAATGATGTTTTTTCGTAAATAATTTCAGTTGATAACATCATCCTTGTTTCTATTTTATAGTCATTCAATTTTAGTTTTTGCAATGCGTTATGCCCAAACTCTGCTTCAACATCCGTCAAATACCCAACTTTTCCCATATTTATGCCCAAAATCGGCGTGCTTTTTTGCGCAACTTCTCTAGCGGCGGCAAGCATTGTGCCATCACCGCCCAAAACCACCGTACAATCTACATCTGCACCAAATTCTTCCACTTCAAATCCTAAAGAAGCCGAGTAGCCAGCCAAATCTTTCGCATAACTTTTTTGTGCATATTCTTGATTATAGATATAAAAACTAATCTTTTTCATCAGCTCCCCCTCATTTTTCGACCAAAAGCAAATATTCTACATTTCCATTTTGCCCTTTAATTGGCGAAGTTTCTGTCCCCATAGCCTTTAATCCAATTTCTTTTGCGGCTGTACAAATACCCTCTAAAGCCATAATTCTGGCTTTTTCATCAGTAACAACCCCTCTTTTATTAACCTTGCCACGACCCACCTCAAATTGAGGCTTTACTAACAAAACGGCTTGTCCGCCTTCAACAAGAACTTCAAAGACTTTGGGAAGGATATGTTTTATGGATATAAATGACAAATCAGTGGCTATAAATTGTGGTATAAAAGGCAATTTATCCTTATAAACTTCTCGAATATCAACATTTTCCCAAGATATAACACGCTCATCCGATAGTAGTTTTGGATGCAATTGTTCTTTGCCATTTTCGATAGCGATAACATTATCTGCGCCATTTTGCAATATACAATCGGTAAATCCGCCAGTTGATGCGCCAATGTCCATACAGCGCAAACCTTGCAAATGTAAGTCAAAAACTATAATTGCCTTCGCTAACTTTTCGCCGCCACGTGAAACAAACCGTGGCAATTTTGCATTAACAATAATATTTGTATCTTTTGAGAATTTCGCCCCACATTTCTTTATAACCTTGCCGCTTACTTCGCATTTTCCTGCCAAAATAATTTCCTTGGCGTATTCCCTAGATACGCCCAAAATCTCACAAACAAGCACATCCAACCGCTTATCCATTAATAATCCCCACAATTTTTTCATACATAGATTGCACATCCAATTTTAGATATGCAAAAATTTCATCCCTAGTGCCTTGCGGCGGAAAAACCCCGTCAACCCCAAAAATATGCACTTTTGGTTCATTAATTTTTGCCGCCGAAAGCTCTGATATAATGTGTTGCCCAAAGCCTCCGCTAATTACATTTTCTTCCATTACCAAAATATGTTCATAACCACATAAAGATTTAACCGATTGCGGTAAAATAGGCGAAACAAAACGTGGGTTTATAAGGCTTACATTATATCCCGCCTCAATCATTTTCTCTCTGACTTTCGCCGCTTTGCCTACCATCGACCCAACCGCCAAAATCGCAATTTTATTAGCTTCATTAAATTCCAAAACTTCCCATTCTCCATACTCAATTGGCGAAAACTTGTCTTTATAGGCTTTACATACCTCGTCTTTGGCATATCGTATCGCAACAGGTCCGCTATGCTCCACCGCAAAATCCATCATAGCCTCAAGTTCCACCGCATTACGGGGCGCAAGCACCGTCATATTAGGCATATGCGCCAAATACGACAAATCAAAAATCCCCTGATGTGTTTCACCATCAGCCGCCACTATGCCGCTTCTATCAAGTGCAAAAACAACGGGTAAATTTTGAATACAAATATCGTGTAGCAACTGGTCATATGCACGCTGCAAAAATGTAGAATAAATTGCCACAATAGGTCTTAATCCATTTTTTGCCATAGCCGCTGCAAAGGTTACAGCGTGGCTTTCTGCAATACCTACATCAAAAAACCGCTTAGGGTAATGTTTTTTAAATTCTGTAAGCCCAGTGCCAGATGGCATAGCCGCTGTAACTGTCGCTATATCCTCATTATGCCGCCCCAAATCAACCATTTTCATTGAAAAAACATCTGTATATGTTGTCTTTTTTTCTTTATTTAAAGTTTCACCCGTTCTTGGGTCAAAGGGTTCTATGCCGTGGAATTTCATTGCTTGACGCTCTGCAGGCGCATATCCTTTACCTTTTTGCGTCATTACGTGTAGCAGTACCGGCCCTTTAACATCCTGCAATCTGCCCAAAACATCCACCAAATGACCTAAATTATGCCCATCAATTGGTCCATAATATTTAAAGCCCAATTCCTCAAATAATACTCCTTGTAGCAAAGTATATTTTAATCTTGTGCGGGTTTTGCCAAGCACATTTTGTGTAATTTGCCCGCCTTTAGGAAAACGCTCTAATAAACGGCGAACATCATTTTTTACATTGATATAACTGGGTGCAGTACGCATATTATTAAGATATTTGCTCATCGCCCCAACATTCTCGGATATAGACATTTGATTGTCATTTAATACAACCAAAACATTAGATTTTGATTGTCCAAGATTATTAAGTCCTTCAAGCGCAAGCCCGCTTGTTAACGCACCATCACCAATCACTGCGGCAACCCGATAATTTTCGCCTTTTAAATCCCGCGAAACCGCTATTCCATGCGCCACAGACAACGAAGTAGAGCTATGCCCAACATCAAACACATCGTGCGGGCTTTCGCTGGATTTTATAAAGCCGCTCATCCCACCAAATTGGCGCAAAGTATCAAACTGCTCTCTACGTCCAGTTAAAATTTTATGAGGATAGCATTGATGTCCAACGTCCCAAATCAACTTGTCCACAGGCGAATCCATACAATAATGCAACGCAATGGCAAGCTCTACAACACCTAGATTACTACCCAAATGTCCGCCCGTTTTTGCCACCGACTGCACCAAAAAATCACGCATTTCTGTCGCAAGTCCCGAAAGCTGCCGCACCGTAAACCGTTTTAAATCCTGCGGGCTATCCGCCTTGTCCAAATATCTCATAACTCAACCTCACCAGTCATTGCGAGCTTACAACCCGCAATCTCAGTTTTAATCTTCAATGCCTCTTAAATCCACGGGGTTTAGTATTAGGCTGTTGACAACCTTCGTTATCAACTGTTTTGCCTCATCTGGGTAAAATGTTTCCGCTTCGACAAAATACGAATATCCGTCCATCCAAAATGTCGAAATTACGGTATATGCGCCGTTATAACCTTGTCCCCAGCTTATATGCGCATTAACAAATGATTTGGTTTGTATGCCGTGCACATATGTCGTCGTAGCGTCGTCATAGGCTGGATGTTGCGGCATATCATCGCTAACAACGACTCTTATCATCTCGCGTCCAATAAGCATAGCCAAAAACGCATTTTGCTCGTGCCCAAATATGACAAAACTTTGCACAATATCAATTGGAACATCGCCAAAAAGACTGTCAATCTCCGACGCAGTCATCTCTCGTGAACTAGACACCATATCGGATGTATGCGTTGCATAATTGAAAAGCTGATTGGATACATAATTAAAATACAATTCGTGAATTTGGTTGCGATTACCACAAGCCGCCAAAGCGACCAATGCCAACAAAATTGTAAACGATATAATTATCTTTCTCATACCAACACCCCTTTTTTCTTACGTAAGAAATAATTTCGTCTACCTTTAAAATCTTCTTCACAAAATCCCACTTCTATCAAAACTTTAATACGCTCTATAGCTTTAGGCATCGCTTTTGTTGCAATAGTAGCAACCTCAAATATATCATAAAAATTTTTAATACACATAATTATTATTTCCCTCAAAATCACTACGTTTTCATAGGGCGAAGCCAAATCTATGCGCAATAACCCAATCTCGGTTTTATATGCACCAACCATTCCAAACATTTCAATAGTGCCAATTGCCTTGTTTGTCAATTTATCAATCACCGCAAACCTTATGTATGCTTGGCTGGCATATTCCATTAGCCAAAATTCAATTTGCTTCATCATTTCTTCAACAGTATAAAGACAACAATCGCTTGGAAAATTATCAATATTAAATAGCTCTTGCGCTTTTGGGTCGCTGTAGCACGCAAGCAAATCTTCAGCATCGCCAATTTCTACAAGCCTAAATATAAAATTTTCAGTTTCTAAAATGGGGCATTTTTCGTATATATTTGACATTCTCTCCTCCTATTGTTTTGCCGCAACATAGCTTACTAAGTCGATTAAAAAATCACTGCCTTCGATTTCTTTAAGGTTAGCCGTAACTTCCCAAATCAAACTAATAAGAGCTTTTTCGGCATTTTCCTTACCCCAAACAGAAAGGCTTGGCGAATTATCGGTAATATCATCCAACAATTGGAAGGCAAGCCCAAAATTGCGCCCTATATTTTCCATTTTAGCAACCGTATCTTCATCACGAAAAGCACATAAAGCACCCGCCGCAAACGCCGCCATAAAGAGCTTTGCGGTCTTATTGGCATCAATATACGCAAGTTGTTCACGTGTCGGGTTTGATAAGTCTATATCCATCACTTGCCCACCAATCATACCGCTGGCACCCGCATAACGTGCGATTTTGCTCATTGCTTCAAGCATATTTGCTTCTTCGTGCAAAAGGCAGAAATCTGCCATTATTTCGTAGGCGTAATTAAGCAAAGCATCGCCAGAAAGTATAGCAATTCCTTCACCAAAAACCTTATGATTTGTAGGTTTGCCACGGCGCATATCGTCATCATCCATAGCAGGCAAATCGTCGTGTATAAGCGAATATGTATGTATCATTTCAAGAGCAGCAGCAAAAGGCAATGCCGCCTCGTCCTCGCCACCCAGCATCTCGCACACAGCAAGCAATATAACTGGGCGAAGCCGCTTGCCGCCCGTAAAAAGGCTGTACTCCATAGCTTCTTTTAGCTGTGCAGGGCAATTTAGCTCGTCTATATATTTCTTCAATTCATTTTCTATTTTTTGTATTTTTTCGTTCATTTCCACATTAAAGCTCATTTTCATCCCCCTTTTCCAAAACTTGAATTTCTTTATCTATCATATTTAAAGCATTGCCTGCTTCCGCCGCCAAAGCTATTCCTTCTTTGTATAGTTCTAAAGCATCTGCCAGTGTTTCATTGCTTTCAATTTGTGCAATAATTTCATCCAATCGTTGCAATTTTTTCTCAAAATCTTTCATACAATCACCGCATCCCTTTTTGTATCACTAAAATTCAATGCAATTTTCTGCCCGCTATTTAGTGTTGCTCCTTGCTTTACAACGCCACTTTCATCCTCAACAACCACAAACCCACGCCGCAAAACCGCCATTGGTGATATTTTTTCCAAAATTTCACTTTTTACAATCAAGTTACGTTTTGCATTATCCAGCCGTCCATTAATACAATAATTTAGCGTGTCTTTACGACTTTTAAGCAAATTATTAGCATTGTCAAGGCGTTTTTTAAATACATATTGCATATCTTCTATTGACCCACGCAAAAAGCCTATCATTTCGGCATAATCGGGCGTTACAACCACAGCCGCTTCTGTAGGTGTAGCGCAACGCAAATCCGCCGCCAAATCGCATAACGAAAAATTGGTTTCGTGTCCCACGGCAGACACAATGGGTATTTTAGAATTAAATACTGCACGTGCCACAACTTCGCTGTTAAACGCCGCCAAATCCTCTGCGCTACCGCCGCCACGCCCAATAATAATCACATCAGCACCGCTTTTTGCATTAGCAAGCGCAACGCCCGCCGCAATCTCATCTACAGCATTTTCGCCTTGCACAACAACAGGAACAAGCACAATTTTAACAGCAGAATTGCGCTTGCGTATAACCTTCAACATATCTTGGATAACAGCACCCGTAGGCGACGTTACAATTGCGATTTTCTCAGGATATTTTGGCAATGCCCGTCTATTTTCAAACACACCTTCAGCAAGCAATTTTTCCTTCAATGCGTCCAAATCCTGCTTGATAACACCCTGCCCTACCAAATCCATAAACTCGCCAATAAACCGAACATCGCCCGTCTTTTTATAAAGCGATATACGCCCATAAATACGCACAAAATCCCCATTTTTCGGCGCAAAAACAATCTCATCCGCATTTGCTTTAAACACCACAGACTTCAACACGGCATACTCATCTTTAAGGTCAAAGAAAATATGCCCGCTGGATGGGCGAGAAATACCCGAAATTTCGCCATCTATCCAAAGACTATTCAAAAGCATATCATCTTCAAGCAGGTTTTGCATATATTCAACTATTTTTGATACTGGATATGATTTAATTTGCATTATCGCCTTGCTCCATCTGCTCCAAATCGCTCAAATTGCGGTTTATACGGCTAACAATGCCATTAATAAACTTAGGTGCTTCATCTGTAGAATACTCCTTTGCAAGCTCCACCGCCTCATTTATCGCAATCGCCGCCGAAACACTGTCCATATATATAATTTCATAAACACAAACCCGCATTATTGCCTTGTCAATCTTAGAAAGACGCTTAAACTCCCATCCTTCAGCGGCTTCATCAATAAGATTGTCAATTTTATTCATATTTGCCTTAACACCATCTACAATCGTCTGCACATAACCAAGTTCGCTAATACCCGTTTCAACTGCGTCTTTTGCAAATTTTTCGGCATAATAATCAAGCTCATTTTCTACGTTAAAGTCTAGCGTAAAAACCAAGCATAATGCGTGTTTTCTGTCGTTTTTGCGGCTCATTATTTGCCTCTCCTTCTTACGCTTGGCAGGCTGCGCTGTGGTTTTTCTAGGCGCAAGCCCGCCACAGTAACATTAACCTCCACAACCTTCATCCCGACCATAGTTTCAAGCGCAGTCGCAATGCGCTTTTGCACTTCTTCAGAAACTTTATGAATTTTATTCCCAAATTTCACCATAATAGATATAGCAACAGTAACGCCAGCCTCATCAATGCTCACTTTTACGCCTCTTGCAAAGTTTTTGCCTCCGTGCGCCGCAACACCCTCAATCTCAAGTGCCGCCGTACCCGCAATAATAGCCAAAACCTCGTCAGATATGCGTATTTGCCCAATACCGCCATTTGTTAAAATCTCGTTCATATTCAACCTCCAGCAATGTTTAAATTTTAATTAAAATGATAATATTCTATTATAGCAGACTTTGCGATGAAAGGAAAGACCTATGCGAAAAATAAGCAAAATTTTAATATATTTTTTGATAATAGCCATTGCAAGCGGCATTTTCGCGCCCTTTACAATTTTTGCCGACGATAACGAAGAAGCCGCCGCTCCACCGCTACTAAATTTAGAAGCCCCTTTCGGCATAATAGTATGCGCCGCAACAGGCGTTATTTTGCACGAAAACGGCGACATTAACGCCCCAACTTATCCCGCCAGTATGACAAAGGTAATGACTGCCCTACTTCTAATCGAAAGCGGCGCAGACCTAACCGACAGAATTTTCCATTCACGTGATGCCGTCTTTAGCATCCCTCGCAATTCCAGCCATATTTATATGAGCCCAAGCGAAACCTTAACCGTCTTACAAGCTCTATACGCCATTATGTTACCCAGCGCAAACGACGTTTCAAACGCCATTGCAGAATTTGTAGCAGGCGATATGGAAACATTTGCACAGATGATGACCAACCGTGCGCACGAACTAGGTGCCGTAAACACCAATTTCACAAACGCCCACGGCTTGCACGACCCAAACCACGTAACAACCCTATACGATATGCACCTAATAATGCGTGAAGCCATCCGCCACGATGTATTTGTAGAAGTAATAAACACGCCACGCTTCATAATCCACCCAACAGAACTACAGCCAGAGCCACGCATAATAGACAACACAAACCTGCTGGTACGCCCAACAATGCCCCAATTTTCACCAATAATCGTCGGCGGTAAAACAGGCTGGACAACCCCCGCAGGACACACATTGGTAACCTACGGCAAGCGTGATGGTATAGAGCTAATTTCCGTTGTAATGTCGGCTCCCAGACGTGAAATAATCTTTGCCGACACAATACGTCTAATGAATTATGGCTTTTCGCAATTTGAAACCCACAATTTTTACACCGCAAGCGACTTTTCGTTTTTCGTAGATTTGGTGCAACGCTCCGACCAAGGCACAATAATAATCGACCATATGCCAGTCTATGCCGCAAATAACGCCATCTTGCCATTGCCAAACACAATAGACCCGCAAGAAATCCAAATAAACTACACCCTACCAAACAGACTAACAGCCCCAATAGCAGAAAATACCATTGTCGGCAGAATTAGCCTAACCTTGGGCGACCGCATAATACACGAAACAGAACTACGCACCGCCAGAGAAGGCAACGCCCTAAACCAAAACGACCTAACAAGCCTTTCCACCACCCACATCCAACAAAACATCGCAAACATCATCTACAACACCAACGACCCAATCCCATTGCCAAACTGGCTAACAACCCCAGGCCCTTTCCTTTACATTATCGCAATAGCCACATCACTGCTAATAACCGCCGCCATAATAAAATTTCTACGCTTCACCCGCCGCAGAAAAAACCGCCGCAACATCTACCGCAAATCCCGTATGTCAAAATCGTACAAATACCGCTAAATATAACCGTAGGGACACAATATATTGTGTCCCTACCTGCCAATTTGACAAAAAACTCCACCAAACCAAAAAAATCCCTTGACAAACACCAACCAATAAGATATAATCAGTGTCGAGGGGTGTTCAAAGGCTGAAGTCATAAGAAAAACGCTTGTTTGGGTCACACTATTTGCAGAGTCAGAACCCAAACAAGCGCATCTTCAGCCCAAAGGAGGCTTGAGTGTATATTATCACATCAGGTCTTATTTGTCAAGCAAATCTTTCAACATTTAAAAAGACCTGAAAGGTGGTATTTTTTTATGCAATGCGAAAATGCATTTTGCGTCTACAACACGCACTACCAATGCTGTTTTAGCACTATAGAAATAAATTCGTTGGGTATGTGCGAAAACTGCATTATAATCTCATTAGACGATATTTTTTTAGAAGCCGAAAAAGAAAAACAGCGTGCAAACCTAGCAAGCCGTCTTTTATAACTCTTATTATAAGCCTAGCACACGTTTAAAAAATTCAGCAAAACCATCCGCCATACCCATATAATATTTGGAATTATCCTCTAAATCATCATAATACATCCCGCTGGCAATATCCACAGAAAGACTATCAAGCGGAAAACCCTTACGCCGTATAGTATGCGGTTTTTCCACCAAATAAAAGGGTTCAGACGCAATATCATCCCCCATATATTCGTGCATTACGCCATCTTTGTCAATCAAGCAAATGGCGTTTTTATATTGCGCCTTCATCTTCCCGCCAAGCTCCGCCGCTAATGCAGAATAATGTGCAATAGTCTGTTCGTCATCCATCCAGTCGCCTTCGCCACGCACATTAATGCCAGGTTGGCGTGCGTTGTCCAGCCCATCAATATAAAGCCCGCTATCAGCCGAAAATAACGGCACACGCAAAACATCATAATACGCCAATGTCTTAATTTTGGCGTTTTCAAGCGGACTATTTCCACATTCTTCAATATGTAATTTTGGCGCATTAACATCATTAAGGCACAAAATTTCAACGCCCAAACCTTCAACCCGCCTCTTAATAAATTCAATTTTACCAGCATTTGTAGTACCAAACACCAATTTCATTCTTCATCCCCCATCCGCACTGCCCGTCATTGCGAGGGCTGCCACCTACCTAAGCCAATGCACGCCAAGCCCGAAACAATCCAGCCAAGAAATATCGGCACGACAATTGTTTTCATTACATAATTTCCCTTTGCGTGCAATTGCGGGCAAGCTCTGCTGATAATTCGTCAAAACTAGCAAATTTACGCTCGTCTCTCATCCATTTATCAAAAATAACAGAAATCTTTTTGCCGTATAAATTGTCATCAAGCCCCAAAATATGCGTTTCTAATGTAGCAACATCATTTGTCAAATCCACCGTTGGACGAAAACCAATATTTGTTATAGATTTATACGCAATTTTGTCAATTATCGTCGTGGTGGCATAAACGCTGTTTGGCGGCAATATTTTATCAGGGTGCGGTTTAATATTTGCGGTAGGAAAGCCCATTTTGCGTCCATTTTGCGCACCACTGCCAACAATGCCCGAAACACAAAAATCACGCCCACAAAGTTCGCTAATAAGTGTAAAATTCTTCTCGGTTATTAGCTTGCGCAAATATTCAGACCCAATTTTATGCCCGTCGTGCAAAATATGCGGTATAGCAGAAACCGCAATACCAAGTTCGTCGCCAACTTTTCGAGCCAAGTCCGCATTACCCTTGCCCATCTTGCCAAAACGATAATCCTGCGCAATGACCATAGCTTGACCTTTTAGCTTATCGTGCAAAATATTGCGCAAAAATGCCTCTGGTTCGGTTTGTGCAAATTTTGCGTCAAATGTATATTCCACATAGTAATCAATGCCCAAATTGCGGATAATTTCTAACTTTTCGGCGGGTTCCAATATGGTCGGAAAATGTTTGCCAGTAAAAAATGCCATAGGATGCGGCGAAAACGTCAAAACAAGCGTCTTTAAGCCTTTTTTGGAGGCAACGTGCTTTAGTTCGTCAAGCAGGGCAATATGACCACGATGCACACCGTCAAATTTGCCTATAGAAACCGCCGTAGCGGCGGTAATATCCACGTTTTTATCAGTGAAAATTTGCATTAAAACCCGCACCTCAAATCCTTAGCATTGTAATTGGTTTCAAAATGTCGTCTTCACAACGATAAATCCCCACCAAATCACCTTTATAGTCGATAATTAAGTAAGTTCCATCGTTAAAATTATTTATCGACCACTTTTTCTCAAGTTTATTGCCGTTTTCTATATATTTCTGTGCTTCTTCAGTCATATTAACCATCGGCAAATGCGAAAGTGCATCTTCCATCGGAAGCAAATATCTGTCTAAATTGCCATTATCCATAATTTTACGTAATTTATCAAGTGTTATCGCATTATTTATACCAAAATTACCGCTTTTTGTACGCAACAAATCGCCCATATGCGCAAAACACCCAAGCTGTTCGCCCAAATCATTGCACAAAGTACGGATATATGTACCTTTAGAGCAGTCCACACGCAATACAAAAGATTGCGGAAAATCGTCTAAATTCCACCGTAAAACTTCTAAATTATGGATAAAAATCTGCCGTGGCTTGCGCTCTACATCAATACCGGCTCTAGCTTGCTCGTAGAGCCGTTTTCCATCAACTTTTATTGCGGAATACATTGGAGGTAACTGTAAAATTTCTCCAAAAAAGTGGGTCAAAACCGCCTCAATATCGCCCTGCGCTACACGCTTGCTAGACTGCAAGGTAGCCACGCCGTGGGCATCTTGTGTATCAGTAGATGACCCCAAAACGACCTTTGCGATATACTGCTTGTCCGCACCCATAATGTAATCCGCAATTTTTGTCGCCTTGCCCAAACAAATAGGCAAAACGCCTGTTGCTTGCGGGTCTAATGTGCCTGTATGTCCTGCTTTAGATTTTGTTAATTTTTTCACAACTTGTACAACATCATTTGATGTAAAACCACGTTGTTTGTATATATTTATTATACCGTTATACATTACCCACAACCTTTTGCAAGTGCACCAAAACCGCCGCAACACCTTTATCCAAACTGCTTTCAAAACTTGCTGCTGCTGCAAATTTATGCCCGCCGCCGCCAAAAGCCGTTGCAACCACATTTACATCCACATCACGACCACGAAAACTAGCTTTAATTCGCCCATTTGTGCGTTCGGTAAAAAACACTGCCGCCTTTGTACCTTCTATATTAAGCAGATATTCGACAATGCCGTCTAAATCAGCATATGCCGCCCCTGTTTCTTGCAAGTCTTTTTGCGTGATGATAGTGTATGTTATATTGTCAATATAAGTTATTTTTTGTAATGCACGTGTAAAAATGGCATTTTCTGCCTTTGTACGGCTATGCATAACAGATTGCTGTATTGCGCCAAAATTTATATCTGTCTGCATTAAATCGGCAACAATGCGCATTGTTTTAGATGTCGTGGCAGAATAACGAAAAATGCCTGTATCGCTGACTATTCCCATATATAATGCACCTGCAATATCCTTGCAAATCTCGATATTTGGTTGTAAAATATCATAAACTAATTCGCAAGTTGAACCCACTGCCGCATCCACATAATTATGTTGCGAAAAACCGTTATTGCTTATATGATGGTCGATATTAACTGTAACCTCGGCACGTTCAAAAATATCTTCTACACCACTGATGCGGCTAAAATCGCCACAATCCACCACAACCAAAACATCGGCAACTAATGCGGTTTTGTCGCCGTCATAAATATATTCTTTGCCACGCACAATATCTAATTTTGCATTGTATTTGTCAAGCATTACTTTTGGCGATAAGCCTTGCTTGTCAAGTGCTAAAGCCAAAGCAAAACAAGCCCCCACCGCATCGCCGTCTGGTCCGTGGTGGGCGGCTATTATTATATTTTCGCCGTTTTTGGTTAGCTCGTGCCAAATTTTAGCAGGCGAGGTATGCATTACTCGTCGCCCTCTTTTGTAAGACTATCCAAGGCTTCGTTAATACGGAAGCTGTGGTCAAGGCTGTCGTCCAAAATAAACGTAAATTCGGGCGTTTGTCGCAAGTTAATTGCAGAAGCTATTGTACTGCGGATATGCCCTTTTGCAGATTCTAATGCTTCCATTGTTTTTTGCTTTTGCTCGTCATCACCCATTACGCTGATAAAAGCCTTTGCGAAGCTCAAATCTGTCGTGGTTTCGACACGCACACAGCTCGTCATTGCTTGGAAACGTGGGTCTTGGATGCCTGCACGCAAAATTACATTAAGTTCGTTTTGAATTTCTTCATTTACTCTTATTAATCTTCTGTCACGCATTTTTTAGTACCTCCTATGATGTACGCTTTATTTCTTCCATTACAAAAGCTTCAACCACATCGCCTTCTTTGATGTCGTTAAATTTGCTTATCACCAAACCACATTCGTAGTTGGTCAACACCTCTCGCACATCGTCTTTGAAGCGGCGAAGTGTGTCAAGTGTTCCTTCGTAAACAACAATATTATCACGCAATATGCGCACCTGTGCTGAGCGTGTTATTTTGCCGTCGGTAACATATGCGCCACCGATAGTGCCAATGCCTGACGCTTTGAAAATTTGGCGTATTGTGGCATGCCCTATAATTTTTTCTTCAAAAATTGGGTCTAGCATACCAATCATCGCTGCTTTTACGTCATCAATTGCATTATAGATTACACGATATAGGCGTATGTCAACCAATTGTTCTTCTGCTATGGCTTTTGCCGCAGGTTCTGGTCGCACGTTAAAGCCTATTATAATCGCATTTGAAGCAGACGCAAGCATTACGTCACTTTCTGTAACAGCACCAACACCGCCCAAAATTGTGCGTATGCGCACTTCGTTATTGGAAAGTTTTTCAAGACTGGCTTTAACCGCTTCAACAGAGCCGCCAACGTCTGCTTTGATGATAAGATTAAGCTCTTTAACCTTGCCCGCCTGGATTTGGTTAAACAGGTCGTCAAGCGACACCTTTTGCGGTGTTTCCTCAAGCATTTTGACACGTTGTTTGCTTATTATATTTTCGGCAACGTATCGTGCTTCTTTTTCGCTTTTAGCGGCAAAGAACAAGTCACCGACAGAAGGAACGCTTGTTAAACCAAGGATTTCTACAGGTACGGAAGGTCCTGCGCTTGTTACCTTTTGTCCTTTATCATTGAGCATAGCACGTACACGACCGTGGGCTGTGCCAGCCACGATTGGTTGCCCAATTTCAAGTGTGCCAGATTTTACCAAAACTGTCGCAACTGGTCCTCTGCCTTTATCAAGCTGGGCTTCAATAACCGTGCCACGTGCGTTTTTGTTGGGGTTTGCTTTATATTCCTTCATATCGGTTACAAGCAAGACCATTTCTAGCAGATTTTCCAATCCATCACGTGTTTTGGCAGAAACAGGGGCGCAAATGGTTTGCCCGCCGTATTCTTCTGCGACAAGCTCGTATTCTGTAAGCTCTTGCATAACACGTGATGGGTCTGCGGCTGGTTTGTCTATTTTGTTGATGGCAACGATTATTTCGACACCTGCGGCTTTGGCATGGCTTATGGCTTCTATGGTTTGCGGCATTACGCCATCGTCTGCGGCTACTACCAGTATGGCAATATCTGTAACCTGTGCGCCACGCATACGCATAGCTGTAAACGCCTCGTGTCCTGGTGTGTCTAGGAAAGTGATTGGGCGGTCGTTTATTGTAACGGTGTATGCACCTATGTGTTGTGTTATGCCGCCTGCTTCGCCTTCTACCACATCTGTTTTGCGTATAGCATCCAAAAGCGATGTTTTGCCGTGGTCAACGTGTCCCATAACAACCACAACCGGCGGGCGTTCTTGAAGCATTTCTTCGCTTTCGTCTTCTTCTGCAAAAACTTCTTCTAAAATGTCAACTTCAACCTTTAGTTCCGCCAAAATATTATATTCGATGGCAATTTCTTCAGCTTTTTCAAAAGAAATCTCTTGCGTTAGCGTTATCATTTCGCCTTTTTTAAATAGGTTTTTAACAAGCTCTGCACCTTGTTTGTTCATTACTTCCGCTAGCTCTTTAAGCGTAAGCGTGGTAGGAATTTGTATAACCTTTGGCTCGTTAGAAGCCTGTTGTTGTTTGGTTTTTCTTTGTAGTTCTAAAGCCTTTTCACGGTCGTCGGTTCTTGGGTCGTGTCGGCGGTCTTTTTTGCCTGCTTCCAATTTTTGCCTTCTGCCGTGTTTATCTGGTGGCTGCTCTGTTTTTTTGTCGTTGGTTTTGCCTTTGCCGAAAGTGCCGCCAGAGCGTCCGCCGCCTACAGCAGGAATATCCTGTTTAAATCCGCCGCCTTGCGAGCGGTTGCCGCCGTCTTTTTTGCCCCAGTCTTGACGTTGTCCACCTTGTCCTTGTGGACGGTTGTTTCCGTATTGTGGTCTGTCGCCTTGTGGTCTTGGTCTGTCGCCGTATTGCGGACGGTCGCCTTGTGGGCGTGGTGGTCTATCACCCTGCGGGCGTGGTGGGCGGTCGCCAAACTGTCTGTCACGTTGCCCTTGTGGTCTGTCGCCTTGTTGGCGTGGTCTGTCGCCGTATTGCGGACGGTCGCCACGGGGTCTATCACCCTGCGGTCTGTCTTGGCGAGGTAATGGTTTGCCGTCTGCGCCTAGTGGGCGTGGTTTTCTTGGCAATGGTTTGCCATTTGCATCCAAGCGTGGCAAAGGCTTGCCATCAGCACCTAGTGGGCGTGGTTTGCATGGGATTGGATTGCCGTTTTCGTCGTAGCGTACAGGGCGAGGTAATGGTTTGCCGTCTGCGCCTAGTGGGCGTGGTTTTCTTGGTATTGGGTTGCCGTTTTCGTCTAAACGTGGCGGGCGTTGCTCGCTACCTTTAATATGTTCTGTTTTTGGTTGTTGAGGTTGTTGAGGTTTTTCCTCTTTTGGTTTTTCCACAACAATATCAGCCTTTGGAGCTTTTTCCATAGGCTTTTCTATTTTCTCTGGTTTTTCGCCAAAATGCGCCATAACCTTTTGAATTTCAGCACCCTCTAGGCTATGAGAATGTGTTGTTTTTCCTTCTATGTTTACTTGGGGTAAAAAGCCTATTATTTCCTTTGATGTTACCCCTAAATCTTTGGCTATTTCGTTAATGCGTTTCTTCGCCATTTGTCCACCCTTTCACAATCAAATCTTCAATTTTTGAACCGAAGCCTTCGTCAGTAATTACGATTGTGGCTCGGTTTTGCAAACCTATATTTGCCGATACCATCTCCTTTGTAAATATGCTGTGTATAGGCACATTATAAAATTTGGTTTTGTCGTTAAATTTCTTTTTTGTGTTGTCGGATGCGTCTGTGGCAACCAAAACCAATTTTGCATTATCTTTTTGTATAGCTTTAACACAGCCATCTTCACCCGTTATTATTTTACCTGCCTTTTTTGCCAAGCTAAGCATAGACAAAATACGCTTTTCGTTTGTATTATTCATTAAATTTTACCTGCAATCCCGTCATAAATATATGAAGGCACTTTTCCTTTAAAAGACCTATCTAGGCCACGATTTTTAATTGCGGCGGCTACGCAATCGGCGTTTTTACAAAGATATGCGCCACGTCCGGCGGCTTTTTTTGTTTCGTCTATAGAGAAATCGCCGTCTGTGTTACGTACAATACGCACAAGTTCTCTTTTATCAACCATTTGCCTGCAACCAACACATCGTCTTTCGCTTGTATTTCCTTTTTTAGAACCTGCAATGCCTTTTGTTTTATTTATCGGTATCACCTTCTGGCTTTTCGGCTTGTTCGTATTCTTCATCGTCATATTCGTCGTCGTAATATTCTTCATCGTCGTAATATTCTTCATCGTCATATTCGTCGTCGTAATATTCGTCTTCATTGCTGTATTCGTAAAATTCGGCGGCGGCTTCTGCATATTCGCTTACGCTTACAGAATCGTCTTTTTCTGTTTTATAATCCAAATAATCTTGTGGCTCTACAAAATTTTCTTCTTCGGCTTTATTTTGCGATTTAATATCAATACGATAACCCGTCAATTTTGCCGCTAGACGTGCATTTTGACCTTCACGTCCGATAGCAAGCGATAATTGGCTGTCGGGTACTACAATTTTTGCCATCTTTCCGCTTTCTTCAATTCGTACAGCCAGCACAGCGGCGGGCGAAAGGCTTGCGGCAATAAATTCACGTGGGTCGGCAGAATGGTTGATAATGTCAATTTTTTCTCCATTTAGTTCATCTACAATCGTGTTTACACGTTGACCATTTGCACCAACGCAAGAGCCGACAGCATCAACATCTTCATTTGTAGAGCTAACGGCAATTTTCGTCCTAAAGCCCGCCTCACGTGCCACGGCTTTTATTGCAATTGTTCCATCGCCAATTTCTGGTACTTCTTGTTCAAAAAGTCTCGCAACAAGCTCTGGATGCGCACGTGATACGCTTATCATAGGTCCGCCACGGTTGCCTTCACGCACATCCATAACAACAACCTTTAGGCGTTGACCTTGAAAATAATCTTCGCCTGGCATTTGCTCTACGGGTAGCATTATAAGCTCGGTTTTGCCTTGTGCTATATATACATTGCGTTTTTCTATACGCTCTACCACGCCCGAGACCAGCTTTAGCTCACGGTCTTTATACTCGCCTATAATCATATTACGCTCAGCTTCACGCAGTTTTTGTACAACAACCTGTTTTGCGGTTTGGGCAGAAACACGCCCAAATTCTTTTGGTGTTACCACCACATCAACAATATCACCTAAATTATACTCAAGGCTTAATTCCTTTGCGTCTGCCAAAGAAATTTCCAACACCTTATTTTCCACTTCATCAACAATAGTTTTCTGTGCCAAAACCTTAATTTCGCCTGTTGTTCTGTCGATAGTTGCACGAATATTTTCGCTGGTTCCAAAATGCTTTTTGCAAGCTGATAAAAGCGAAAATTCTATTGCTTCAAAAAGCTGTTCTTTGTCAATGCCTTTTTCCTTTTCAATCAGCCCAATGGTGGTTACTAGCTCACTGTTTGCGGGCATATTACCTACCTCCAATATCTATAAAGTTAATTCCTAATTATAAATTAAAGAGCGGACATATGCCCGCTCTTGTCACAAAATATGATAAGAACACAAAAAGTATATCACAATATTAAAACGATTGCAAGCCCTTTTTTACATTTTGCGAAAAATTTTGTGCAACAGCACATATCTCTCTTTTACTGTAGTTTCACGCATTTATACTTTGTTTGTAGCTTGCACAGGCAACAAAATAGAAAACATCATCACCCCTGCCAATACCGCAGATACAAATTGCTTTAAACGTGTGGTTTTCTTCATAAAGAAACCCTTCTTATAATATAGTATTTTGGAGAGTTTTTATGTTGTTTAGTATATCATACCAAATATTCCTGCCAATACTTTTTTTAAACAAACTATAAAATTTTATTTATTTCAAATAGTTTTGCGTTTTTCTCTGCTTTACAGGACATATGCGACATATGTGTACATTCTGCGCAAGCACCAAAAGGACGCAAAGCCTGCTCGCTACGCAGTCCAAACATCCCTTGCGGGCAATCTAATTTCTGCACACTCTCTGCTGTTTTAACTACAACCATATCTAATTCCTCATTTCTAATCCTTATATTTACTTCTATCTTTCCCTATTTTGCATATAATTAAGCAACGTTTTATTTTGACAAGCAAAGGGGTATTAATATGAATTATTTTAGGCAGTTTTTTACATTAGCAACAGAAAGCACACTGGGGCGACGCAATGCTACGGGACGTGTGGTTTTAGAAGCACGGGGCGACAGCGCAAAGGCAACCGTGTTTTTGCAAGATGCAAACGAAGGAGCATATCGTTTACTTGCCTTTGCACAAAATGGTGCGGCGGCGGATATTGGTGCAATTATTATTGGCAAAAACGGCGGATTTGATGGCAAATTTGAGCTTGAGCGCAATAATATTGCGGGCTTTGGCTTGCAAATTGAAGCTATTGACGGCGTGGCAATAACCACGCCAAAAGATGGTGCTAATTTTGACGTGGTTTTGACAGGTTTTAAAAGTGAAGCCTTTGTATGGCGCAATAATCTGCGCTTTGGTATAGAAAAAGACGTTGCTGAAGTTGTGGAGGTTTCCGAAGCAATTACCGAAATAAGTGAAATAACTATCGAAGAAACCGAAGAAATCATTGATGAAGTTATCGAAGAGATTAAAGAGATTATTGAAGGCATTGTTGAAGAATTACCTGAAACCATAATAGAAATCGCCGCCGAGGAAGTACCGCCACCGGTATATGCAGAAACTGTTTTTGAACATATACATCCCGCTCCCGAAATTATAGAAGAAATTGTGGAAGAAATTGCCGAGGAAGCCATACAAGAAGATATTGCCGAGATTTTTTTAACCACCGAAACAGCAGAAAACACGGAAAATAATGCACAATACGAGCGTATTAATAATTTCTTTGCGGGGCGCAATGCGGTTGATGTGTTTAAAAACCAAGAACCAGCCGCCGAATGGGTTGCCGCAAGCCTTGTAGACCTGCAAAACCTAGGGCTTTACACGAATGAAATAAGCCAAAACGACTTTATCACCAATAAAGCCCGACAATATCGCCACGTACTGCTAGGTCGCACCGCCGAAAACCCATTAAACAAATACATACTAGGCGTGCCCGACATCTTTACCCAAGACCAAACGGTAATGGCACAGGGCGTGTTCGATATGTTTAAATATTGCAACCCCGAAGCCGCAAACCAAAGCGGGCACGGTTACTGGATAAAAGAGCTAACCATATAAAACATCACCGCCGAGGGATAACCTTCGGCGGTGATGTTTGCTTATTCGATGATAAAGAAAATGGCATAAATATGTTCAGGGTAATTGGTGGTGTATCGAAATCTATACTTACCAGCTACAGGTTCAGAAATTATAGAAGCCAACACACTTCCTCTCTCCCAAGTTGCTCTTGGAAATAGGTTATGACCAGAACCAGAGATGATGATTGGTACTCCATTTATTTCCCATACAGTTACATCCACCCAATTCTCTCCGTCAAAAAAATCTATCGACCCGCCATAGCCAACCATAATACATTCCTGCGAATTGTTGGTCATATATATCCATACATAATCAGGGATATTGTTTAGCGACATAATCTGAGGAACAACCGTAATGCTTAACGCAGTTCGGTCTTGATTTTGATAAAAATCACTTAATTGCAATATTATGTCATTAACATCATCATTTTGTACACTGTTTTGATGGATATTGCTACATCCCGATAGCACAATGGATAATAGTGCAAAAGCTATAACTATTCTATGTTTTCTCATTATGCCCCCTATCGGTGTTTTTGTCAAGCCTACACGAAGGTTGACTGACATTCCTATCATTTGCCGTTATGGTAGCCATCCTATAACCGCTTACTGAACCATAATTATTAACAACTGTTCCCACAGGAGCTTCCCAAGCCGCATTAGTTATATTTCTATTTCCTCCATTTGTTCCTCCGAAGCCAAGTCCGCTAAACCCCATATCTCCACGAATTTCCATACTTGCCAGCTCTGGAAAACCTTCTTCAATGGTAAAATTAATTATATTTATGCTTGTCATAAAAACAAAAACTAGCACAAGAGATACTACTTTTTGCATTGTTTTTCTCATTTGAAAAACTTCCTTTGAACCAAGACCTTTTTGGTTTGTTTGTATGTACTTGATAATTTTGCCACAATATTTTTCATTTGTCAACACTTTTTTGAAAATTATATAAAATTCAACATATTGACAAAAGAACAACTATGTTTAGTTGTCCTTTTGCTATTTATTTACGCAATCAAAGCGTTTAATTCTGCTTCATTAAGCGTTTCTTTTTCTAACAATGCATTTGCTATTTTGTCTAATATTGCACGGTTTTCATTCAATATTTGCACGGTTTTTTGGTATAATTCGTTTACTTGGTTGCGATACTCTGTTTTGGCGGCTTCGTCGTCTATGGCGGCAATGCCCAATGCGTCGCTCATACCATATTTTGTTACAAAGTCCTTTATCAAAGCATTTACACGCTGTATATCGTTTGATGCGCCTGTTGTTACATTTTCTGTGCCAAAGGCAATTTCTTCGGCGGCACGCCCTGCAAGCAGGCTTATCGCTTGATTTTGTAGCTGTACCTTTGTATAATACATTTTGTCTGGCGGCAAATTAACGCAAAACCCACCTGCACCCTTTGTTGATGGTATTATCGTAATTTTTGGTATTGAATTTTCTGGTTGCAAAAGTTTTGTGGCAAGGGCGTGTCCGCTTTCGTGATAGGCTGTAATTCTGCGGTCTTGTTCCAAGATATTCCCTCGGTCTTTTTTTGCAGAACCAGCAATTATTGTATAATACGCTTCATCAATCTCTGTTTGTGCAATTTTTTGCACACCCAATTTTGCCGCATTTATAGCCGCTTCGTTAAGCAAATTTTCAAGCATAGCCCCGCTAAAGAAAACGGTTTGTTTTGCCAAATCATCCAAACAAATACTATTATCCAAAGGTTTATTTTTGGCGTGCTGTCGCAAAATACGTTTACGACCTGCCAAATCTGGCAATGCAATCTCTATTTGCCTATCAAAACGCCCTGGACGCAATAACGCCTCATCCAATGTGTCAAGACGGTTTGTGGCAGCTATTACAACAATGCCTTCATCCCCTCCAAAGCCCGACATTTCGGTTAATAATGCATTTAGCGTTTGGTCGCGTTCGTCATTGCCGCCGGCTTGTCCGCCGCCGGCTCTGCTTTTGCCCACTGCATCAATTTCATCAATAAAAATTACCGCCCTACCTGCTTCACGTGCTTTTTTGAACAACTCTCTAACTCTACTGGCACCAACCCCGACATACATCTGTACAAAATCTGACCCGCTAGTGGCGTAAAACGGCACATCCGCCTCGCCAGCAATGGCTTTTGCCATCAGTGTTTTGCCTGTGCCGGGCGGTCCGTAAAAAATCAAACCCCGTGGCATTCTAGCCCCATAAGCGGCGTATTTTTCAGGATTTTTAATAAAATCAACCACATCGGTAACCATTTCCTTCGCTTCTTCATTGCCTGCGACGGATTTAAAATTTATGCCGCTTTCTGTAACATCGGCGGCGGCAACGCCCATAGCCATAGCATTTTTGCCGCTATTTTTACTCATATGCCTGATGACGAAGAAAAACATCCCGCCAATTAGAAGCACAGGTAAAATAGGCATTAAAAATGCACCAATTTCGCCGCCTTCCGCCACATCAACACCCGCCAATAACAACATCTCGGTAAGCGCAGGGTTTCTGGGATTATTTGTTTGATATGTATTTTCGCTATTATGTACAAAAAATGTTATGGTAGGGGTGTCGCTTATCACCGCTTGGCGCACAATCCCACTTTCAACCATTTGTACAAATTCAGTATATGGCACGTCCTGCACCACAACGTCCTCACGTAATAGAAAAAATAACCCTGCCGCAATAACAACCACGGCAAGCAAAATCCCCACAATTGCTTTTTTGCCTAATCTCTTCATCCTATTTCATCCACCTCTCAATTCCATTTGATATAACAATGATAACACAATATGTATCATTTTTCATTGCAAAAATTTTGGCAAAAATGGAATTAAAGAAAGGTAGCAAATGCTACCTTTAAGATATATATTTCTTCATATTTTTAAGTGCGTTTTTTTCCAGTCGACTTACTTGGGCTTGTGAAATGCCTATTTGTTCTAGCGAAATGATGTTATTGCCATTAACCTCTGCAAGATAGGAATTTCCTAGATTTAAGCGTATTTCCAGCCTTACGTGACTTTTATCTCCACCCAGTTTATGGACTAGAATTTTATCTAGCAGTATTTTATTAAGCTCGGGTCTTGTTTTAGAAAATTCTTCTTCCAACACCTTTTTAAGATTTGCAAGCTCGTTTTTGTTTTTACATCTTAGTTTTATGTCAGCCTCAATACCTACAACTTCCCGTTCAATTCGCTCTATATCGGCGGTTAAAAGGTCATTGCGCCGCTTAAAATCCTGTTTTGAAATAAGTTCATCCATAAGCAAATCCAACAACTGGTCTTTGGATTTATTAACCTTTTCCATCTCGGCTTCTTTTGTTTTTATTTGTGCTTCATAATCTTGTTCAACTGCG
>WRBJ01000004.1 GCA_009784615.1 Defluviitaleaceae bacterium | reverse complement strand
GACGCTATGCGTCGCTTTCGCACAGCGAAAGTGCAAGGTCTCGAGCTTTTTGCCCACAAATGGGCAAAAACTCTGTCACCTACCACGCCAAGAAATTGGTGCGGCAAGGTTTCAGAACAGGTCCATTAATTGATAGAGGAGAATACTATGGAAAATTTAGGTAATTATAGAAGAACGCTTTATTGCGGCGAATTTGGGCAGGCCGAAGCTGGTGCACAGGTTACGGCGTTAGGTTGGGTTAATCGTGTGCGCCGCTTGGGACAGTTATGCTTCGTTACGCTTCGTGACCACACGGGACTTGTACAAATTGCCTTCGACGAGGGCGTTAATGCAGAACTATTCGCCAAAGCCGAAACCCTTAAAAGTGAGTATATTATTGCAGTTGTGGGCAAAATTGCCTTACGGCGCGAGAAGGACATTAACCCCGATATGGCTACGGGTAAAATTGAGATTATTGCTGATAAATTGTCGGTTTTGTCCACTTCAATTGTTCCGCCGTTTCAGGTTGGCGATGAAAATGTTAGCGAAAACTTACGTCTAAAGCACCGCTATCTTGACCTGCGACGGGACACTTTACAACACAATCTGCGCCTGCGCCATACCGTAACTAACACAGTACGTTCGGTGTTATCTAGTGAAGGTTTTATTGAGGTAGAAACACCTATTTTAGCAAATTCCAGTCCCGAAGGTGCTAGAGATTATTTGGTGCCTAGCCGTGTTCACCCTGGTAAATTTTATGCTTTGCCGCAATCACCGCAAGTATTGAAGCAAATTTTGATGGTGTCGGGTATTGATAAATATTTCCAAATAGCAAAATGCTTGCGTGATGAAGACTTACGGGCGGATAGACAGCCCGAATTTACACAAATTGACATCGAACAATCTTTTATCGACCAAGAGGATATTTTAAACCTTACAGAACGCCTTATTTCTGCTGTTTTTAAACAAGCAATAGGTGTTGAATTGCCTATGCCGTTTGCCCGTATGAAGTATGCCGAGGCTATAGAGCGTTTTGGCTTGGACAAGCCTGATGTGCGTTTTGGGCTTGAGCTTAAAGATATTTCTGACATTGTGTCGGGTTCTGACTTTGGTGTTTTTCAAGGTGCGTTGGATAATGGCGGTTCTGTACGTGGCATAAATGCAAAAGGCTGCGCAAAATACAGCCGCAAACAAATTGACGCTTTGATTGAATATGTTAAAACATATAAGGCAAAAGGCTTGGCATGGATACAGCTTGTTGGCGGTGAGATTAAAACCACCATTGGTAAATTTTTTGATGACGAAAAACTTGCTGAAATTATTGCCGCTTTTGATGGACAAGACGGTGATTTGATATTGATTTGCGCAGACGCAAACGACATTGTTTTTGACGCACTTGGTAATCTTCGCCTTGAAATTGCTCGCCGTGAAGAACTTACTAAAACCAACGATTACGCTCCGCTGTGGGTTACCGACTGGCCTCTTTTTGTTTGGGATGAGGATGACTTGCGTTTTTACGCTGTTCATCACCCTTTTACTGCGCCAAAAGATGAAGATTTATATTTATTGGAAACTAATCCAATTGCGGCACGTTCTAAGCAGCATGACCTTGTTATCAATGGCTACGAAGCCGCCGGTGGCTCTATTCGTATTCATCGTGAGGATATGCAACAAAAAATGTTCGAGATTTTGGGCTTTACTATGGAGGAGGCTTACGCCAATTTCTCCCATTTAATGGACGCATTTAAATATGGCGCACCGCCGCACGGCGGCATTGCAATAGGGCTTGACCGTCTTGTGATGTTGTTGTGCGAAACCGCCAATATTCGTGATGTAATCGCTTTTCCAAAACAGCAAGACGGCTCTTGCCCTATGATGGGTGCGCCTAATACGGTTTTTGATAAACAGCTAGAAGAATTAAAAATCACATTTGTAAAAGGAGAGTAACTATGAATTTGGATGTAATAAACACCGCAAAACAGCTGTTTAACACTACTTGGGATTTATTTGACAAAGGCGGCGAGCGTACGACAGATGATGATATTGATATGTTGCATAAGGCGCACACAAGCCGCTATTTATGGGGCTTGTGTGGCGACCCTGTAAATTTTGCCCGTGGCGAATGGCAAATATCACGTGCATATGCACTTTTAAAGATGGGCGAGCCTGCTTTGTTGCACGGGCAAAAATCGTTACAAATTGCGGTTGATAATGACTTAGACGCATTAGATATGGCTTTTGGACACGAATGTGTTGCACGTGCTTTTGCGGTTTTAGGCGATTACAAAAATGCTCAATTGCATAAAGATAAAGGGTTAGAAATAGCCGCAACAATGGTAAAAGACCGAGAATATGCCGAAAATGAAATTAATAGTATCATATTTTAAGCAAGCAACATCAATATTACCAGATTTCTTTAAACAATTCGTCTAGATATGGGTAAACTTCGTAGCTGATAAATTTCTCATTAGCTATTAGGCTTTTTATTATATCTTGCGTCGATGGTTTCATCAGGTCAGAGGATAATGTCCTCAATTGGCACATCCTTGCAAAACATCCAAACGTCAATAATTGCGTCGCCTTTTTTCTATATAGACACCTCGTGATTAGGTTTAATAAAACAACAAAAACCCTGCCATTGGCGGGGTTTAATTTTATTCCTAATTTTTCACTGACTTCTTTCTATCCCAAAATTGTTCCGCCTAATAAGAAGGTATCTACTGCAACAAAAATTGCAAGGGCGAAAACATATATTGAAAAATAACGTAGTTTTGCCTTTCTGATAAGTGCCAGCATTAGTTGTACAGCCAAATACCCTGCCAAAGCCGCCGCTATAAAGCCTGCTATCATTGCAGGCAACCCAAAGGCAAAAATAGGTTCATAGGCATCTTCTGGAAGACGTACTATTTTCATAATCTCGTTTATGGTAGCACCTAGAATTGCGGGGATGGATAGCAAGAAGATGAATTTTGCGGCTTCATCACGATTTAATTTGCGCCCAAGTGCGGTAGATAAAGTAGTGCCAGAGCGGGATATACCTGGCGGTATAGCAAAAGCCTGCGCTACACCAATTATAGCCGCATCAACCCAAGACATATCTTCGGTGGTTTTTTTACCGCCCAGTCTGCTTGCCGCCCAGTCTGCAAATAAAAGCAAAAAGCCTGTTATAGCAAAGGTTACTGCCAAAAAGCCTATAGAACCACCTTCAAACAAACTTTCTATTTGTTCGCCAAAAAACAATGCGGCAATGACGGCAGGTATTGTGCCGATTATTAAAAGCAAAGTCATTTTTTGGAAAGGGTTTTTAATTAGCTCCCAAATAGTTTTTCTAAATACGATAAATACGGGGATTAACGTCGCTACGTGCAACCATACGTCAAACATCAATGTTGGCTCATCAATACCAAATAATGCGTGTAATAGTTGCAAATGTCCCGAGCTTGACACGGGCAAAAACTCTGTTAAACCTTGAATTATCCCTAAAATCACTGCTTCAAATAAATTCATTTATTTTTTCCTTCCTTTCGTGCGCCAAATTAATGTGGTAATAAGCACCACAGCGGCACCGATATAGAACACATTAAGCCAGCCCGACATACCACGTGCTACGCTTGTATTCATAATAGCTACTGCTAATATATATTCGGTTTCGTCTGTAAAATACTCATTTATTCTTTCAAAATCGTGTCTGCGTAAATTTTCAAGATATGCAACCGACCTACCGTCGGTGCTTTCGGTATCAAACCAAATTATACTTAAATCAAAGTTAGTTGGATTGTGTCCCCTTATCCAAAAACCATAAAATTCGCCTATAAAATTTATGCCGTTGCGATTGTTTATGGTTATTACTTCGCCATCAAAAGGCGAATTTGGGTTGTTTATGCGGTAAGAGCGTACGCCGATGCCACAATCATTTGGTATACGTGTAAAAGTATATCCTCGCTCGCTTGTATGAAAATTAAAATCGCTGTAGATTGCGAATAAACCTGCAATAATAATGATATTTACAAGCACTACCCATCTTCCTGCACCTTGTGTGATAAAACGCTTTAGCATAGCACATTCTCCTGTAGCCAGCGGGCTATGCCGTCGTTGTCGTTGGTGTCACATTGGTATTTTGCCGCTTTTTTTACAGCGTCGATACCATTTGCCATAGCCACGCCATAGCCAGTTTTTGTAAGCATTTCTATATCATTATTGTCATCACCAAAGGCAACAACCTGTTTCAAATCTATGCCCAAATGCTCTGTTGCGATTTTAAGCCCATTGTATTTTGTGGCATTTTTATGGGCGAATTGTACCCAACCCTCGCCGCTAAACGCTATGGTTTCAACATCGCAAAAATCAACCGCAATATTTTGAGCTAGGTCGAAGGGCATTTCTACGGCAATTTTTTCGCCATCCCAAGTGAAGGGGTCTTTTGCAAAATCTCTAATTTCTGCGTGGCTATAATCCTTCCATTCTTCGGGAATGGGAAGGTTTGAAAATGAGCCTTTAACCGTGTGCGGATTAATAAAACCCACAGTTTTTTCTGCCATAAGTCGAGTTAAAAGCGTATTTATTGTGTCTGCACTTAAAGTTGCGGCATAAATACTTTCGTCCCCAATTTTTACTACAGCGCCGCCGCTTGTAATCGACACATTTGGGCTTAAAGCATCGGTTATTCGTTTTGATGACAGAGCTGTTCGAGCAGTTGCTATGCCTATTTTAATACCCATACGCCGACACTTTTCTAATGCATCCAAATTATATTGCGACACAGTACCATCAGAGCGCAAAAGCGTTTTATCTAAATCGCACACAATCATCTTTATAGGCATAATTTTTCCTCCAACCATCGGGCTATGCCGTCGTTATCGTTGGTGTCACATTGGTATTTTGCCGCCTTTTTTACAGCGTCGATACCATTTGCCATAGCCACGCCATAACCCACATTTGCGAGCAGTTCTACATCAATAAAATCATCGCCAAAAGCGGCAATGCTTGCTGTATCTATACCAAAATGTGCCGCAACTTCCTTTACTGCCTGCCATTTGTTAGAGTCTTTTTCGGCAAGCCTAATAAAGCCGTAACCTGTGTATTCTATAATTTCAAATTCGTGAGGGTATTTTTGGATTATTTTTTGCACTTGTTCTGCGGTTGCTCGTGGATTTATTTTGCAAATTTGGGTAGTTATGCCTTGTGCAAAATCTGTCTTTTCGGCGTGTTGGTTATGTTTGCGGCGAAAATCGGCATAGTCGTTGTCTTCAAAGTTGTAGTAATAATTTTCGTAGCCTTCGCAGGATAATGTTATGCCTGCCGCCAAAAAGTCCGCAATCAAGGCATTTGTCAGTTTTGGACATATTATCTTTTTAAAAAGATACGTTTCGTCCAAAAGTGCCGCCGCACCGCCGTCGTGTATAATTGCGTCAAACTGTAAGTCGACCAAAACGTGCCTAGCGGTAATATAAGGGCGGGCCGTAACCGCAGTAATTTTTATGCCCTTTTGACGGCAATGTTCTAACACATCTAAAGAATATTGCGAAATCGTGCTATCCGACCTCAACAAAGCCCCATCCAAATCCAATGCAAGCATTTTAATATCCATAGACCCTCCAAGCATCAACACGTAGGGACACCATATATGGTGTCCCTACAATATTTACTTTGCATATTCTACAACTCTTGTTTCTCTTATCAACGATATTTTAATATTACCTGGATATTCCAATTCGTTTTCAATTCGTTTTGCAACATCACGAGCAAGGAGCGTCATAGAATTATCATCTACAACCTCTGGAATAACCGCAAGGCGAAGCTCACGACCCGCTTGTATTGCATAGGTTTTTTCAACGCCGTCAAACGAATTAGCAATTTCTTCTAATTTTGTAAGACGTTTGATATAAGATTCCAGCGTTTCACGTCTAGCACCGGGACGAGCCGCAGAAATAGCGTCCGCCGCCATTACGAGTACCGAAATTACACTGGTAGCCTCTACATCACCGTGATGAGATTCGCAAGCATTAACCACAACTTCATTTTCACGATGTTTGCGCAAAAGCTGCGCACCTAGCACAATATGACTACCTTCGTTTTCGTGGTCTATCGCCTTGCCTATGTCGTGCAAAAGTCCCGCACGTTTTGCAAGAGTAACGTCCAGACCCATTTCGCCAGCCAAAAGCCCGCATAGATGCGATACTTCTATAGAATGGCGCAAAACATTTTGACCATAGCTTGTTCTAAACTTCATTTTACCCAAAAGGCGGATAAGGTCAGAATGAACGCCGTGTACACCTGTTTCAAGCGTTGCCGCTTCGCCTTCTTCGCGAATAGTCGCTTCGACCTCTTTTTTAGCTTTTTCAACCATTTCTTCAATGCGAGCAGGATGAACACGACCATCCGCCACAAGTTTTTCAAGCGCAACTTTTGCAATCTCACGTCTTACAGGGTCAAAACCTGATAAAATAACGGCTTCTGGTGTATCGTCAATAATTAAATCAATACCTGTCAAAGACTCTAATGTGCGTATATTGCGCCCTTCACGCCCAATAATACGTCCTTTCATCTCGTCATTTGGCAATTGCACCACAGAGACGCTTGTTTCTGTTACGTGGTCTACCGCACAACGTTGTATAGCGGTTGCAAGCACGTCTTTTGCCTTTTTATCGGCATCTAGCTTTGCTTTGGCTTCAATATCTTTAATCATTATAGCCGCTTCGGCTTTAACTTCGTTACGGATATTGTCAAGTAATAAATCTTTTGCCGCTTCGGCAGAAAGCCCGCTAATACGCTCTAATTCCTGCGAATGTCTAGCAAGCACCGCTTCGGCATCCTGCGTCTTTTGTTCCAAGTTTTCCATTTTCTTTTGTAGCTGTTCTTCTTTTTTCTCAAAAGAATTTGTCTTTCTGTCAAGAGTTTCCTCTTTTTGCATTAGCCTGCGCTCTAGTTTTTGCGCTTCGGCACGTCTTTCTTTTGCTTCTTTTTCAATTTCATTTTTTGTCTTAATGCTTTCCTCTTTAGCCTCTAGTAAAATTTCTTTCTTTTTAACTAAAGCCTCCCTGCGAGCTTCCTCTTTAATGTTTTCCGCTTCTTGCTCTGCTGTACCTTTAAGTTTTTCAGCGGTTTTTTTACGATATATAAAGCCCAAGAAGACACCAAAGAGCAAAGCGACAACACCCACAATGATGGGTACGACCACTTGCCACATTTTAGTTACCTCCAAGCTAGAAACTAGAACCTAAATCTATCATAGACGCTAGAAACTAGGTAAAATTTATTTGGGATATTTTCATCCCATTCTATCAATTATATGTTAATTATTACCCAATGTCAAGATAAATTTTCACTGCTTGTAAAATCATTAGAGCCGCAAACCAAAAACGGGCATAGCCCGCCTTTTGTGTTAAAAAAGATATTTTTCTATGTGGGTAATCGCCGCATCTTTTGCTGGTATCCTACGTGTAGCAAGCGTATTTTTAAGACTTTGAAGGGCTTGGTTGTCATTTTTTTCAGCATAAATATCCGCAAGCATAATATAAGTTTGCGAAACCTCTGACCCAGCCTTTGCAGCAAATTCTAATACCTTTTGTGCATCATCTTTAAAGCCGTCATTAATCAAAGCCTGCGCCCAATTGCGCAATGTGTGGATGTAATTTGTAAAATTTTCTTCATAACGAGCAACAAATTCTAAATTAGCTGCACCGAACATTTTTTTAAGCTCTGTATTAGAATATTCTTCGTCAAAGTGCAACATTTTTTTTGCTGAAGCATCTAGTGCCTTTTTTTGCCAAAGATAAGTGCCTTGCGGTTTTTTTATATCTTCATCAGAATATTCTTTAAAAGGCAATTCGTCCACATTTGGCACAAAAAAATATGATGGGTCAATTTTTTTAAGGCGTACAGAATTGGCGGCACTATCATCAGCCAACATCCTTGCCGTACGCCTTTGTATCTTGCCTTGCTTGCTACCAATACGTATGACAATCGTAATGCCAATAATCAAAATAACAGCAAGGATTATAGGAAAAAGCAAATGACCAAGCAAAAGGTCAGTAAAACCATCTTCAAAAAAAGCAGAAATAAGCATTTTATGCACCTCTTTAAAATATTCTTACCATTAGACCATAATGTTTTACTTATATCATTATACCACATACTATGGTATAATGATAGTGCTTTGTTCTAAAAAATAACTTGTCTGCATAAATTTTTACGAGGTGAATAATATGAACAAAAGATTTTTAGGGCTTTTTTTATTATTTTTTTTATTAATAATTCTGTCGACAACGGGATGCAATTCAAATTCGGCAGATATTTTGGATGATTTTGATACACCATTTGTTAATGATGGTGTAGTTTTAGCGTCTTCCGAAGCTGTGCCGATTGGCGATGATATGCCCATTTCACGGGCTTTGGTTGCAAAGATGATTGCGCTTGCTTTTGCAACACAAACCGAAATAGACCAAGCCGCCCGCTATATTGACTTTGCCGATACTTCCCCCGAAATGTGGTTTGATAGATATATCAACAAATCCTATATTCTAGGCTATTTAAGCGGAACAGATGGTCATTTTTACCCAAACGACCCGCTAACTTTAGCACAAGCACAAATTATTTTGGATAGACTTGACGACGATAATCCAATACGCATAAATTTAACAGATGAAAACAGCAATTTGGCAATTTCCTATGCATTATGGGTCAACCTGTTCACCCAAATGCTTGATAATATCGGCGGAGCTTCCGCAAGAGGTTTACGCACCATTAACGCCGTGGTGCTTGCCACGCCTAATTTTAACCAAAATCTACCTGCCGATAATATTATTACCGACAAAGGGCATTTTTCTACACGTGGGCTAGGTTTCGAGCCTTATCTTAACAAGCAAATTAGTTTGCTTGTACGTGGCAATGAGGTCTTAGCGGTTTTAGGCGTAGTTAACGAAACACCAACCCTGCATAATGTATTTATTATTGGCACAAATATTGATGGCTCGCCACAAGCAGGATTTATCACCATTTTTGCAGGCGGTGTAGGTCGCACTTTCATTGCCGACCCTGGAATCATCAACAATTTGCCCATTGGCAATATCGCCGATGTGTCTATTAGTGGGCAACGCATTACCGCCGTAAATGTAATGAACACGACCATTGGTGGCGTTGTGAAGGAAGTAGGTACAAACCACATTGAAATTGAAGGCGTTGGTAGAGTCGCCACGCATCCCGATTTTACTATATTTTCGCTAACAAGCGACAATATTTCGGCGGGTCGCCCCAGCCAAATTACTATCGGCTATGATGTTGCAGAGTTTGTGCTACGTGATGATGGGCAAATCGCCTCCGCTATAATTTTGCGTCGTCCTATGCCAAGCCATATACGGGTTCTTATCACCACAACGGGTTTTGCAAGCCGTGTTCACGCAAGCGTGCAAATGCGCTCTGCTGGCGGACTGGTCATTCATTCGCCCGATGGCATAACCGAGCTTGCTCCTAATGAAATTTTTAATCTTAGTTATCAAAACTCTTATTTGTTAGGCGGCGGACGAATTACAATAGAATCTTTAAATGATGCAAAAATCGAAATTATGAATATAAGCCGAAATTGGGGTGGAAGTGTGCATCCACAATACAGAGGTTTGATGGAAATTAGCGGGCGAGATGGTGGTTTTATTATAGTTAATCAGCTACCACTTGAGGAATACTTATACGCCGTTATTCCCAGTGAAATGCCCACATCATTCGGTCTAACCCCCGCAAAAGTGCAGGCAATAACAGCCCGCAGTTACGCCTATAATCAGTTTTTCGCCAACCGCTTCCACGCATACGGTGCAAATGTAGATGACAGTGTAACCACACAGGTTTACAACAATATCCCCGAAACAAGCCTTGCAATTGACGCGGTTGCGGCTACACGCAGTTTATTTTTGACGCATAATGGCAATGTTGTTTCTGCAAATTATTTCTCGACATCCAGTGGACATACCGCCGACCGTGGCGATGTTTGGATAAATGGTGCAACAGGGCAATTGGATGCTACAACTCCGCCATATTTGCGTGGTATGCCACAGATGGCAGGAGCAGATTTTGGCGACCTCTCGATAGAAGCAAATGCGGCAGTATTTTTTAAAGATACTAATATTACAGCATATGACAGCAATTCTCCTTGGTTTAGGTGGAATTTTAGCGTTACCACCGAGCAAATCTCCCGTATAATAAGCAATAATGCCCCACATTTGGCACTTGAAATCGGTGATTTTCGTGGTATGGAAATTGTTGCACGTGGCAGGGGCGGCAATGTTACCGAGCTTGCAATACACGGCACTTTAGGGACAACTAATATACTAACCGAACTGGCGATAAGGCAGTTGTTGGTGCCATCTTTACCCGAGGGTATTTTAATGAACCGCCACGCAGGCGCAACGCCTGTAAACAACCATTTTATATTGCCATCGACCTTTATGGTTTTTGAGCAAAACGGCAATAATTGGGTGTTTTATGGCGGCGGCTTTGGACACGGCGTAGGTATGTCACAACACGGCGCACACGGTATGAGCCAGCGTGGTTATGACTATCGTCAGATTTTAGCACATTTTTATCCAGAAGCACAAGTTTTGTCATTGACACCTCAATAGTTTTTATGCTACAATATTAAAAAACCAATGAGGTGATTTTATGACAAAAATGGAATTTATTGTAAAAGGTATGCATTGAGGCAGTTGCAAAAGAAGCGTCGTGAACGCTATGGAAGACTTGGGTGCAACAGATGTAATGGTTGATGTTGAAAGCGGCGAGGTTAAGCTAAATGCCCCCGACGAGATTAATATGGAACACATTAAAGCAGAAATTGATGAAATTGGGTTTGAAATTGTATAATAAGCGGGCTGACAGCCCGCAACGGCGAAGCCGCCTTTAGGCTACCGAGCCGTCTCTAATCAAAGCATCAAAAAAGCCATCCCAAAGGACGGCTTTTTTTATTGTAATAATTACCCACGCAGCCTAAACTGCGAAACCATTTCACGCAACATTTCTGCTTGGGATGATAGCTCTTCAGAAGCAGAAGCAGATTCTTGTGCTGTAGCAGAGTTATCCTGTACAACCTTAGATATTTCACCAACGCTTGCGTTGATGTGGTTAATGGATTCGGATTGTTCCAAAGCCATATCTGCAATAGTGCTTGCAAGTTCTGCAATGGCACGTATATCGCTTATGATAGTGGCAAACGCTTCTCCTACTTCCGCCGCAGATTTCATACCTTGTGCAACTGCAATTGTATCTTCTTCAATAATAACTTCTGTATCAGAAGCAGATTGTTGTGATTTAGTAGCAAGCGAGCGAACCTCGTCAGCTACTACGCTAAACGAACGTCCGTGTTCACCTGCACGTGCCGCTTCAACCGAAGCGTTAAGAGCAAGAAGGTTGGTTTGGAAAGCGATGTCAGATATAACGCCGATAATCTTGCCAATGCCAGCAGCAGACGCTTGTATATTGTTCATTGTTTCTTGCATAGACTCTACCACTTCGCCGCCTTTAACAGCAAATTCTGCGGCACCTGTTGCTTTTTGGCTTGCATCTGTTGCGTTGTCTGCGCTTTCACGGGTTTTTTCGTTAATAAGCGTCATACTGGCTGTAAGCTCTTCAATTGCAGACGCTTGACGTGCAGAACCTTCTGCAAGGTACATACTGGATTGAGAGATTTGTTCTGCGCCTGATTGTACTTGGTAAGAAGCAGATTGTATCTCGCCCATTGTGTTGTTAAGAGCGTCAAGTATTGTATTAAGAGCTACTTTAATTGGTGCATAGCTACCAACATAATCACGGGTTACGGTCATTGTGTAATCGCCGCTAGACATGCGGGTAAGCACGTCGCTTATTTCGCTGATATAGCTTAATGTCATATCTTCTGTTTGGTTTAAGGCATCTTTTAGGTTGCCGAATGTGCCTTTAAAATCTTCGACAATACGTGCATCGACAAAGTTACCGTCACGCATATAGTTAAGAGAACGTTCGACGGTAGCAATAGGTGCCGCCACATTTTGTATAAGGTTGCTAAGATGCCCAAACAATGATGCCCAATTACCTTTAAACTTGCTGGAATCAACCTTTGCATCAAGACGGCCGACAGAAGCCTGTTGTGCAAGGAAAGACACACTTTCATAAAGTTCTTTAAGGGTTGAAGTTACAGAATCAAGGGTTTGAGGCATAACCATTTTCTTACCAGGCATATCGCTGATTTTTGCTTCAAAATCACCATTAGCAATCATTGTTGTTGCATTAAGCATTTGCATTGTATCTTCTACAGCTTGGTTTAAAATATTATTTACACCATCAACAACATCCTTAAATGCGTTTTGATAGCCACTGTTATCAATTCTGTATTCAATATCACCAACAACGTTAAATTCGTAATTAGCTTTTGCCAAGTCGTCCGTGATGTTACGTATGGTGTCTATAAGCTCGAAAACATCCGTAGACAACATACCTACTTCATCTTTGCCTACATTGCGGTCTACGTTTACATTTACGTTACCGTGGGATACTTCGTTTACTAATTTGCCAAGTTTTGAAACCGGCTTTACGATGGAGTTAATAATAAGCATAGCAAACACAATGGAAACGATAATGGCAATAACCGCCACAATGATGATAAGGTTACGTTGGTTTGCCGCATAGCTTTCCATACTTTCTACTACATCGCTCATAAAGTAAGTGGAAATAGCAACGATTTCTGCGATTGTATTGTTTACATTGTTTACGGTGGGTGTAACGACATTATCGGTAATGGCAATAGCGTCAGCAGCAGTCATATTAGGGTTTCTTGCTATCTCTACAGCTTGGTCAAAAGCCGCCCAATATGAATTTACAGCCGCTTCCAATTGGTTTGCAAGTGTAACACGGTTGTTTAGCAACGTTGCATCACCATTAACACGGTCGTCGTTTATATTAGAGTTGCGCCAAGCGTTAATTTGCTCTTGCACACGGGTACGGGTAGCGTCACGAGCCGCAATTTGAGCATTGATACCCACAAGGTTTGGTGGATTTGAAGAGCCGTAAATGGAAACACGGTTTACAATACGGCGTGCGTCTATCATATTACGTTCGATAGAGCGGGCGATTGTATAGCGTTCGTAAGGACCTTCGATAACATAGACGGCATCTTGGTTAAGACGGTTCATAGCGATTATTGCGAACACGATTATGACCACAATAGCAACCATCAAAAAGCCAAAACCCAACATCAGCTTGCTTCTAATTTTTAGATTGGCTAACATTTTTCATCTCCTCTTTTTTATGCAGACGAGGGCGGCAAAACCCAACTCCCAACTCGCCACCGCCTGTTAATTTTATTTAATTTAAATCCAATTATATCATATTTTGTCTTTTTGTCAACAGCATATTCAAAAAAGTTTTTAAACTGAAACGACCCCCAGTTTGATAAGATAAACGATAGGTATGTTGACAAAAGATTTGGTATGTGATATATTTAAAATAGTAATTATGATTTAGGAATGAGGAGTAAAAAGTGAAGCGGTTTAGACAGTTTTTCTTTGTGTTTTTTGTGTTCTTATTAGTTTTAAAATCTCTTAATATACAAGTATTTGCAGAGCCTGTTATTTATGCACCTGCTTTTGTTTTGATGGAAAGTGACAGCGGTCGTATTTTGTACGCCCAAAACGAACATCAACGTATGTTTCCTGCGGCAACAACTATGATATTAACAGCAATTTTGGCTTACGAGCATTTAGATATGGATAGAATTTACATTGCTGGTAACGAGGTGTCGTCGTTGCCTTTTGATTCTGCCCGCAATCATCACGAAATTGGCGAGGCTATACTTGGTATTAATTTGCTTCGTGGTATGCTAATTGGTGCAGGCAATGACACGGCTAATATTGTAGCATTAAATGTATCACGGGTTGTTTCTGGTGAATTTGATATGTCTTTTGTGCAGGCACAGCAATATTTTGCTGAACTGATGAACGAGCGTGCAACAGAACTGGGTGCGCAAAACAGCCGTTTTATTAATCCTCACGGTTATCATCATCAAAACCATACAACCACGGCATATGATATGGCACAAATAGCCCGCCACGCAATGTCAATACCAACTATCGCTGAAATTGCGGCATTGCCTGCTTTTTCTGGAGCAATGGCAGGTACAAATTTGCGGGAAAATTTGCCTGAAGCCATAAATGCACAAAATCCGTCGCTTGTAAACCGCTCTTGGCGCAGCCCCAATGACCTTTTGCACGCTGGTGCAAACTTTTTTGCAGGTGCAAACGGCTTGCGCACAGGGCGTACAAACCTTGCGGGCGATGTGCTTGTGGCAAGTGCTATGCGTGCCAATATTAATCTTATCGTGGTTACAATGAACTCGCCTTTTATTAATGACGAACCAACACGCTGGCGGGATGCGCATAATCTTTTTAACCACGGTTTTGATAATTTTGCACATCGCACGCTAATTGCCGATATTGCGCATATTGGCATACAAAACCCACGCCTTGGTGAAGATGAATATTTGGAAGTTTTTTTGTATGAGCCAGAGTTTACACAGTTTTTATCGCATATAGAAGCCGACAGTATTACAGCACAGGTTAGTTGGTTGGATGATGTTACTGTTCAATATGAAGACGAATGGTTGGTTGTGCCGTCAATAGAAGAAGGGCAAGAGTTAGGCAGAGTTGATTATATTTTGGATGGTGAAGTGTTAAATTCTACCACAATACACGCCGCACGTGATGTACAAGAGCGTAGTACAGCCAGTGATATAAATTATTATACAGATTGGGTTATTAGCACCTTCTTTTCCCGTTCTGCTGTGCCGTATTGGATTGCGGCAATATCTGTCGGCGCACTTTTAACCATAGCATACTTTCTATTGCGCAATAAAATTAGAGAAAAAAAGAAACATCAAAAGTATAAATTTAGAAAATAAGGAGCAATTATTTATGAAGGTTATTCTATTACAAGACGTTAAAAATGTAGGTAAAAAAAACCAAGTGTTGGAAGCGGCTGATGGGTATGTTCGCAATTTTTTATTACCAAAAAAATTAGCTGTTGTGGCAGATAAGGCTAATTTGGCGGCTTTAGAGCGCAAGCTGGCAGGTGAAGCCGCAGGGCGTGCAAAAGATTTGGAAGACGCAAAAGCATTGAAAACCGTGCTAGAGGGTAAAACCATAGAGCTTGCGCTGAAAACAGGCGGCGGCGAAAAACTGTTTGGGTCGGTAACCAATAAAGAAATTGCCGAGGCTTTGGCGGCGGCTGGCGTTGATGTTGACCGTAAAAAAATAACAATCCCAGAAGCAATTAAAACATTGGGAGAGCATAAAGCCGAAGCCCGCCTTCATACCGATGTAACGGCGATTATTTCTTTAGTAATAAAACCGCTGTAAGATTACGGAGGCTATATGGACGAGCAAATTTTAGATAAAGAAATACGTAAAATGCCAAGGGATGAAGCGGCAGAGCTTGCGCTTTTGTCGTCTATGATGCTTGACAACGAAGCATTGGTAACAGCCGCAGAAAATGTGCGGGTTGACGATTTTTACCGTTTGGATTATCGCTTGATTTTCCAGTCTTTTTTAGATTTATATAACACAGGGCGACCTGTGGATTTAATTACGCTTAAAAATAGTTTGGAAGAGCGGGATGTGTTTGAAAAAGTCGGTGGTATTGCGGCTTTGGGGGCAATCGCTTCGGACGTTTCTACATCTGCAAACATAAAGCAATATATACGCATAGTATTAGATAAATCTATATTACGCCGCCTTATTTCTGCGGCAGGGGTTATCCAAGAAGACAGCTTTGCGGGCATTAAAGCCACCGACGCTATTTTGGATAATGCCGAAGCTATAATATTTGCAATAGGGCAAAGGCGCAACACATCGGGCTTTGTGCATATTCACGAAGCATTGACAATAGCGATGGAGGTTATAGAGCAAGCGGCAACGCAAGGCTCTGCCGTAACGGGTTTGCCGTCTGGTTTTATTGACCTTGACACAATGACGGCAGGTTTTCATCCGTCCGATTTAATTTTGATTGCGGCACGTCCATCAATGGGTAAAACAGCCCTTGCGCTTAATATGGTCGCAAATGCCGCCATTAAAAACAACGCACCTTGCGCAATCTTTTCTTTAGAGATGAGCAAGGAATCCCTTGCAAACCGCCTTTTGTCAGCAGAAAGTCGTGTGCAGGCGAACAAGTTGCGTACAGGGCAATTAGAACCAAAGGATTGGGATGATATAGCTGAGGCTTTATCGACAATATCATCCGCACCAATTTACATAGATGACACGCCAGGCATAACAGTGTCGCAGATGCGTTCTAAATGCCGTAAATTAAAGTCCGAACAGGGTTTATCGCTTATAATTGTTGATTATATACAGCTAATGTCAGGCGGCGAAGGGCGTCCGCAAAACCGCCAGCAAGAGATTTCGGAGATTTCACGTAGCTTAAAGGCTTTGGCAAGAGAGATGAATGCGCCGATTATAGCTCTTTCGCAACTATCACGTGCGCCCGAAGCACGCTCTGACCGTCGTCCAATTTTGTCAGACCTACGTGAATCTGGCGCAATAGAGCAGGATGCCGATTTGGTATGCTTTATTTACCGTGACGAATACTATAATAGGGATAGTGAAAAAATAGGCATAGCCGAGATTATAGTAGCAAAACAAAGAAACGGTGCTACAGGTACGGTAGAGTTGCGATATATCAACGACCAAGTGCGTTTTGAAAATTACACACCAAACCAATTTGCACCGTTTTAGGAGGTAAAAATGCGAAATGACAACGAAACCCAAGCCGACCGCCTGCGCCGCCGCCTGCAAGAACGTAGCGACCGCATAACAAACCAACGTCCACGCCTTAATCCCTTTACGCTTGTTTCTATCTTAATTGTACTTATCGTTTTATTTCTAGTAAGGAATGGCTCGTAATGAGGTTTAAGACTATAGAGCTTTTTGCGGGTGCGGGCGGACTTGCTTTGGGACTTGAAATGGCGGGATTTGAAAGCATAGCCCTTATCGAAATAGACAAAGATGCCGCAAATACACTAAAAACAAACCGCCCAATTTGGAATGTAATAAATGAGGATATTGCTAATATTTCATCTTTGGATTTGGAAGATTATTTCAATATTGCCAAAGATGAGCTTGACTTGTTGTCTGGCGGTGCGCCTTGCCAGTCTTTTTCTTATGCAGGTAAAGGATTGGGTTTGGAAGATGCCCGTGGTACATTATTTTATCACTACGCTGTTTTTTTGCACAAATTACAACCCAAAGCCTTTCTTTTTGAAAATGTTAGAGGTCTAGTTTCGCATAATAAAGGGCAAACCTTTAAAATAATATCTGATATTTTTGCACAAGAAGGCTATAATGTGCAGTCAAAAGTTTTAAATGCGTGGGATTATGGTGTGGCGCAAAAACGCGAACGGCTGATTATGATTGGTGTTCGCAAAGACCTTGCGGATAGCATTAATGTTGTTTTTCCTGATAAGCACATATATAAACCTGTGTTGCGTGATGTTTTGGAAAATGTGCCGTTTAGTGCCGGTTCGCAATATTCTAGCCACAAGCGTGAATTATTTGAAATAGTGCCACCAGGCGGGTATTGGCGGGATATACCCGAAGATACTGCAAAAGAATATATGAAAGGTAGTTGGTATTTAGGCGGCGGCAAAACGGGAATTTTGCGACGAATGAGTATGGACGAGCCATCCCTTACTGTTTTGACATCTCCATCACAAAAACAAACCGAGCGTTGCCATCCTGACGAAGCAAGACCTTTTACTATTCGAGAAAATGCTCGCATACAATCGTTTCCTGATGACTGGCGTTTTTGCGGCGGTGTAGGTTCGCAATATAAACAAATTGGAAACGCTGTGCCGCCACTTTTGGCATACGAAATTGGGAAAGAGATATATAAAGGTCTGGAGGGTTTACAATGTGGAATTTGAACTTCATAAAAGAGGAAGATTTTAAGAAGCATATTGAGGATACGATACGTCAATATGGTGATAGGTTGTTGCCTTTTGACTTGAAAAAATTTAATAAAAATATAATAGACCCTGTAAAACTTATTTTTGATAAAAGCGTTTATGGTTTTACTTGGGAAGAAATCGTAAAGAATGAAATTTTTCGCCAACGAGATAAGTCAAATAACAATGATGTTGGATATTTTCACCAACGAATTTTTCAATATTTCAAAGATTGTGAAGTACCGCAAAACGGGTGGGATGTGATTTTTGCAAAAGAAGGCGGCATACTGCTTTCGACTGGCGATAGAATAAAAAGCGTTTTTGTTGAAATAAAAAATAAACACAATACAATGAACTCGTCATCTTCGGCAAAAACATACATAAAAATGCAATCGCAATTGCTTAACGATGATGATTGTGCTTGTCTGCTGGTAGAGGTTATTGCTAAAAAATCCCAAGACATCACGTGGGTGGTTACTGTTGACGGTCAAAAAAGGCAACATCGCCGAATTAGGCGTATGAGCATTGACGAATTTTATGCTTTGGTTACGGGGCAAGATAACGCATTCTATCAAATATGTATGCAGTTGCCAAAAACCATTAACAAGGTTGTGTCAGAAATGGCAAGTGTTACGATACCTTGCGACACCGTTATAGATGAATTAGGTAAACTTGCCAGTTCAAAAAATGGTTCATTTGTTTTAGCGTTGTTTTTGCTAGGATTTAACGGCTATAAAGGATTTTAGCTCAAAAGTATGTTGATGCTTTGCAGAGAGCGGAAGCGAGCAATTTAATAAAAAGTTCGATAATGAAATAAATAAAGGACGCTAAACTGATAATAGCGTCCTTTTTGTTTGTTATATTTTTACATTGTAAATTGCTTCATATTTGTTTTTAAGGTAATTGGTATAATAGTCTGCATTTAGTTGTTCGCTGCCCATTTTTTCCATTAACTGGGTTGGGGTATATTTGCTTCCGTGTATGTGGATTTTCTCGTTTAACCATTTGGTTATTGCGGCAAAATCACCTTTAGTGATAAGAGCATCCACGTCCATTTCTTTGCGGATATACGCCAAAAACTGTGCGGCATATGCGCTACCTAGAGCATATGTTGGAAAGTATCCGAACAATCCCCAAGACCAATGTATGTCTTGCAACACGCCAAGGGTATTGTTTGGCGGGGTGATGCCTAGATATTCTTCATACTTTTTATTCCACAACGCAGGCAAATCTTTAACATCAATCTCGCCGTTAAACAGCATACGCTCAATCTCATAACGTATCATAATGTGCAAAGAATATGTAAGCTCGTCCGCCTCGACACGTATTAATGAAGGGCTAACTATATTAGTTGCTTCAAAAAACTGCTCTGGCACTACATTTGCAAAACTTTCCGGTAAATACCCTTTTAGCTCGTCAGTGATATATTGCCAAAACTGGCGGCTACGTCCGATACAGTTTTCGTAAAAGCGCGACTGGGATTCGTGAATACCCATTGATGTTCCGCGTGAAAGAGCCGTTTCTGCAATATCGTCGCCTATGCTTTGCTCGTAGATGGCGTGTCCGCATTCGTGCAGAACGCTGTAAAAACTGCTTACAAAATCGTTTTCGTCATAACGTGTGGTTATGCGCACATCTGTACGGTGGCTACCGCTACAAAACGGATGTGTTGCCTCTGTCAAATAACCACGGTCAAGGTCGTAACCAATTTTTTCTGCAATAAATTTTGCTTGCTTTCTTTGCGTTTCAATATCGACATATTCGTGCATAAATGCATTATCAATCTTTTTGTCCGAATTTACAATTGCCTTTAATAAAGGCACTATTGTTTCACGCAATTTTGCAAAAAACTCGTCATAAATTGCAATTGTCATACCTTCTTCAAAATCATCTAAAACCACATCATATGGATGCTGACCGTCTTTAATGCGATAATTAATAACCTCTTTTTGTTTTGCTACAATCTGTTCCAAATATGGTGCAAAGGCATCGAAGTCATTATCTTTGCGAGCCTTTTCCCACGCTTGGTTACCTTTTGCTTTTAGTTCACTAAATTCTTTTACAAGTGTTGCGGGAATTTTTGTGCCGTCATCGTAAGCCTTTTTTGCTTTGCGATATTGTGCAGTAACAACATCATCAAGCTCGCCTAAATATGGCTTTAACGCATCCAAAAAGCCCTTCATTTTTTCGCCCGTTGCCATCTCGAACATCTTTTGACTAAAAAAGCCGCTACGCTTTGCACGTATGCCAATGCTTGCCTTTGGTGCAACGGTCTGTGCGTCAAAGCTCATAATGCTTGCAGCTTGTCCGTACATACGCATTTCTTCCAAAAACGCCTGAAAATCTTTAACAATTTGCTCCATAACAACCCTCCAAAGTATTTGATGTCATCATTATATCAAAGCACTGGATGGTTGTCAAATTTTTTGCTCGTTTGTGAAAAAAAGATTTCCATATTGTGCATAAGAAAATATTGGTTGGGGCAATAATATATCACGGAGGTGTTTACACAAAATGGCAGAAAAACCAAAGAATGTGAAAGCAAGAGGAAAAGGCTTTTATGTGGCGATGTATTCGGCACTGGGCGGGCTTTTGGTGTTAGCGGTGGCTATTGGGTATTATAGCTTGATAGGTACTGGCTCTGGTGATGACAGCGGTTTTAACACCGCAGAGATAACATTACCCGTAGGTGGCACGCAAGATGTGCCTGTGGTACAAGTTCCAACACAAACCACACCAAGCGTACCGCAAAATACTACGCCACAGAGGGATGATAACGGCACAATACAAAGCGGTGTGCCGCAAGAACCAGAAGTGCCCCCAAGCACAGCCCCGCAAACTGAGCCGCAACAGGGCGAACAACCAACAGCATACGAGCCGGACATTGCGCAAGAAGCAGAATTTGTGCCTTATGAGGAAGCATTGGTACCATCTGGACCTAGCTTTACAGCGTTTAACACAGGCGACGATATGCATTGGCCTATTTTGGGCGAAATTGTAATGGACTTTAGCCCAGAATCCCATATCTTCGACATCACAATGGACCAATGGCGCACTAACGACAGCATTTCTATACGTGCGAGCCGTGGCGATGCTGTGCGAGCCGCCGCATCGGGTGTTGTGATGGAAGTTACCCCTACCGCTCGTGATGGGCATACTGTAGTAATCAACCACGGTAATGGCTGGCTGACTACATACAGACAGCTAGACGCAGAAAGCGTTGTGGCTATTGGTGATGTAGTAAGTCGTGGGCAAATTATTGGCAATGTGGGTGCGCCGTCCATCTTTACTGCCGCATTGGGTTATCACGTAGGCTTTAACGTGCAAAATGACGGTACGGCAATAAACCCGCATAGCATTTTAAGCACAACAAACTAAAACGCCGAAAGGCGTTTTTTGTTTTATATATCTAACTACCTCGGGTAACCTTTATTTAGGGGTTATGTTTAACTATGTCTTGCGTCCCAAATCATTTGTTGTTTAAGGTCGTACAGTTCTTGCGACAAATCGACAGGCATTATATGCGGGTTTACCAAACGGCGGTATTCTTCCCATAGAGTTGCTTGTTCTGCTTTACAATACGCCGCTATTTCGCTAATTGGCGGCGATTTGTATACACATTTTCCATTTTTAAATATTGGTGTCAACATTTGTCTTGCTGTAAAATCGCCCACCTTTAAATACATTTTCTTCCATGGTGCTTTGGGGTCAAATAGTGTTAAATCGGTATTTTCGTCCACTCCTTCGTGTTCTAGTGTAATATAGTCTGCTTTCATCATACCCGTTGTTTTATCGTAAATGCGCCAAAGTCGTTTAGTGCTTGGTGTCGTAACTTTTTCGGGGTTCTCGCTTAATTTAATTTTTGGCATCATTTTGCCGCCTTGTTCAAGAGCTGTTAGCTTGTAAACGCCGCCCATACTGGGCGCATCTTTTGATGTGATAAGCCTAGTACCAACACCCCAATAATCAACCTTTGCACCCTGCAATTTTAATTCTTGTATCAAATATTCATCTAAATCACCTGTTATTGTGATATATGCGTCAGTAAAGCCTGCATCATCAAGCATTTTGCGAGCCATTTTAGACAAATAGGCAAAGTCGCCGCTGTCAAGGCGTATGCCATATGCCTGTAATTTTCCAGTTGCTTTAAGTTCGCCGAAAACCTTTATCGCATTGGGAATACCGCTTGCTAATGTGTCATAAGTATCTACTAAAAGAACGCATCTATCCGCAAAAGCGTCTGCGTAGGCTCTAAATGCTGTTAATTCGCAATCAAAAGACATTATCCACGAATGTGAATGTGTGCCACGCACAGGTATGTCAAAACGCTTGGCAGCTAGAGCGTTGCTTGTGGCTATGCAACCGCCGACAACAGCCGCCCTTGCGCCAAAAACGGCGGCATCGGGACCTTGTGCACGGCGTGTACCAAATTCCATTACATTAGAGCCTGCCGCATAGCAAACCCTAGCCGCTTTTGTAGCAATTAACGATTGATGGTTTATTATATTAAGCAATGCCGTTTCTATAAAATTGGCTTGCGCAATGCCAGCTTTTACCACAATAACAGGCTCGTCGGGGAAAAATACACTGCCTTCTTGTAAAGTATAAATATCGCCTGTAAATTTAAAATCACGCAAATATTCCAAAAACTGTTCATTAAACATATCAAGTCCACGCAAATAGGTAATATCGCTATCATTAAACCGCAAATTCTCTATATATTCCACAAATTGCTCAAGTCCTGCAAATACTGAAAAACCGCCGCCAGCAGGGTTATTACGCACAAACATTTCAAAGACCGAAGGTACATCAGCACGCCCCGAAAGATAATGCCCCTGCATCATAGTAAGCTGATAAAAATCCGTTAGCAAACTTAATTCTCTCATACTTTTCCATCCTTTGTATTTTCTATTCTATATTTTATCATTTAATATTTGCAATTGCAATGTTTTTGTGATAGAATGTTAATGTAAGTATTTTGCATAATACTAATGTAGGGGGAATTATTATGATTACTGCATTTTTCATTTGTTTTGGCGTTGGCACGGGTTTTGTTGTGCTTACTATGCTTTTTGGCCAGGTTTTTGGTGCGCTTGACGTAGATTTTGACACGGGTGCAACCAGCCCTTTTAAACCCATTTTTATCGCTCTTTTCCTTTGCACCTTTGGCGGGCTTGGGCTTATGTTCTATCGCTTTTTAGACATTTATCTGACAATAATCATTGCTTCACTGGGCGGGCTTTTGCTTACCTTCTTGCTTTTTCGCTTCGTCCTTATACCGCTTAAACGCTGGCAAAACACCAATACTCACGAAAAACAGTCGATGATAGGCAGGACTGCGAAAGTAACCGAAACCATACAACAAGGTGGTTATGGCAAAATAACCTACACCGTAAACGAAAAAATAGTATCAGGTCCCGCAAAAAGTGAAGATGGCAACCAAATAATCCGTGGTACTGAAGTTGATATTGTTTATATCGAAAAAAACACATATCACGTAAGACCTAAAGAGGTGTAAAATAAAAAAATAATTTAATGGAGGTAATAAACTATGCCAGAATTTATGGATGCCCAAAACTGGGTAATTATCGGTATTATCCTTGCCGTTGCTTTCTTGGTCATCATCATTTTCCTTTCTTTTTGGAAAAAGGTACCACAGGATAAGGCAATGATTGTTACAGGCTTAAAAAAGCGTGTAATTAGCGGTGGCGGTGGCTTTGTTATCCCCGTGCTAGAGCGCACGGACAAAATCTCTTTAGAAAATATGAAGATTGAAGTGCGCATTTTGGGTGCAATGGCATCGCAAGGCGTACCGATTTCTGCCGACGGCGTTGCCGTCATCAAAATCAAAAGCGACAAAGAGTCTATTCTTGCCGCTATGGAGCAATTTAACCGTGGTTCTGAAAGTCGCACAATCTCTGTTATTGAGGAAATTTCCCGTTATGTTTTAGAGGGTAAATTGCGTGAGATTATCTCTAAACTAACAGTAGAAGAAATTTACCGTGACCGTGAAAAATTCGCTTCAGAAGTACAAGGTACAGCCGCACAAGATTTATCCGAAATGGGGCTAGAAATTAAAGCCTTTACCATCCGTGATATTTCTGACGAAAACGGCTATTTGGCGGCGTTAGGTAAAAAGCGTATTTCCGAGGTAAAACGTGATGCCCAAATCGCCGAAGCGGAAGCCGCAAAAGAAACAAAAATACGCACAGCAGAAGCAAGCCGCCTAGGCGAAGAAGCCCGCCTTATCGCCGAAACACAGGTTGCAGAAGCTATGAAAAGCAAAGAGCTAAAAGTGCAAGCCTTCCGCAAAGACCAAGAAACATCAAAGGCGGTTGCCGACCTTGCTTACGAAATTGAAAGCAACAAAACCCAAAAAGAAGTGACAGAAACCCAAATGCAGGTAGAAATTATACGTAAACAAAAAGAAATAGAGCTTGCAGAGCAAGAGGTTATCCGTCAAGAAAAAGAGCTACAAGCAACCATTATGAAACAAGCTGACGCTCAAAAATATAAACTTGAAAAAGAAGCTGACGTTGCGAAGTATAAAGAAATTTCCGTCGCAACTGCCCGTGCCGAAGGCATACGTATGGAAGGTGCTTCTTTAGCAGAATCTAATCGTGCGCAAGGTATGGCTGAAGCCGACATTATACGTGAACGTGGTATGGCTGAAGCCGAGGCGATGATGAAGAAAGCCGAAGCATTTAAGCAATATAATGATGCCGCTGTAACACAAATGATTATCGAACGTTTGCCAGAAATTGCTAAAAACGTATCCGAGCCTCTGTCTAAAACTGAAAAAATTGTTGTTATCGACAGTGCTCCAGGTGGTCAAAAAGGCGCAGGTGCATCAAAGGTATCGGGCTATGTTACAGACATTATGGCAACCCTGCCGCAAACCGTCGAAGCCCTTACAGGTATTGACTTAATCAGCATTTTAGGCAACAAGCTAGGACCAAAAAACGAAGAAGAATAACCAATTGTTAAACCCATAGGGTGGCTATTAAATTGTCCGCCCTATGGGTTTATAGAAATACGGAGGGCAAAATGAAAAAAATCGACATTAAAAGCATCATTATAGGCTTTTTGTTAGGTTCAATTGGTATTACAACAGTGTTTGCAGTTGGTTCGTTGGGCGATGGGATACAATCAGCGTCATTCAATTCTTCAAAAGTATATTTTTATGGTCAAGAAGTGCCGCTTGAAAGCCCTTTGGTTTCTATACTAAAAGAAGGCGAAACAAATATGCAAACGTATATGCCGCTTAGGGAATTGTTGGAATATATGAATTTCATCGTGGATTGGAACCCAACAGACAGTTCAATCAACCTAACTATGAGAGGCAATGCAAACATTAACACAAATAGTAGTACAAACCAGCAACCCCAAGCGTGGGATGGAACAGGTGTTTATAGCGGCGGATATTCTGATGACCCATCTACATTATCCCAAGTTGAAGCTGATATGAGAGCAATAGACATAATCCAAAGAACAGGAAATTGGAGTTTTGTCGAGCCTTATTTACCATATTTATCAAATAATGGTATCCAAAGTGTGGTTGATATTTTTAATTCAAAACGCCCAAATCATCCAAGCCAACATAAAAATGCAAATGATTATATGCGAAGATAATCAAAAACTGGCTATACAATTAAATAAACAAATTTTATGAGGTGATATTATGTCAGAACAAAACAATGTGGGTCAACCAACCCAAACAATTCCAACACCACAGCAGGGGCATTATCCGCCGCCTGTTCCAAAAGCACAAGGTGCATTTGGCTCTGCTTTAAAAACCAGTTTTACCGATATTTTTAAAAACAGCGGACTAAACTTTTGGACACGTGCATTAAAGCTAATGGCGTGGGTTCAGCTTATTTTGGGTCTTTTGCTAAACCTTATCAACGCTTGGCAAGTTACATTATCTGTCGTTTTTAACATTACAATGTTTGGTCGTTTCTTTACAAATCTTTTCCAAAACGGCTTGACCGTCTTTGTGCTTTTCTTTGTACTAATGACCGCTGCCGAAGTAGCAAAATATGTACAAGAAATCCGTGATAAAAAGTAAGACATAGGTTTTAAACACAAAAAGCAATAGCATAGTGCTATTGCTTTTTTGATAAAAACTTTTAAATATAGTAACAATATACAGCAAAATAAAAAAGCCCTTGACAAAATTCGCTAAATGGTGTATTATGATTATGCTCGACCCGAAGGGAGCAGAACGGAAAGAAGAAAATGCTTGTCGTGGTAATGAACCCCCTAACAAAGCGTTCCACCACGACAAGCAAACTTCTAAGTCCTCACGAACCTAAGTAGATGTTACCACACTTAGGTCTATTTGTCAAGCAGTTAATTAAAATACCAAAATAATAAAAACAGCCACCGTTATAATTACGGTGGCTTTGTGTTATATCTAATAAAACACCTCAACAAGCGTCAAGCCCTGCGGTAGCATTGTTTTACCAGCCCTTTTACGCTCGCCCGATTTAATGATGTCGGGTATGTCATCGGGGCTTATTCTGCCCACGCCAACAGCAACCAAAGTCCCCGTAATAATCCGTACCATATTATAAAGAAAACCATTACCATTTACTAAGATTTCTAATAAATGCCCATCCTTGATAATTTCAAGCGAAAATATTTCTCGCACAGTAGATGTTACGACCGACCCAACACTGCAAAACCCCGCAAAATCGTGCTTGCCAATAAAATACGCACAAGCCGCCTGCATTTTTTCTACATCCAATGTCATTGGGATATAAGCAGAAAAATCCCATAAAAGCGGGTTTCTTTGCAAGTGGTTATAAATTTTATACGAATATGTTTTTGACTTTGCGTCGTTTATTGGATGAAATTGGTTATCTACCATAGTTGCGCCAAGTATTGAAATATCCTTTGGCAATGCAGAATTTAAGGCGTGCGGTAATCTTTCGGCAGGTATTTTAATAGGATAATTAGAGCGCAAATGCGCACGTTGCCCCAAAGCATGTACGCCAGAGTCTGTACGACTTGCACCCAAAAGCGAAAAATCATCCATCCCCAAAACCTTCACCAAAGCCGCCTGCAAAGTGTCATAAACCGACACGGCATTGGTCTGAGATTGCCATCCGCAATATCTTGTACCATTATATGCTATTGTAAATAATATGCCCAATGCACAATTCTCCTTGACATCATTTGAAATAATGATATAATATAATAATGGGGGTGTCGTAAAATGTTAAGACGTGCAATTTTATCAATAATTTTAATACTTACAATTGTTATTTTGGCTGCTTGCGCAATGATAGATGCGGCAGTCGAGGAAATAAGGGAAGAAGTAATTGCAATTGTCGAGGAGCAATTGGCAGAATTTTATGCCTTAAACCCCGATTTTTTTGTTCCGAATATTCCTGAGGTTAGCGTAGGAAATTGGGAGCGGGTAACAATTGAAGGCAATGCACAATTTACAAGAAACACCCGTTTGGCTTTGGGACTTATAAGGCAAAAACATCCTGAGATGTACGAAAAAGTCGTGCGTTATTTGCATACCGTTTCACAGGAGGGCGAATTAGATAGTGGTCTTTATTCCTTCACTGAAGCCCCGACATATGTTGTAGACCACCCAGTTTACGAAAGTCCCGTTTACGAATATGCAAGTCAAATTGTGCATTATGCTGTACATTCACGACAATTTTACGAGCTTTACAACACCTTGCTTGAACATTTTGATAATCAAACTGATTTAGCTTGGGATGCCTTTGTAGTGATAGGTTCGCAGGCAGTAGACCATAGCTCTGCCGCAAGAAATATCCTTGCGGACACTATAAATTTTTCAAGATTTGACATAGAGCAAGAAGCACTGCAAATTCAAATTGATTTTTTACAATACATTAATGCACCCGAATATATAATCGAACATTATATAGCCGCAATTGGCACTATTTGGTGGGACAGATGCATAGGCAGTTGTTTTTGCGAGCTTCATCAATTAAGATGGCTTATGTCACGCTAAAAAGCATATGCTCTATATTTTCGCTCTAATCAAAAGCAACTTTTTTATATCGTCTAAAACTTCCTCGCTTTTAACATCGAAAGCAAGCGATTTGCCGGTTTTTCCGGCTTTTGTTTTATTAAATAGGTTTTGCGTATATTCAGAGCAAGTCGCAATTATCATTTCTGCTTCACTCATATCACTTGCCCCAATTGGCATTAATAGCAAAAAATACCCTTGCTTTGGATAAAGTGTGCATAATGCCTTGCCGCTTTTTGCATACTTTACATTCCAGCCCTTCCAAAGTCCACCATCCATAGCGCAACCACTATGTGCTATCTTGGACTTAATTTTACATTCTTGTTGCAAAAAACTCTCTAAATCCAACCATAATTTCATATTAACAAATTCTTTTATTTGTTCTTCCGTTGGCTTATTTTCTTTATCAAACACCTCAAACCATTGCATAAAATCACCCTTTCTCTACCAAATCCCGTATAATGCCGCAATATAATTAAGCACAAAAACCATTGCCACAAAAACCAGTATCACGCAAAAAACCGCAAAATCTCGACTTGCAAAACGCATTTGTTTCATACGTGTGCGTCCTACATCGCCGCGATAACAACGAGATTCCATTGCTAATGCCAAATCTTCGGCACGGCGGAAAGCCGATATAAACAGCGGCACCAACAAAGGCACTAGGCTACGTGCTTTTTTAACAATACCACCCGTATCAAAATCTGCACCGCGTGCCATTTGCGCTTTCATTATCTTATCCATTTCTTCAATAAGGGTAGGTATAAAACGCAACGCAATAGTCATCATCATAGCGATTTCGTGCGCTGGCACGCCTATTTTTTTAAGCGGTTTTAAATAAAATTCGATAGCGTCCGTTAGCTGAATTGGCGTTGTTGTAAGTGTTAAAATAGACGAACCGATAATAAGCATAACAAGGCGTAAAGCCATACGACCTGCATTTAACAAGCCTTCCAGCGTTATGCGAAAAATCCACCAATCTAAAACAACAGTTTCGCCCGCCGTGAAAAATATATTAAGCACAGCCGTAAAAATTACAATGAAAAAAATCGCCCTTAAGCCCCGCAAAAGAAACTTTATAGGTACCTTTGACACAGCAATTACTGTTACTATAAATACAAAAGCCATTGCATAACCCAAAAAATTGTTTACAAAAAAGATGAACACTATAAATGCCATTGTGCAAAATAGTTTCATACGCGGGTCAAGCCGATGTATAAAGCTATCGGCGGGGTAATATTGTCCAATTGTTACTTTTAGCATAAATTAAGTACCTCTATAACCTTTTTAAAGTGCCTGTTATGATACAAAGGAAACGACAATTCTTCCTGTGGTATACCGTCAAAAAACCCAATTTCGCTAATTTCTAGCTTGTTTTGCCGCTAGGTAACTCCTAGCCACGTTTTGGGTTTTTACACCAAATCCATACATCATCATATTTTGCTACAATTACAACATATTTTAGCAAAGCATTATCCACTTCATCAAAAGTGCAAAACGTCATTTCCATCACATTTACCTCGCTTGCAATTCACTCAATACAGCATCAACCACAACGTCCACGGTGAAAATATTCTCTGGCAAGTTGAAACCTTTATTGCGCAAATCTCTTGCGATGTAAGCAGATTGCGTTGTGGACAGCCCAATCGCCTCAAGCTGTTCAATTTGTGCAAAAATTTCTGTCGGCGTGCCACTTAACACAATTTCGCCCTTGTTTATAACCAAAATACGGTTTACTAGGCGTGCAATATCTTCCATACTGTGCGATACTAAAATTACTGTAATTTGAAGTCCCTCGTGCATTTTTTTTACTTGATTTAATATTTCATCACGTCCACGTGGGTCAAGCCCTGCGGCAGGCTCGTCAAGCACCAGCACCTCTGGGCGCATTGCAAGTACGCCCGCAATAGCCACACGACGTTTTTGTCCACCAGATAGCTCGAAAGGTGATTTTTCATACATATCGGGCATTATTCCAACCATTGTAAGTGCAGATTCTACACGTTCTTTAATTTCTTCCCCGCTAAGACCTGCATTTTTAGGTCCAAACGATACATCTTTATAGACAGTCATATCAAACAATTGATGTTCTGGATATTGGAAAACCAAGCCAACTTTGCTACGAATGGCTTTAAGGCGGGATTTGTCAGCATTAATATCTTCACCATCAATAAAAATATGCCCGCTATGTGGTTTTAAAAGCGCATTTAAATGTTGCACCAATGTAGATTTGCCAGAACCAGTATGTCCGATAAGCCCGACAAAATCGCCGCTTTCTATTGTTAAATTTATATTATTCAATGCATTTTTCGCAAAGGTCGAACCCTTTGAATACGTATGACACACATCTTTTAGCTCAATCGACATTTTACCAATTCCTCTACTAAATGTTCGCCTGTTACTATGCTTTTTGGCAAATTAACGCCTTTTGCACGCAATTTATATGCAATCTCTGCCGCCTGAGGCACATCAAGCCCAATCTTTTTAAGTTCGGTTATACGAGAAAAAACTTCGCTTGGTAAACCTTCCATCGCAATTTTGCCGTCAGACACAACAATAATCCTATCCGCCTGCGCCGCTTCATCCATATAATGTGTTATAAATACAATGGTAATACCTTCGTCCGTGTTAAGCTGTTTCGCAACCTTCATAACCTCTTTGCGCCCATTAGGGTCAAGCATTGCCGTTGCTTCGTCAAGCACAATAATGTCGGGTCGCATTGCAAGTATGCCCGCAATAGCCACACGTTGCTTTTGTCCGCCAGAAAGATGATGGGGTGGATTACCTGCAAACTCAGTCATTCCAACAGTTGCTAAAGCCTCGTCAACACGTTTGCGAATTTCAGCAGGCGGCACGCCCAAATTTTCGGGACCAAATGCAACATCTTCCTCTACAATAGTTGCAATTATCTGATTATCAGGATTTTGAAACACCATACCGACAGATTGTCTAATCTCCCAAACCATATCCTCGTTTGCTGTAGAAATGCCATTAACCCACATCGTCCCCGATGTGGGTTGCAACAAACAATTAATATGCTTTGCAAAGGTGGACTTTCCCGAACCATTATGCCCTAAAATGGCTAAAAATTCACCTTTTTTAATGTTAATATCAATACCGTTTAACGCAAGTATTGGGGCTTGAGATTCGGCTTTTTCATCGTCACTGGTAGGTGGCGAATATTCATACACCAACTGCTCGGCTTTTACAATATATTCCATTATTCGCCTTGCTCCAAACTGTCTTCTATATCCCAATCAACTTCAAAATCTGACGGTTGTGGGTATGGTAAAACCCTTGTATTTCGCACAACTTCGGCTTGCTCTGCCCACATATTAGCAAATTCTCTAAAATGAGCGTGTCGCACTTGCGCTTCAACAGTTTCTCTAACGGCTTCTTCATCTATTTCGTCATACTCAATACGTTCAATTTGATACACACCAAACATTCCATTTGCAAGCGGAACAACAAGCGAAATATCCCCTTCGTTCATAAAATGAGCTTCTTCCCAAGTTTCTGCAAAAAAATTTGTGTTTGATACGTGCACACTTGTTGTATTTGCTTCTTCGTTCAATTCTAGCATAATATCTGTAATGCTTTCACCAGCTAAAATACGTTCACGCAAAACCTCTGCTTCTTCTTCGGTTTCAGTTTCTACAATGTGCGCAAATGGATTGCGATATTCTTGCGCATTTTCTTCAATATATGCCGCAATGCCGTCAATAAATTCTTGCTCAGTAACCTCACGACGTGAAGCAATTGTGTCATATACAGCACTATAAAGTGCCATCATCTCAACAAAGCTATAAAAAGAGGAACGTGTAAAGCCCATTTGACGGATAATATCATCCCCGTCAATCATCATATGGGCACGAATAGCGGTTGCATCGCTTCTAGCCATATCTATTTGTTCTCTGGTAAGCTCTACTCCAAACTCGTCAGCACGCGCAGTAACTGCGTAAAGGTCAACAAGACCGCCAAGTGCTATTTCTTCCACATCACCTGGTTGTAGCATCCACGCAAATTCCCATAGCTGTTCCGCAGTGCGGTCGTATTGATACCAAAAATGTGCCATAGGTATACGTTCGCCATCCACCGACGCAACCCAGCTTAAACTACGGTTGTTGATGAAAAGTGCCGCACCCACAATTACAATAAATGCAATAAAAATTATTACTGCAATTTTAATTGAATTATCTTTTCTTGTTGCTTGATGATTTTTAGCCATTGTAAACTTTCCTTTCGATTTTTCGTTTAAAATTCTCACAATCTTTACTATAACATATACACCAAAAAATTACAAGCCCCTTTATTCAATTTTCATCAAATGTATTAAAAGCGTTCCATTGTCTTCTGCTGGCACTTCAACCGTAGCAAAAGCATCGCCACGCTGACTGACAATTTGAAAACCGTCAAATGTTAAGGCAAAGAAATTTATTGCTTCTTGAATATCATTAACAAAAAATGTGATTTCGTTGGACAATGCCGTCATTTGCACATTTGCAGTTACGGGTGCTACAAGTGTTCTAGCTTCGGCTTGAATTTCGGCATCTGTTACGTATTCAAAATTTTCATCAGAAAATAGTCTAACGCCTATAGGTTCAAACCCGCCAAATTCAGCATCTTCGCTAATATCTAAAGACGCTGTCATTTCAATACTAGAATACTCGTCAGCTTCGGGTGTATAAAGCCCACTATCGTCACGGTTTATACCAAAATAAAACCCAAACAATAAAGCTGCCGCCGCAACCGTGCCATAGCTTGCAATGCGGGTTATCCACTGAGCTTTACGGCTTTTTGCTTTTTGTGTGTGCTTTGCAGTTGTGTTCCATAAAATACGGTCGGCTAAACCTTCGGGCAAATCTACTTCTGACAAAGTGTTTAGCGTTTGTGTTACTATTAGCAGGTTTTCATATTTTACACGCACAACAGCCGAGGCGGCAAGCTCTTTCTCCACATCGGCTTTTTGTTTTTCGTCCAACACATCATCAATATATAACGACAAAACTTCGTCCCAATTCTTCATCAAACTCACCTCTATATTACTAACGCAAATCGCTTTGGTTTTGTTCCCGTAGCAAAATATTTTTCAATTTTGAACGCCCTCTAAAAAGACGGGATTTTACCGTTCCTTCTGGCAGACCCGTAATTTCGGCTATTTCTTCATAGCTATACCCATTAACATCACGTAATATAACAATGGTGCGATATTCGGTAGATAGTTTTAACAAAGCCGTTTCAATCTGCGCATTTAGCTCTTTTTGCAACAACAATGCTTCGGGTCCTATTGCCTCGTCTTCAATCTGTACTTGCACCTCGCCGTCATCAAAGCCTACCGTATCATCAAGCGATGATGTAAATTTGCCCTTACGCTTGCGCAATGCATCCATACAGGTATTATGCGTAATTTTGCTAATCCAAGCCGCTACAAAATCCTCGCCTTTGCATTTATGCAAATTGCGATACACCTTAATTGCGACCTCTTGCGTTATATCCTGTGCATCTTCGTCATTCCCCATAATCCGCCGCGACAAGTTATATATTAATTTTTGATATTTAGCAAACACATCTTCAAAATTCATATCATCATCAATCCCCCAACGGGCAACCATAGGTCGCTCTACATTTTACCAGTTTTCTTTAACGCCGCCATCACTTGCTATAACCTGTCCCGTTATCCATTTAGCATAATCACTATGCAGAAATAAGAGCAAATCGGCTGTATCATTTGGCGTACCCCAGCGTCCTGACGGAAACATCCTTGCAACCTTATCATATGCTTCTCCAAAGCAATAACCCATATCATTGGAACCAGGATTTACGCAATTAACATTCATTGCCATCACAATCACCAAAAAATTCCTTATGCCATAATAAGAACATATACAATGTCCAAATTTTACGGCTATTGTCTGCCTTATTTAACTTATGCGCATCAAGCAATGCCACCAGCTTGTCCGTGTTAAAAAACTCCTGCGCCGCTTTGGATTCAAACGCCATTTTTACACGAGCGTAATACTCACTTTCCCGCAACCAAAGACGTATGGGTACAGGAAAGCCCAATTTACGTTTTTTTGACCATTTTTCGTCAAGATATTTTGCCGCCGCTAATCTAAAAGCATATTTTGTTTCTTTTTTTGTTACCCTGAATTTTGTTGGAAGTTTTGCCGCCACTGCAAAAACCTCTTTATCCAAAATAGGTACGCGCCCTTCTAAACAATGCGCCATCGTCATTTTGTCAGCCTTTAGCAAAATATCACCAACCATCCACATATGAATATCGATATATTGCATTTTTGTAACATCGTCATATCCTTTTGTTTTTGCATAATATGGCGCAGTAATTTCTGCCGCAGATACAAAGTCCTTTTCTTTAAGCAACTCTTTACGCTCGGCTTCTGTAAACATATACGCATTACCTATAAAGCGTTGCTCGACTGGTTGTGCAGCACGTATAAAATAATTGCGCCCTTTAAAAGCAGGTAATTTTTTCGCAACAGCCCCAAGCCCACGGCGTACAAATTTAGGGAAAACCTTCATAGGGCGTAAAGACCTTGGTTCTTGATAAATATTATATCCACCAAAAAATTCATCTGCTCCTTCGCCGCTTAACACGCCTTTAACGTGCTTACGAGCTTCTTCGGACACAAAATACAGCGCAACCGCCGCTGGGTCTGCTAAAGGTTCGTCCATATGATATTGTATTTTGCCTAAATTATCCCAATATTCTGTTGTTGTTATAAGGCGGCTGTGATGTGTCAGCCCCATATCTTTTGATAATTCTTGCGCATATTCAATCTCATTATATCCATCATAATCAAAGCCGACTGTAAAAGTTTTTTCGCCGTCAAAACGTGCTGCAATAAGCGAACTGTCCACGCCGCTTGATAAAAACGACCCTATCTCTACATCGCTCATATTATAATGCAGGTCGATAGATTCTCCCAAAACTTCGTCAATTTCACGCACTGCGGCTTCCAATTGTTCTTGAGCTTTTTTCTTATTGCGAGAAACTTTTGCAGGTGCAAATTCTGCCTGCCAATAACGCTCTATTGTCAGCTTGCCGCCGCTAAAGCGTAGGAAATGTGCGGGCTGTAGCTTGTGTATGTCTTTAAACATAGTTTCTGTAAGCGGCGAATATTGAAAAGCCAAATATCCTGACAATGCGGCGTGGTTTACGTTTTTTTCACAATCAGGATGTTCAAGCAAGCCTTTAATTTCTGACCCAAAAAGCAATTCGCCACCAAATATACTATAATAAAACGGCTTTATGCCAAAATGGTCGCGGGCGGCAAAAATATCGCTTGTTTGCTTATCGTATATCACTATAGCAAACATACCTCGCAGTTGATTAAGCATATGCACGCCATATTCTACATACATCTGCAAAATCACTTCTGTGTCAGATTTTGTGGTGAAAGTCCGCCCTTTTTCCTCTAGCCTAGACCGCAAAGCACGATAATTATAAATTTCGCCGTTAAACATAATTGTGTATCGCCCACATTCGGTCGTCATAGGCTGATTGCCGTGTGTTAAATCTAAAAACGACAACCGTCTAAAACCAAAATTTATATTGTTGTCAAAAAAATATCCTTCACCATCCGGTCCACGATGGTATATTTTTGAATTCATATCTTTTGTCACTTGCTCTCTATCTTCTCTATTGCCTGTAAAACCTATAAATCCGCACATATTATCCTCCGTAATTTATAATCTCAAATCATCAAAACCCGTCTGACGTAAGGCTTCATAAAGAATTATACCCACAGTTACGCTTAAATTTAACGACCTGCTATCATTTTTCATAGGAACACTAATTATTCGGTTAATGTAACGCTCCAACATCCAATCTGGCAAACCCTTCGTTTCGCAACCAAACACGATAAAATCGTCCTTTTTAAATTTGGCTTGTGTGTATGGAATAGAGCCTTTTGTTTCTGCCAAAAATATTCTTGCACCTTTATTTTTCATCAAAAAATCGTCAAAATTAATGTATTCAGTTACATCCACTTTGTCCCAATAATCCATTCCTGCCCTTGCAAGGTGCTTTTCGCTAAGAATAAACCCTAAAGGATGTATCAAATGTAACCTTGCGCCCGCAACCAAACAGGTTCGCCCAATTGCGCCTGTGTTATGCGGTATTTCAGGATTATGCAACACAATGTTCATCTCATCATCTCCAACCCTAAGCATTATACAAAAATTTCCGTGATTTGTCAAAGCATAAATGAAAATACTATTAAAAACCGAAATCAAAGGAGCGAATAAAATGAAACGAAGAATAATCCAAATCTTATCAGCGGCATTAATAATAGCAATGCTTGCACCAACAGCGGCGATGGCTTCAGACCGCCGTGGACCTTTAGCGTTAACAATAGACGCAAAAGCCGCCGTGATAATGGAAGCATCAAGTGGCGAAATTATCTTCGAGCAAAACTCAACAGACCGTCTTGCGCCAGCTTCAGTTACAAAGGTTATGACAATGCTTTTAATATACGAAGCAATTGCCCAAAACCGCATTAGCTGGGACGATATTGTAACCACAAGCGAACACGCTGCAAGTATGGGTGGTAGCCAAATTTTTTTAGAGCCGGGCGAGCAACAAACTGTGCGTGATTTAACAAAGGCCGTGGTAATAGCCAGCGGAAACGATGCCGCCGTTGCCTTAGCCGAGTTTATTTCGGGCAGTGAAGAAAGTTTTGTTGATTTGATGAATAAAAGAGCGCAACAATTGGGTATGAGCGACACATCTTTCAGAAACGCTTGTGGTCTTGACACACAAGGACACTTTACTACCGCAAAAGATATTGCAATAATGAGCCGCGAGCTTATCACAAAACACCCCGATGTAACCGAAAAAGCAACCATATGGATGGACACAATAACTCACAAAACGCCCCGTGGCGAAAGTGAATTTGGGTTGACCAACACCAACAAGCTGGTGCGTCAATACACAGGAACAACGGGCTTAAAAACAGGCTCTACAGGCGAAGCGTTATATTGCTTATCCGCAACCGCAGTACGTGGCGATATGGAACTTATTGCCGTAATAATGGGCGCAAATACGTCCGATATACGTTTTGGGGAAACTAAAAAAATGCTGGATTATGGCTTTGCTAATTTTAAGGTTGTTAAAGGCGAATTAGCGGGTACAGTAGTTGGCGAAGTGCCTGTTGCAAAAGGTGCAACACCAACCGCCGCCGTAATGGTACAAGAGCTAATAAGCAATGTAACCGAAAAAGGCAACAATAGCGAGCTTACCGCAGAAATAATAATACACGACAATATCTCCGCACCAGCCCCACAAGGCACAATTGCAGGTGAAATAATATATACCTACGAAGGCGAAGAAATAGGACGCACCAGCCTAATAACCGAGGAAGCAATAGAAAAAGCAGGCTTTACTGATATGACAAAACGTATTTTTCATATTTGGTTTAGATAATAAATAAAGGGGACGTGGTTCAACGTCCCCTTTATTTATGTTTTTAACACAACAAAGCGGTTTTACGACGCAGAATATAGCTTTTGCAGTTTTTTAATACTTTCATATATAAAGACACGCAATTTAAGACGGTCACCGTCTTTTTTAAGGTTAAAATACAATGCCTTTAAAAAGTTTATAACATTAACATTCGCACGATAATATTTATAAGAAAATCCTTCGGCGGCGTAAAGATTAGCCATTCGGGATAATAATAGCTGTATCCAACGCTCTAATACATCGCCTTGCAATCCCTTATCCATCATAGCTCGTACAACACCTACAAAACGCTCCTCCTCTTGGTCTATATACGTTGCAGTATCTTTAAACAAGCATACCTCTATAGTGGATAAGACATCAGGATATTTGTCACTGTCAATTTGTGGGTTAAGCACCAAGCACTGCAACATATCCGCACCGTGTGCCATTGCATGCGCCCATCCTTTGCCCTCGACATAGCCTCGTACGTCTTTCTCTTTTTCCAAATAATCAAGAACTTTAATAAAAACCTCATCCAAAGCATCCACAGACAAAAATTTGCGCTTTGTATTAGCGTCTAAAATAGCAGCAATTATAAGACAACAAAAAGCCCGTTTAAAAACAGAATCACAAATACCGCCCAATTTATAATACAAATGGTTTTCGTCCATACATATATATAAAATTTCGACAGCATCCTGCGGCGAAAGAATTTCTTGCGAAATTACTTCCTCTAAAAAAGGATAAACAAGACCATCACGTAGCTCGGGTTCGGGGTAGCCTATTAATTCTAACATCACATCCACAATAGCCCGCAATTCGTGCCGATTTAACACATTTAAATCCACATCAACAAGCTCACTGATATTCTTAACCAAAATATTTTTCATTTCGACCCTCCAAATCCCAAACGCATTGAGATTATTATACATCCCCCGCCAAAATAAATCAAGCAAAAATTGACAAAATTATATTGAAACTTATCGCCATATGTATTATAATGCATTTAGACATTTTTTAAGGGAGAATGATATGGTCGCACAAAACACAAATATTAAACTTTTTACAGCCTATAAAGTATGGGGTGCTTTGCTTGTTATAACCATTGCATATGGCTTTATTGTGGCGTTTTTACAACACGGCTCGGATGGGCTAATGCATATTTTGGATGGGCTATGGGTTATCTTAACAAGCCCCGCTCTTTTAGCTACCGATTATGTTGCGCTTGCGGGCGTTGGTCCTGCTTTTGTTAATGCGGGGCTTACGGCATTTTTATCCTTAGGTGCATTAAAATTTGCACGCCTTGAAGGCTCTGGTCCGCAAATGGCGGCACTTGCCCTCGCTTTGGGCTTTGGACTAATGGGCAAAAATCCTCTTAACACCTTCCCTATACTTTTTGGCGCATATCTTTACAGTCTTTTTGTAAAACAACCGTATAAAAACAATGTAACAATGGCTATTTACAGCCTTTGTCTTGCTCCCGTTGTAAGCCAACCCGCATTTATACCCGAAATTACAGCAATTATAGGCGTAAACGGTGGTATAATATTGGGTGCACTAATGGGCTTGTTCTTTGGCTTTATTATCAACGCAATGTCGGTGTTTACCCGCAAAAGCCACGAAGGGTTAAATCTTTACAATGTAGGCTGGGGCGCAGGTTTGATAGCAATTGCATTGGCTCTTTTGTACAGCACAATGGGCGTAGAGCAATTTGGGCCCGTTAGCAATACAATGTGGAATATTGGCCCTGGTAGCGGATATTATAATCGTGAGCTTTATATATACATAATAATGCTTACCGTGTTCTTTTTAGTAGTTGGATTTGCTTCCGGCGGCTCGCTTCGCAATATCAAGCAAATTTTGTACTTAAAAGCAAGCGAAACTACATATTTAAACAATTTTTATGCAAAATATGACCGTGGCGTAGTTTATCTAGCCAAAGGATTTTTGGGCATATTGGCACTGCTTGTTACGCTAGGTCTTGGTGGTATTCATCTTAACGGGCTTATCGTTGGCGCAATTATATCTATGGTTGGCTGGGGTGGTTTTGGCAAAACCGTTGCAAACGCCGCTGTTATCATTGGCGGCGTGTTTCTTGGCGGCATTGTGCGCTATTTCATCAATCCCTATTTTTTCGCTGCAGATATAGATTTTTTGGTATACATTACATCAGGTGCAACAGCACACGCCATATGGACAGCCGCCTTTTGGGGAACCTGTCTTTCGCCCGCCGTACGCTTTTTTGGATGGCGTTGGGGCTTGCTAATTGGTATGGTACATTTCGGCTTTGTTACAAGCATTGCCTACTTCCACTGGGGGCAAAACCTATATAACAACGGTCTAGCTGCAGGTTTTGTTTGTATGATAATGATACCAATTATCCGAGCAATAGATAAACGTAACAAATACGGTATGGAAAAAGTATACCCAGACCCTGATAGAAAATTGCCATAAGGAGAAAATAATGAAACTAGACCATACAAAAGCCCCGCTTTTTGAAACTTTACTAAAATATAACACCGACGGAATTGTACCTTTTCACGTACCGGCTCATAAGCAGGGCAATTTTTGCGACCCTGCCTTTAAACAATATCTTGGCGAAAATACCTTAAAAATCGACCTTACGCTAACAAGTGACCTTAACCATTTTCACAATCCCGTTGGCTCTTATTTAGAATCGGAAATTCTTGCCGCAGACGCTTATGGTGCAGATGATGCGTATTTTTTAATCAATGGCACATCGGGCGGCGTGCAAGCAATGATAATGGCGGCTTGCGCCCCTAATGACAAAATACTTATACCACGCAATGTACACAAATCTGTATTAGCCGGACTTATAATCACAGGCGCAATACCTGTTTATATAGAACCGGAACATAGTAATGAATGGGATTTTGCCTTGGGATTAAAAGCCGCTGATGTGCAAAAAGCACTTGATAGTGACCCTGAAATTGTGACGGTTTTTTTGGTACACCCAACCTATTTCGGTGTTGTGTCAGAACTGCAGGAGATAGTAGAAATTTGTAAGCAACGCGATGTGCTTGTTTTGGTAGACGAAGCACATGGAAGCCATATATATTTCCACGAAGATTTGCCAATTTCCGCAATGTCAGCGGGTGCAGATATATCGGCTTCTTCCACACACAAAATGGCGGGCTCGATGACGCAATCCTCAATGCTTTTTGTGCGCAATCCAGAGCGTGTGATGCGTGGTAAAAAACCATTGCAACGCCACAAAATCCGTACAATACTGGCATATTTACAAACCACATCACCCTCATATATTCTATTGGCTTCCCTAGACACATCAAGGCGAGAAATGGCTTTAAACGGGCGTAAGCACGTGCAAAACGCCATAGACCTAGCAAATTACGCCCGTCACGAGCTAAACAAAATAGAAGGTTGCAAGGTAATGACAATAGACGGCTATGACCCAACGAAGCTAGTAATTTCAAGCAAAGAAATGGGCATAACAGGCAAACAGTTAATACGTGATTTGCGTAAAGCCCCGCATAATATCGAATTGGAAATGTCCTTTTTCTTTGGTGTTTTAGCCCTTTTCACTATAGGCGATACCCAACAAACCGCCGATGCACTAATTAACGCTTGTCGTGCGGTTTTTGCGGAGTATTCCCCGCAAAACATCACAATACCAAACTCTGCACCACCGACACCAAAAATGATACTGACCCCACGCCAAGCTCATTTTGCAGACTACGAAACCGAAATAATCTCATTTACGCAATCTCTAGGAAGGGTGTGTGCCGAAGCCGCCTTGTCCTATCCTCCTGGCATACCAATAATCGCCCCTGGCGAACAAATAGACCAGCCAACATTCGACTACATTAAAACAATGCAGCAATACACAATGAATTTTCAAGGGCCGCAAGACAAATTGTTGCACAATATCACAGTCTTTAAAGGCATATAAAATACGCTTGTGCAAATGCGTCATTGCGTTTGCACAAGCGTATTTATCATTTTCCAATAACACCATATAAAACTAAATGATGAATATGTTTGATTGTTTCGGTTATATCATCATTAAATTCCAATTTTTTCCCCATAATATTAACAGCATCCAAGAAATGCAACAATACATCTGTTGGTATATATTTATCAATAATATTTTCTTCTTTGCCTAATTCGATATATTCACGAAAAATAACCCTTTTGCTTTCGTCTATATTTTTTGAAAGCAAACCCATTAGTGTTGGGTCGCTAAGTGCTTTTTGTGTAAAATATTCTGAAACTGATAGGTTAATACCTACGAAGGAAAAACTAAGAGCCATCTCGATTTTTTTCAAATAATCAATATCCATTTGCAAAATATCCCTTGATTTTTGCAAGACATCCGCCATTACAATATCGGCACATTTTGCCACCAAAGCCTCTTTGCTTCCAAAATAATTGTAAATAGACACTTGCGATACATTGGCGGTTTCCGCAATCTCTTTAATACTTACATCGGCAAACCCTCTGTTTGCAAATAAATCCATTGCGGTATCTACAATCGCTTTCTTCTTCTTTTCCGTTGTCTGCTCATATTTGTTCATACCCATACCTCGCTTTTGGTTGCCTTAATTATATCACAAACTTTACAAATTTGAAACATAAAATAATTTTTCAAATTTGTTGACAAGGCACAAAAACAATGTTATACTAAGTTTGAAATATTAAAAATAATATTTCAAACTTAGTATTTTTTATGGAGGAATAGAGAGATGAAGCGTAAAAATGTATTATTTATCGCAATATCAATAGTGATGGTTGCTTTTGGAGGATTTGCATTGGCGGTCGATTTGCTCAACATTACAAGCTCGGATTACGGTCTTAGAATTATAAGCTCAATATCAACATCAACCGCTTTCATTATCGCTGGCATTTTTGGAATTTTTTCCAAATCAAGAAAAACCATTTTAATTATGGTCATCTTACTATCATCAATTTCAATTGTTGATGTCGTGATAGGCATAGGTTTTTTTGATATGGGTCTTTTTCACTTAACCCTATTTATTTGGCCGATTTTGTATTTATTAGGATGGCGTATTTCAAATAAAGCAAGGTAACAAGCTAATAAAAATCCCCTTGATTGCGAACTTTAGTTATTTTGGCAATTTAACAAGATTTTCGATATATAGCTGGTTTAAAGCCATCATCGTACCCAATTTGCCGTGGTGCCACGTCAAGCCACCTTGCACATATATATCATACGGCGGACGAACAGGACCATCAGCCGATAATTCTATTGTAGAGCCTTGGGTGAATGCGCCAGCGGCAGAAATAAGCGGGTCGGCATAGCCTGGCATTTCAAAAGACGGCTCTGGGTCAAACATAGAGTCTACCGGGCTTGCTTTTTGTATACCACGGCAAAATGCAATCATTTTTTCGGCAGAGCCAAGGCGTATAACCTGCGGCGTGTCTGTGCGAGTAACACTTGACGGCGGCGATGTTTTAAAGCCCATTTTGCTAAACACTTCGTCAAACAATATAGCGGTTTTAACGGAAGCGCAAACCATTGACGGTGCTAGAAAAAAGCCCATCAACATAGGCTTGTTTTGCCCTAATGTTGCGCCTTGCGCCATACCCATACTAGGCGAAAATAGGCAACGTGCCGCATTTTCTACAAAAGTATGACCACCTGCAATATAGCCGCCCGTTGGTGCAATACCGCCGCCCGGATTTTTGATAAGCGAGCCAACAATTGCATCTGCGCCAATCTCTGTAGGCTCCAAACGCTCTACAAACTCGCCGTAGCAATTGTCAACCATCACCAAAACATCCTTGCGGATATTTTTTACAAATTCACAGATTTTCTTAATTTCCGCAATAGGAAAGCCCGTTTGGAAGCTATAACCTTTAGAGCGTTGGATAGCAACAACCTTTGTTTTTTCGTTAATTGTTTTACCCAATGTATCATAATCTATGCCACCATCAGCAAGCAAATTAATCTGTCTGTAAACCACGCCGTGTTCAATTAAAGAGCCTTTTGTTGGTGTAATGCCAATAACCCTATGAAGCGTGTCATACGGCTGACCTGTGGCGTAAACCAATTCATCACCATAGCGCAACGAGCCAAAAAATGCCGTAGACAAGGCGTGCGTGCCAGAAATAATCTGCATACGCACCAAGGCAACATCGGCGTTAAAGGTATCGGCGTAAATTGCCTCCATCACATCACGCCCAATGTCGCCAATGCCATAGCCTGTTGTGCCTGCAAAATGTGCCTCGCTTAAACCATTTTTAACACAAGCCGCCAAAACTTTTGCTTGGTTATATTCTGCAATATCCTCTACCTCGCGAAAGCGTGGTTCAGCCGCTTTTGCGACCTCGTCAACAAATTCAAAAATCTCTGGCTTAATGCCAAATTTTTCAAAATAAATATCTCTTGTATTCATAAAAATTCTCCTCTATTTTATGTCAAATTCTGCGCCTTCGTTTCCAATCCAAAAAGATACTCTTTGTGTCGTAAACTTAATTACACAATAATCAGGATTTGTTTCGTCACCATAAATTTGGCTAAACCAGCTTTGCCAATATTTGCTTTTGCTCTCTTGGTCTGTCAAAATTTCTGCAACACCTACAAGCGTGATGTTGTCGCTATCTGTAAAAAAATTTATGCTTGCTTTGCTGTTTGCTCTAATGCGGTTTGTTTTGTTGCAATCAAGACTCGTAGTAAAATAAACCTCCAAAACATCTTGCGGGTAACACAAAGAAACCGCAGAAGCAGAAGGGTAACCCGATTCGTCAATAACACCAAAACTCGCGCTATCGCATTTTGCAATAATTGCATTTGCCTTTTCTAGAATTTGTTTGTTCATAAAAAATCCTCCACTTCTTGTTTATTAATATCAATCCATATAGCCTGCGGCAATTGATGTTTAAACCACGTAATCTGCCGTTTTGCAAAATGTCTGGTAGCTTGCTTTATAGCGGAAACTGCATTATCCAAATCATACTCTTTGTTCAAATACTTCACAATCTCTTTATATCCAATACCTTGCATTGATACAAGATTTGAGGCATAGCCATTATCCAATAACCCTTGCACCTCCGCCACCAATCCTTGTGCAACCATATCGTCCACACGGCAGTTAATACGTTCGTATAGCTTATCACGCTCGGTATTAAGCACAAAAATCTGTGCCTCATAAGCGGGACTTCTTGCCCTTTCACGTTCGTTGTGTTCAGAAATTTTACCGCCTGTTGTATTGTGATATTCAATTGCACGTACAACACGTTTTATATTGTTTTTATCAATCATTTCTGTAGCTTTTGGGTCAATTTTCCGCAATATATCCCAAAGTTCATCAATATGCATTTTCTCTAATTTTTGGCGATATATATGGTCTGCTTCATTCTGCGAAAAATCCACATCATACAACAATGCATTAATGTAAAAACCTGTACCGCCGCATATAATCGGTATTTTTTGCCTAGCGTAAATTTCGTCAATACGCTGCTTCGCTATGTCCTTAAAAACCGCAACATTGTAGGTGTCATCAGGGTTTAATTCACCAATTAAATGGTGTGGTATGCCTTGCATTTCATCGGGTACAAGTTTCGCCGTGCCAATATCCATACCACGATATATCTGCATAGAGTCTGCTGAAATAACCTCGCCGCCAAGCCTATGCGCTATCCTAATAGCCGCCGCAGACTTGCCCGTCGCCGTCGCTCCACCTATAATTAGTATCTTTTTCATATCCAAAATCACACCTTACGCATATCATCCAAAACTCGTTTAATTTCAACATTCTCAATTTGCATAGCACCCAATTCTTCCAAAAATAGGCGATAGCGTTTAACTTGCTCTTTAACCGCCGCATATTCAGGCACACGTTCAATATCAAAGGCATCATCATCAAATGCGCCACGCATTGCAAGTTTTGTATGAATCTGTTGCGAACGCTCTACCAATTCACTTGGCAAACCTGCCATTTTAGCTACATATATACCGTGGCTATTGTTTGTTCCACCCATAACCACTTTCCACAAAAACTTAATACTATCGCCGTCTTTGTCAATTTCCATAGATAAATTATAAACACTTTCAATCTTACTTTCAGCTGCAACCAATTCGTGATAATGTGTTGCAAACAACGTTTTTGCGCCGATTTTCTCGTCAATATGTTCAATGGTCGCCATTGCAATTGCAAGCCCATCTGTCGTCCCTGTTCCACGCCCAACCTCGTCAAGCAAAACAAGGCTCGAAGCCGTAGCGTTACCCAAAATATAGGCAACTTCGCTCATTTCCACCATAAATGTGGACTGTCCACGGCTTAAATCATCCGCCGCACCAACACGGGTATATACCGCATCACAAACCGCTATATTAGCGGCTGTTGCAGGTATAAAGCTACCCATCTGTGCCATAACAACGCATAAAGCCACCTGTCGCATAAATGTAGATTTGCCCGCCATATTGGGACCTGTTATAATCGCAATTTTACTGTCAGTGTCATTTAAATAAACATTATTAGGCACAAAACCTTCAAAGATACGCTCGATAACAGGATGACGGCTATCGTGGATTTCAATTATCCCGCCATTCGTAACATTTGGCTGTATGTAATTATAATCATTTGCAATTTTGCCTAATGCCTGCAAAACATCAATATGTGCAAGCATATGCGCCGTTTGTTGTATGCACGGTACCTTTTTGACAATTTCGTTACGAAGCACCATAAACAAAGCACATTCCAGATTAATAACACTTTCAGTAGCTGTTAAAATATCTATTTCTATCTGCTTTAGAGTTTCGCTGGAATATCGCTGTGCATTCGCCAAAGTTTGACGTGATATAAAATCTGCAGAAACCCTTGCCTTTTGCGAATTAGGAACTTCAATGTAATACCCAAAAACCTTGTTTTGACCCACTTTTAAGCCTTTGATGTTCAATTCTTCTTTTAACTTAGCTTCATATTGAGCCAACTGTCCATAAAGCTGGTTTTGCCGAACTTTTGCAGTATCCAACTCTGCATTGTAGCCATATGCAAAAATCCCGCCCTCATCTATCGCATTACTTACATTATCCAAAATTTTTCCATCAATCAAATTAAAAATATCATCTAAGGCATCTGCTTCTTCAAACAAATATCTGTTCAAACTAGATTTTATAGGTTTTTCACCCATAAACAAATCGCGTATAGCACTTAAAGATTTTTGCAAAGCCAACAAATCCCGCCCATTAACACGCTTATATACAATCTTTGCGCAAAATCTCTCCAAATCTGCAATATTCTTTAGATTGCTGCGTACACTTTCAAGCCATCCGCTATGCTCTTTATATTCTCTTATAGCTTCCTGACGTGATTTTATCTCGTCAATATTCATCAGCGGTTGCGATAGCCATTTATGCAATAATCTGCCGCCCATCGCCGTTTGTGTTTCATCTAGCACCCATAACAAACTGCCTTTTAACTCTCTATCAGCAAGGTTTTCAAATAATTCTAAATTGCGTCTTGTATACTTGTCCAATGCCATAAAAGCATCATTATTATATGGTGTGATTCTATTAATATGTAACAACGAATTTAACTGGGTATATTTTAAATACTCCAAAAGTCCGCCAGCCGCAAGCACCGCCGCTTTCGGTACCACGCCAAAGACCGACAAGCTAGCCACATTAAAATGTCCGCAAAGCCTTTTGTTAGCCTTATGTGCTAAAAATTCCCAAGATTGTATTGTTTTTGGCTTAATCTTAATTATACTCTCAATATCAAAACCATTCGCAAAATCAGGGCAAGTAATAATTTCGTTCGGACTAACTTTCAAAATTTCATCAACAAGATTTTCAAAATTTTTAATGCTTGTTGTATAAAATTCACCTGTAGATACATCACAATAAGAAACGCCAAACGCTTTATTATAAAGGCAAATAGACATCACGTAGTTGCATTTGTCGTTCTGCAAAAACATCGTGCCTGCTGTATAAATCTGCACAACTTCACGCCGCATAATCCCATCTTTTTCTTCGTCAGTTTGTTCGCAAACAGCAACATCATATCCCGCTTGTACCAATTTTTCAATATATTCTATAGCGGCGTGATGTGGCATCCCACACATCAAAATCTTACCATCACCAGATTCTCGGCTTGTTAAAGTCAAGCCCAAGACATCTGCACCAATCTGCGCATCACCAAAAAACAATTCGTAAAAATCACCAAGTCTAAAAAATAACACTCTATCCTTATGTTTGTCCTTTATTTCCAAATATTGTCGCATCATCGGCGAATATCTCATTGCTCGCCTCCCTTGCGGCAACATCCGCCGCCACAGCAAGATTTTTTCGGCACATCACCTAAAACCGACTTAATGGTAGCCAAAACAGAGTTTATTAAATTATAATATTCGGTTCGCAATTGCAAAAATTCTGCCATAGCTGCTTCATCATCAGGATTAGCTTCTGCCGCCGCTTGCGCATCCGCAAAATCCTTTGATAATTCCGACCGCAAAATATCATCCGCAAGCTCTTTTGCCTTTTCTTCAAAAATCGTCATTGCACTTGCTCTCCTATCAAATAAAAAGTCTTTGCTTCGGTTATTCTCACATCCACATACTTCCCAATCAAAGCCTTATCGCCCTCAAAATGCACTAAAGACCCATCATCCGCACGCCCGTTTAGCACGCCATTTTTGCCTTCGCTTTCAACAAGAATAGAAAGTGTCTTACCAACACGCCCTTCATTAAGCTCTAGCGATATTGCATTAACCTCTGTCACAAGTCTATTAAACCTATCTTTCACAACATTTTCATCCACTTGGTTTTCCATCAAATCCGCTGGGGTACCGTGTCGTCGACTGTAAATAAATGTAAAAGCACTAGAAAAACGTACGTGTCGTGCCACATCAAGGGTATGTTGAAAATCCTCCTCAGTTTCACCTGGAAAACCCACCATAATATCTGTTGTAAGCGCAATATCAGGTATATTAGCCTTTACACGGTCAATTAAATCAATATACCATTCTTTGGTATGTTTACGGTTCATCAGCTTCAAAAGACGGCTGGACCCCGCCTGAAAAGGCAAATGCAACATCTTGCACACCTTAGGTAAATCACGCATTGCAAAGACAACATCATCTGTCATATCCTTCGGATGGCTGGACATAAATCGTATTCTAGCTATACCTTCCACATCGTTTACCATATACAATAACTGCGCAAAGGTAGTGCCACATTCCAAACCAATACCGTACGAATTAACATTTTGCCCCAAAAGCATAATCTCTGTAACACCATTCGCCGCCAAAACCTTAATTTCAGCCAAAATATCAGCGGGTTTACGGCTTCTTTCCCTACCACGAACATACGGAACAATGCAGTATGTGCAAAAATTATTACAACCATACATTATATTTACCCCTGCTTTAAAAGGATATTCGCGCAAACTAGGCAAATCTTCCACAATCTCTGTAGCGTTCTCCCAAACATCCACAATGCTGTCACCCGTTTCAAAATGGCTATACAATAGCTCGGGAAAGCGATATATATTATGCGTACCAAAAATAACATCAACAAAATTGTACGATTGTTTTATTTTATCAACAACAATATCTTGTTGCATCATACATCCCGCCAAAACTATCTTAAAATGCGGGTTTGCACGCTTTTTTTCTTTCAGGTTACCCAAATTTCCATACAGCTTATTTTCCGCATTTTCACGCACACAACAGGTGTTAAAAATAACTAAATCCGCCGCTTGCTCATCATTTGTCAAATCGTATCCCATCTCAAAAAGCATACCTGAAAACTTCTCGCTATCTCTTGCATTCATTTGACATCCATATGTAACCACGCAAGCCGTGGGTTTTTCTATCCCTGCCGCCGCATTAATCTGCGCCAATTTTTCTATATAATATTTATTGTGATTTTCCATAAGAACCTCCCCATCACCAAAACATTTAGTCATTATACACCCTTTTAAATAAAAAAGCAAGCCTACAAAAATCACGCCACTGAAACATCTTTGTAATAATCTTGAAAAAAATTTGAAAAAAATTATTGATAAACTATTGACATATCTTGTCTTAGATGATACAATACTTACATTATATTATTTTCGAGCGTTATGCTCGTATTTGAAATGGAGGAATTTCAAATGAATGTTAAGCGTTTTAGCTTAATCAAGGACATTTTGATGTTCATCTGCCTTATCGGTCTTATGCTTACGCCGTATTTGGCAAGACACGCCGACATCGGCAGAGCTTGGGAGTTTTTAGGATGGAATTGGCACTTTGTAACTTGGCATATGCTATTTGGTTGCATTCTTGCCGTGCTTTTCATCATACACATCGCTCTTAACTTCAAATGGCTCACAGGCACTGCAAAAGCATGGGCTAAAGCAAATGCCGCAACAAAAGCAAAATTCTTTATGATGATTATTGTTTGCATCACAATGTCTGCATCTATCATCACAGGCATCTTGTGGGGTCTTAGCACTGGTGTTTCTGTCGGTCCAACATCCCTTATTGCCTCTGGCACTGTCGGTATCACGCCATATGGTCCAAGCTCTACAATCTCTTTTTGGCACACAATTACTTCTTGGGCAGCATTTTATTTTACAGGCATACATATCGGCCTGCATTTACAAAAATTCTTGTCTTTTGCTCAAAAACCAAAAGCCAAGCCAGCTGCTTAATCTAACAAAAACAGCCGCCCAGTTAGTTTTGGGCGGCTTTATTTTAACTTCGGAGGAGCATATGGATAACAATAGTAAAAAGAAAAGTATTAAGGGTGCAATACTAATAATCGGCTTCATAATCGGCTCGGCATTTGCCATATCGGCACTTGTTTTGGCGTGGACAACAAGCGGCAACCCTGATGGTGCATCATTTGGATTGCCGATTATGTTAGGTGCAATAGCAGGCTTGTTCATTATAGGAACACCGCTAATTTTATTTTTTACAAATAAATCATCGTAAAGCAACATCTCTTTTTACGACTTTATCATCTGCCTAAAATGCGGTTGCATTTGCAAAGCCCGCCGTATAACATTAGCCAGCTCAAAATCCACCATACTGTGTATTACCGTACCAAGTCCAATAAAACCGAAAACCCACAACGCACCCTGATTGGCAGGAAAACCCGTGGCAATATAAAACACTAAAATTGCGACAGTTTCAGCTACAGCGTGAACAATTGCAATTATAAAAGAAAAAACCCGCAATTTAAAACCTTTGAAAGCAATTTTGTCAATACGGGCCAAATACATAGACCCTGCCGTTGCATACAAAATATGGCTAGCCGCACGTATGACAATAGTTATAGGCAACCCACGAAACAAGAAACCAAGCGTTGTGCCAACCGCTACCGCAAAAGCTACCTTTGGCGATATAAACATCGCAATAAATATTGGTATATGCACGCCAAGCGTATAAGACGCAGGTTCTACAACAAACTGCAAAGGCGAAAACAACGGTATAATCATACCAATAGCAATCAACAGCCCCGCCGAAACAATCTTAAAAATATGATTGTGGTATTTTGATACTTCCATAAAAAATCCCTCCTATTATGTGTCAAGACATATGTATAGTATATCATAGGAACTTTTTCTTGTCAAGCATTATTTTTAATCTTTGTATAAAACGCCCTCTACTTCCAAAGCCTTTTGCAATTGTTCAAAATGCTCTTTATCACGACAGGCAATTTGATGTAGATGTACACCATCTGTTAAATCCGCCAAAAGTCGCACTTTTGACGAATTTACCCGCCCAAAAAATTCATCAATATCTTTGTGGGTGCTAATATTCAAATTACCCGTTATTTCACCGTACAATTCGTGCTCTACCGTAACATTTATAACCGTTGCGCCCAAACTTACAATAGTCTGCAACTCTTTATGCGTGTCTTGTATATCGTGCTTACAAGCAATTGTGCCTAAAAATTGATTAATGCTTTTTACAGTAGGAAAAATGTATCCCCTTGCCGTAGCAATAATTTCATTGCCAGCCGCACGTAATAACGAAACATCACCCACAACAACCTGTCTTGTAACGCCAAAATCCTGCGCCAAAGTGCTTGCGCTAATCGGCATATTGCTTTGTTTTATCGCTTCCAAAATCTTTTCCCTACGTTCGCTGGCTATCATATTTTAACCCTCCGCAAACGCAAAGCATTTAATAATACCGACACCGAAGATAAAGACATAGCAATCGCCGCAATCATCGGGTCTAACAGCGGTCCTCCAAACAAAAACCAAACGCCCATAGCAACAGGAATACATAGCACATTATAGAAAAATGCCCAAAACAAGTTTTGCTTAATATTATTAATAGTTTTGCGGGAAAGTGTAATTGCCGATGCAACCGACGTTAAATTTCCACGCATTAATACAATATCCGCAGATTCCATTGCAATATCCGTACCGCCGCCAATGGCAATGCCAACATCCGCCTGCACCAAAGCTGGCGCATCATTAATGCCGTCACCCACCATTGCAACCTTTTTGCCACTCGTCTGTAAATCTTTAATGGTCTGCGCTTTATCCCCTGGCAAAACCTCTGCAATAACCTGTGCAATACCAGCATCTTTCGCCACAGCCGCCGCCGTTTGGGCATTGTCGCCCGTCAACATTATTACCTCAATACCCATAGATTGCAACTTTTCCACAGCTTCACGGCTATCGGGTTTTATAATATCAGCAACAGCAATAATCGCCGCAATTTCGCCGTCTATTGCCATATACATCGGCGTTTTGCCTTGCTCTGCTAGACCATCCGCTTTACACTTTTCATCCGACCTCATTTTATCGCCCATCAATCGAATATTTCCAATTTGTACAAACTTACCTTCAATAACAACCTCAATCCCCTGTCCTGTTATGGATGTAAAGGTTTCAACCTCGATAAGCTCCAAACCATCTTCAATACCCTTATTGACTATTGCCTCACCCAAAGGATGTTCCGAACGCTTTTCTGCCGAAGCCGCAAAACGCAAAATTTCTTCTTGTGAATAATTTCCAAAAACCACAATATCCGTAACATGCGGTTTGCCAACAGTTATCGTGCCTGTTTTATCCAATACCACTGTTTTGATTTTATACGCTGTTTCAAGAGATTCTCCACTTTTAATCAGCACACCATTTTGCGCGCCTTTGCCCGTACCAACCATAATAGACGTTGGTGTTGCAAGCCCTAAAGCACAAGGACAAGCCACAATAAGTATTGCAATAAAAATACACATAGCAAACCAAATCGTACTTGGCTCACCATTAGCATTAGCCGCAATAAAATCACCGCCAAAGAAAAACCAGCCAGCAAGGCTAACAAAAGCTATGATGATAATGGCGGGTACAAATTTCTCGCTGATAGCGTCTGCAAGTGCCGCAATTGGGGCTTTACTACCCTGCGCTTCTTCAACCAATTTAATAATTTGTGATAACGCAGTATCTTTGCCAACCTTCGTCGCATTATACTTAATAGAGCCATTTTTATTGATACTAGCACCTATTATCTCATCACCAACACCTTTTGAAACAGGCATAGATTCGCCAGTTAGCATAGATTCATCAACGCTTGTCGCACCTTCTATCACTACACCATCCACAGGCATTTTTTCGCCTGGCTTAACAATGATTACATCACCAACGACAACCTCGTCAATAAGCACTTCAATTTCTTCATCATTACGCACAACTTTCGCCGTCTTTGGCGCAAGCCTCATCAGCTTTTTAATCGCTTCGCCTGTTTTGCCCTTTGCCACAGCTTCCATAAATTTACCCATAACAATAAGCGTTAAAATTACACCAACAATTTCATAGAAAGGTTCATAATTCGCACCCGCAAAAATATTTGCGCCCGTTAAATAAAGACTATATACAAAAGCCGCCGCAGTGCCTTTTGCAATAAGCGAGTCCATATTTGGGCTACGCTTTACAAACAAAGCATTAAAACCACGTGTGTAAATTTTCCAGTTTACAATAACCACGGGCAATGTAAGAGCAAGCTGTATAACCGTGTTTTGCCACGCAAAATTATGTAAAATCCAATGATGTACATCAGGGCGACCAAACAAATGCAATGCGTGCGGTCCCATTGCGATAATAAATAACGGTAAGGTAAAAATAGCTGAAACTATCAACCTTTTACGTAACCCCGCAATTTCTTCTTGTTTGCGCAATGCCTCTTTGTCGGCAGACTCTTCCTCTAATAGCTCGAAACCCGCCTTCTTAACCTTTTCAATAATAGCAACCACAGAAACAACCGCCGCATCATATTCTAAAGTCAATTTTTCAGTTGCAAAATTAACATCACCAACCGAAACACCTTCAATGCGCCGCACAGTACGCTCAATAGACTTCGCACAGGACGCACAAGTCATACCTTCTATCTTAAAAATCCTCTTATTCATCGCATTTTCCTCCATATCTAAAAGAATGCCCTAAAAATATTTGCACCAAAGCCAAACAGCCCATCGCCCGCAATTAAGCCAGGAGCCCGCACCGCTGTATGCTTCGTACCTATAATAAGCCGCAAGCCAATCGCCGCAAGCAATGTTATGCCAAAAATTGGGTTATTTATCAACAATCCCGTAGCAAGCATTAGTCCAACGCTTTTGTTGCCAAAAACCAATTGCAAAATTGCACCAGGTATCGCCCAAATGACTAATTCCCATATTAATTCGGGACTAACGGTGCTTGCCGTCTTGCTTGCGTAAAAAACACTCATAGGCGGCAAAATATCGTTATTTGCAAGCATTACGCCAAAAACAACCGCCATACCAACGCCAATAACTACGCCAAACTGCTTGATAATGACCTGTTGCCGCCGTCCATAGCGTTCATTTTCTGGGTCTACGCCTTCGCCGCGTATAATCCAGCCTGCTTTTAAACCTATTCCTGTGTCTGCAAACGGCATACCAACCGCACCTATATAACCTACCAATACCGCCAAAGCTACAGGCGAAAAGCCTATTAACATACCTATTGTAAGGCATATTGTTACCACTGCAAAAGCAGGCCCCCAACCTGAATGCATTGAAGCCGTACCCGTCAGCACCATTGTAACAACTGCCGTAACACCCGCAAAAACTACCCATAAAACAGACATACCGATGCCCATATCACTAAATGCACCTGTTATAAGCGCAACTAGAACCGCACCAATAACAAACAAACCCACAGAACCAATTAAGGCCTTTCTTGTTTCCCTATCATTTCCAATATTTTTATAATCTCGCTCCGCTTTATTAGGATTTTTAATAACTCTTATTATTTGTATTAATGCAACAACCCCTGCACCAATCATAATGCCTTGCGCAATATTGCTCTGCCCTATATCAAATCCGCCAAATATATACTGCGAATATCCCCGCAAAATCATACCAATACCTAAAGCCACCATTGTTAGCATATTTGCTATAAAAGCGATACCAATGCCCGCCGCAGGTATGCCAAAAAAACTAAGAACCGCTCCAAAAACAAGCCCCTGCAACAACTGCCATCCCTTTTTGCCGCCTTCATCGCCTGCTTGCAAGGCGGTTGCAACGGCGACACCCATAGGCCAAGCGCCACGGGCAGGAAAAACCTTTGTATCAAACAGCCGACCCATAGCAAAAACAGCTATCATACTACCAAAAAGCACGCCAAAAGATATAGGTACAATCAAATCATTGCGTCCCATAATAAAAACTGTTGCTATTGCCACAAAGCCACAATTTGCCGCCGTAAAGCCTGCTGAAGATGCGATAGAAAGCACATAATTCTGCCGCTCGACATTCTTTAAGAGCCTGACCATACCAAGCGGTATTTTTGCCACTATCATTATCAAAACCGCACCAATTAGCGATGTGTTTGGTGCGGTACCCAATTGCCCCATTATCTGCATACAAATAGCGGCAGATAAAACCGCCAAAATTACGCCAAAAATCAATGTTATAGGTTCTTTGAACGAAACACGCTTCAATTATTCATCCTCATCACACTAACCCACTTTAAAACAGGATTTTAAATTAGGATTAGTATCAATACTTCCCAAAGTCATTCTTTAAAAAATCGTGCGTGCCTGTTTGCGATGATACTTTGGGCTTATATGCACCCGACATACGATTAAATGACGCAGCACCGCTTGTTTTAGGTTTGTCCGCCACCTTCTCCACAATCGGCATTGTTTTTGGCATTATCTTTGTAGGAACAGCCGACCCTTTCCGCCCACCATCGCCGTCATTATCCAAGCGCTCGGAGGCCGCAACAATAGCATCCCTAATCTTTCCAAAATCCTGCGGAAAATCGCCCATTGGCTGTGAATTTGCCCTAAGATTGCCTAATGAGTTATGTGTTTCGTTAACATACTTCGACAATGCCGCTGTTGTTGAATTAAACTGATTGCGCAGTTTTTGATAATCGCCAATATTGCCTACTGTCATCTTTGCCGACAAGTCCCCCTTTGCCAGCTTTGCAAGCGCATTGTTTACATCAGTTACAACAGCTGAAACAATATTGTTTGCTTCATTTGCATTTGCTGCAATTTCTTTCCATTTACCTTTATATTTATCTACTGCAACATAATTATCAAGATTACCAGATTTTGCAGATAAGAAAATTGCATTCATATCATTTTGCACCAATTGCAAATGCTTTATCAAATTCTCTAAAGTCTGCAAATTTGCACGTCTTTGATTCATTCCAATACCGCCGACATTAATGCGTGCTTCTCCCGCCACAATTTTGTCAACCGCATCATTAATAATTCCAATATCGCTTAATAGTTCTGAAATCTGTTTTTGTGCAACTTTATCAGCTTCTTTAAAACTGGTAATTTCAGCAGAAATCTGCTCTAAATTTGCATTAATTTCATCGAATGTATCATCACTAGCCGCTAAGTCTAAGCGGCTTAAATTATCACCTCTTGCGACCTTTTCGGTAAGATTTTTTGTATTATTTATAGATATATTGATATTCTGAAATAAACTAGAGCCAAGCCCATTAATAATACCCAACAAAACAACACCGCTAACCGTTGGTATCCACCAAGTTCCACCTGCATTGGCAACCAAAACAGCCGTTACAGCTACAAAAACAGCCGTCAAGGTAGAAATGGCAACAAGGCTTGCAACAAATCTTTTTTTCATCTATTTTTCCCCCTCTAAAATACTTCTTGCTATATGAATATCAACTGCGTGTGTTATTTTTATATTATTTGGGCTTCCTGTTACAATTTTTGGTGCAATGCCAGTTTTTTCTACCAATTGGCAATCGTCATAACAAGATTTTGTGCGTCCTGCTTCCTTTGCTTGTTTGTGCGCTTTTATCAGTACATCCGCCTTAAAAGCCTGCGGCGTTTGTACTGTAAAAAGATTATCACGTTGCAAGGTTTTTTCAATGCTCATTTCAAAATCAGCTACTTTTATTGTATCCGTAACAGGCAAACCAAGCGTTGCCGCCTGATAGTCATATGCCGCAGAAAGCAATGCGTAAACATCCTCGCCTTCCACAAAAGGTCTTGCGCCATCGTGCACTAGCACAATGCCATCCATACATTTTTCGTCAAGTTGTAAAAGCCCATTGCGTACAGATTCTTGACGGTTTGCGCCACCAACAACCACATCGCAAGGTTTAACAAGCCGCAATTGTTCTACCATATCTTCACACATCATCAAATGCTCTTGCGAAACCACAATAACAATCCTGTCTATATAAGTATTTTTGTCAAACGCCATCAAACTATGCCCCAAAACAGGCATATTGCCCAACATCAAAAACTGTTTAGGCAAGCCTTCGCCAAAACGTGAGCCATTACCCGCCGCAACCACAATTGCTGTAACCGTTAAATATCTATACATATCACAATCTACCTCACAAAAATTAGTATAGCTTCATTCTACCAAAACAAACAGGGTTTTGCAAGTTTTTTCGCATTAAAAAAGGCGGTAGGTTACCACCTTTTTTAATGTTGTTAATTTTCTAAAGCCCTCTCAAAACGGTCAAGAATATCTTTAAAAACATCCATTGCCGCCTGTATTGGCGCAGGTGTTGTCATATCAAGCCCCGCTTTTTTAAGAAGCTCTATTGAATAATCGCTCGAACCGCTTTTTAACAAGCCTAAATATTTCTCCACAGCAGGCGCACCTTCTTCACGTATCGCCTTAGAAAAAGCCATAGCAGAAGCATAACCTGTTGAATATTGGTATACATAGAAAGCACGATAAAAATGCGGTATACGGCTCCATTCGTAAACAATGCGGTCATCAATAACAATTTTATCACCAAAATATTTTTCAAGCAAAGATTTGTATAGATTGTTTAACGACTGACTATTTAATGGTTCGCCACGCTCCGCCATTTCGTGTGTTAGCATTTCAAATTCTGCAAACATTGTTTGTCGGAAGATGGTTCCTTTAAAACCTTCTAAAAACTCGTTAAGCAGATAACAATATTTAGTTTTTTCTGCCACAGGGTCAGTGTTTGCAAGCATATGCTCCATAACCAAAGCCTCGTTTACAGTGGATGCAATTTCTGCTAAAAATATGGTGTAATGCCCGTAAACCTGTGGTTGGTTGCTATGTGTATAATGACTATGCATAGCGTGGCCAAGCTCGTGAGCAAGAGTAAACATATCACCAATTGTATCGTCATAATTCATTAGCACAAATGGGTGCTTCATACCATAAGAGCCCCAATTGTATGCGCCCGTTGCTTTGCCTTTGTTTTCGTACACGTCTATCCAATTTTCGCTGTAGCATTTTTTAATAAGCTCTTGATATTCTTTACCCAATGCGGCAACGCCTTCATAAACGGCTTGTTTGGCTTCTTCCCAATTCATTTTTACATCAGCATCTTTAACCATTGGTGCGTAAATGTCGTGAAATTCTAGCGTATCAACACCAAGACAGCGCTTGCGAAGCTCTAAATAGCGGTGGAAAAGATGGATATTGTCACCAATTGTTTTAATTAGGTTGGTATAAATATCTTTTGGGATATTGTAGTTTGACAATGCGTGAGCAAGTGCAGAATCGTAATTACGAACGCCAGCCACAAAATTATCATTTTTTACAGCGTAATTATAGGCTTCTGCAATTGTGTTTTTTTGTTTAATATGTGTGTCGTAATATAGTTCTTGTACATTTTTGCGCAATATGCGGTCTGTGCTTTGCATTAGACTGCCATAGCTTCCGTTGGTAACCTCATATTCTTTGCCGTTGCTATCTGTAACCTTGCCAAACACCATATCTGTTTGTGTAATCATATTATAAATCATATGTGAAGCATTGCCGACCTCGCCTGCTTTCGCCATAATTTCTTCTTTGTCGGGTGTTAGAATATGCTTTTGTTCACGGAAAATATCGGCAAAGTAATGTTTATATAGCTCTAGCCCCGCTATTGATGCAACGCATTTTGCTACTTTTTCTTCACCTGCGGCGACAATTTCTGGTTGCAGAAAGCTGGTTGCGGCAGACATTTGTGTTGCTAAGCCTCTTGATTTGTCACGCATACCTTGGTATTTTGGATTAGCCGTGTCCTCATCACCTTTTAACCCAGCGTACAAAAACACGTGATACGTTGCCTTTTCTATGACACCAGCGGCTTCAAGGCAAGCTAAAAGCGTTTCGCCGCTTTCGGTTACCTTTCCTTCATACTTTTTAAAATCGCCAAGCATTGCGGGTATAGCTTCTGCTTGCGCTTCCCACGCTTCATCTGTTTCAAAAATGCTTGCGATATTCCATTTAAACTCTGGCGCAATTTGTTCTCTTGTTTTTAATTCGGACATTTATTTTCCTCCCAAAATTTATGTTTGATTCTTCAGATACAAAGCATAGGAAATCTCCGCTGTGAATGATTATATCATCCACAGCGGCATTTTCAGTAAGATATTGTATTATTTGCAAAACTCGTTTACTTTTTCTTCAACCAACTTCAACGAATTAACCCAAAAATCTTTTTTGCGTACATCAATTCCTGCCAAATCTCCCACTTCTTCAAGCGAAGCAGAACCTGTAGCCGCAAGCAAATTATCATATTTTTCAATAAAGCTATCGCCTTCGATAAGATACTGTGCATACAAGCCTTGGCTAAACATCATACCGTAAGCATATGGGAAATTATAGAAATTACGCTCTGCAAAGTAATAATGCGGTTTGTTAATCCACATATAAGGGTGCAAACATTTGTGGTCAAGCCCATCACCATAAGCATCTTTTTGTGCTTGTAACATCAATTCTTTAATTTCTTCGACAGACAATGGTCCTTGCTTGCGCTTTTCAATCAATTTTGTTTCAAATAAATAACGTGAATAAATATCAACAACCACCTGCAAAGCATCAGAAATTGCGCCTTCTAGCAATACAAATTTCTCATCATCACTAGCATTAGCAACGGCGGCGTTAAATATTATTGTTTCGCAGAAGTTTGAAGCGGTTTCGGCAATAGGCATAGTATAATTGCTGTTTAGATTTGATTTTTCTTTTAAGCAATCTCCGTGATAGGCGTGTCCAAATTCGTGTGCAAAAGTAGTGACATCACTAAAAGAGCCATCAAAGTTAAGAAGAACACGACTTTGCCCTATTGCGTGAATATTTACACAAAAAGCACCGCCACGCTTGCCTTTACGCACAGGCGCATCAACCCAACCATTTTCCAAACCGTATTTTGTAAAATCTCCTAATTTTTGGCTAAATTTATAGAAGTTTTCCAAAACAAAGTCGCAGGCTTCTTCGTAGCTAAATTTCATTTCCACTTTACCTACAGGCGCAAACAAATCATACCAAGGCAAAGCATCCTTATGTCCCAAAATTTCAGCTTTTTTCTTGAAATAACGGCGTAAGGTCGGCAAAAAGTCCTCCATTGCGCCAATCATAGCGTCAAGGGTTTCTTTTTCCATTCTAGCTTCAACCAAAGTCATCTGCAAAACGCTGTCATAACCACGCATATCTGCATTTGTAATAACTTCGCCCTTAATAGCGTTTAATGCGCCTGCAACAGCTTTTTCAATTTGTTCATAGCCCTTAATCTCGGCTTCGTATGCGGCTTTGCGGGTTTCGGCATTAGCTTCATATGCCATATTTCGGATGGCAGTAAGCGGTAAAACTTTTTCTTCACCTTCAACCACAACAGGTATCATTAATGTGGCACATAATGCCTCTTTCATATCATTCCAAGCGGTAGAGCCCGTGGTGCGCATTTTAGCAAAAACAACTTCCTCTTTTTCGCTAAGCAAATATTGGTTTTTAGATTTAATTTCATTTAAAATAAACTCGTGCTCTTTTAAAACGGGGTATTTGTCAATTAGCTCTTGCAAATTGTCCAGTTTGCCCACATATGACTGAAACAATACACGAGGTGTAGCCATAGCGGCAAGCCCCATTTGCAATTGCCCCATATAACGCTTTGCGGCTTGGTTGTCATCATCTGCCGAAATATGAAGCATACAAAAAACAATCATCTTCATAAAAGTTTTGTTGCCGTTTAGCTTGTTGATGTACTCGGTTAACTTTTCGCCCGCATTATCTGTGCTGGCAAAATTCTCTTGCGCCCAAGCCGTAAATTCGGCAATAGTAGGCTTTACCGCCTCAAAATCCGCTAAAAACTCTGGCGATTCAAAAGACGTGTACAAATCGTCCAAATTCCAATACATTTGCATAATATTCTCCCCCTAGGAAGTAAGATTTTGGTAACATATCAATTATAACACAATATTTACATCTTGGCAACACAAAAATCAATAAAAATAGGGCAACAATCTGCCACCCTATTAATAACACTTTTTTTATATAATATAACAATACTGTAAAAAATAACAAGCATTAATTACGCAACTGCTTTTCCAGTTCCTCTTTTTTAAACTGATTGGTGTAAAGACTATGATAATGCCCTTTTTGCGCAAGTAGCTCTCTATGCGTCCCCTGCTCTAAAATTCTGCCGTTATCAATAACCAAAATGCGGTCGCAATGGCGTATTGTGGACAGCCTATGCGCCACAATAAAAGATGTACGTCCTTCCAAAATCTTAAAAATAGCCGCTTGAATTTTCGCTTCAGTTTGCGTATCAATAGACGACGTAGCCTCGTCAAGCACAAAAATCGCAGGATTTTTAATTATAGCACGAGCAAAAGAAATAAGCTGCTTTTCCCCTGTAGAAAGGCGGTTGCCACCTTCCCCAACATCGCTGTCAAATCCTTTGTCCATTTTGGTAATGAAGTCATAAGCGTCCACAGTTTTTGCCGCTTCGATAATTTCATCCTCGGTGGCTTCAAGGTTTCCATAGCGGATATTTTCACGAATACTGCCCGAAAATAAATGCGGAGCCTGCAAAACATAGCCCAAATTAGACTGTAACCATATCTGCGAGCGTTCACGGTAATCCACTCCGTCAATAAGCACACAACCTTCTACAGGTTCGTAAAAACGACATAAAAGATTAATTATTGTTGACTTACCGCTACCCGTTTCACCAACCAATGCAATTTTTTCGCCGGGCTTAACATCTAAACTAAAATGTGACAAAACCTGCTCGCCAGTCTTATATCTAAATGTTACATCATCAAAAGTAATACGACCTTCAATTTCTTCCCAATTTTCGGGTTTTGGGTTTTCAAAATCACCGTATTTTTCGATAACATCAGGTCTATCCACAATATCAGGCGTGCTTTCAAGTAAAGAAATTGTACGCTCTGCCGACGCTTGCGCACCCTGCATTTCGCTCATTACCCTTGCAATCTGGCTTATCGGTTCGCTCATAGACCCTGCATAAAGCATAAAAGCCGTCAATGTTCCAAAGGTAAATGTACCGCCAGCTATTACCCAAGTACCGCCCTGCCCTAAAATAATTGCAACCGCAATACCAGCAAATGACAAAACTATAGGAAAATATAACCCAGAAATAGTAGCCGCACGCACAGAAGCCTTGCGCATAGCACCCGTTAAGCCCATAAAATCCTCATAATTGCGGTATTCCCGCAAAAGCGTCTTTGTAGTTTTTGCACCCGTAATGCCTTCGTTATAACTTGCTGTAATTTTTGAATTTTTCTTGCGGCTTTCGCGATGTGCTTTTAGCAATATTCGCTGAAAATATATGGATATTATGGCTAAAATCGGCATAATAGCAAGCATTACCAAAGCCAAACGCCAGTCGATAATAAACATAAATACAATATAAAATATAAGCATAAAAATGCTATGCACAACATCCAAAAAGCCCCAAGACAAAATATTGCCAATGCCGTGTGTGTCGGACGTTAAACGTGCCATTATCCAGCCCGTTGGGGTATTGTCAAAATAAGTAAACGATAGGTTTTGTATGTGATGAAAAGTCGCCTCACGCACATCCGCTGCTACATAGTTTTCAATTTTGCCCGCTGTATAAATAAACACAAAAACACATACAGCCTGAAAAGCCATTAATCCGCCTAAAAATGCAATAAACCTTGGCAAGCCGTCCAAATTGCGAACATATTCGCCTGTAGCTTCCACAAACTGCAAATCAACAAAATTATCAATAGCATAGCGCACCATCATAGGATAAACAGCACCAGCCACCGCCAACAATGCCGCAGACAAAAACAATACAAAAAATATACCCTTATAACGCATACAAAACTGCAAGAGCTTCTTCCAAACCTTTGCATCAAACCCCTTATTATATTCTTGCTCTTCAAAATGATTCAATTAATTCCCTCCTTTTGGAAAAACATAATGCTTAAAATTGGCATCGTTATGAGTTCATACAAAGCCAATTTTCTCTAGAACGTATTGACTTCGTGCATTTCGCAAAACGGTATCAGCAAAAATATTTTCTATGCCAAGCTAGTCAAATGCACAACTTTGTGCATTTGACTAATGAAATGTTGACCATAATCAGCTACATCTCCGCTTCCAACATAGACTGTATATCCCAAATCCGCTTATAAAGCCCATCACGTTCAATAAGCTCGCTATGCGTGCCAACATCCGCCAACTTGCCTTCTTCGATAACAAAAATACGGTCGGCATTCATTAGTGTTGTAATGCGTTGTGATATAATAAATGTCGTAACATCTTTGTTGCGTTTTGACAAAGCATCACGAATTTGTGCGTCTGTTTCTGTATCCACGGCAGAGAGGCTGTCATCAAAAATCAACATCTCACTATTTTTGATTAAAGTCCTAGCAATAGCCACACGTTGTTTTTGCCCGCCAGACAGCGTTACGCCTCGCTCGCCAACCATTGTGTCATAACCTTCTTCAAACTCCTTAATAAACCCGTGTGCAGAAGCCGTTCGTGTTGCGTCAAACATTTCGTCTTGACTAACATCTTCCTTCGCCATTTCCAAATTATTCTTAATAGTACGGGAGTATAAGAAAGGTTCTTGCAAAACAATACCTACAGCCTTGCGCAAATGCTCTTTCGATATTGTACGCAACTCTTTACCGTTAACAGTAATAGACCCGCCTTTATAGTCATAAAGACGTAGCAACAAAAGCATTAGCGTAGATTTACCACTGCCCGTAGCACCCAAAACCGATATGGTTTCGCCTTTTTTAACAGTAAAACTAATGCCATTAAAAATCTGACGGCTATCACCATACGCAAACTGCACATTATCAAAAACAATATCACCACGCAAATCGTGAGCAATAGCACCTGGTGTATCTTTTTCCGCTGGCTCGTCAAGCACTTCATAAATACGGTCTATAGCAACCTGCATAGTCGCAAAACCACTCATAACACGCCCTAACTGACGTATAGGCCAAACCATTTGCCAAGCAGCAGTGTTAAATGCAATAAGACCGCCCATTGTCAAATCGCCGCTGTGGGTAAGATAAATACCAACAACAAATGTTGTAACAATTTGCGCAAAGCACAAAAGGTCAGACGCAGACCAAAACCACGCCAAAAACTTCATTTGTCTAAACTGCAATGTCTTAAATTCGTTGTTTTTTTCTACAAACTTGTCTACCTCGACCCTTGCTCGTCCAAAAGCACGTACAACACGTACACCTGTGATAGATTCCTGCAAAACCGTAGTAAGCTCGCCCTCTTTTTCATCTTGCATTTTAAATACACGTTTAACCTTTTTGAAAAAGATATACGAAAAAAGGAAAATAACTGGCATAAATGCGAATGTTACAAAAGTTAGCGTTCTATTAAGGCTTATCATCATTATCAAAGCCGCTGTAGTAAAAAATATCGCTCTAGCAATTTCAATAGTTTGTTGAGATAAAAAACGACGTGTTGTTTCCACATCAGATGTACAACGTTGAATCAAATCGCCTGTTTGTGCGTGAACGTGATAGTTGTAAGGCAGTTTTTGAATATGGTCATACAGTCTGTCTTTCATACGTTTTGCGGTGTTTTCACTAAACATCGAAATAAGTCTTTGTCGCCCAAACACAAAACAAGCAATTAAAAATGCAGTTGTTAAATGCGCCGCCGCCGCCAACCAAATATTTTCTTGCCAGCCTTCTACCCCGCCAAACAAATTTACGAACCACATAACCATCGTATGGTTTTGGATGGGTTCGTTTTGCAAAACATTGTCAAAGATAATCGCCAGAATCAAAGGCACAAAAAGAAGGTTAAAAAATCCCGAGCCAGCTTGGCACAACCAAGCCAAAACGCCCTGCCACAAATGCCCCTTCGTCATCTGTCCTAATCGTTTAAATAAAATTGTTACCATCCCCTTTAATTTATTGCAGCCGCAAGCGTTAATTATATCATAAAGCCAATTCTCTGTAAAGTTTTTAATTTTCCTTTGACAAACTGTAACAATTCTGTTATAATGCTGGAATATTACTTTGAAAAGAATGGGAGCGATTTATAAAATGACAGGTTTTGGTTGGTTAGATATAATGTTAATTGTTTTGGCGGTTTTGGCGGCAATTGGTGTCGGTCTTTATTTTTTAAACCGCTGGGCATCAAAACGCTATACTCAACAACAAGATATGGTGGCAAAAAATAAACAACCCGCACAAATTTATGTAATAGACAAAAAACACGATAAAGCCGCAAATGTGCAATTGCCAAAAATGGTCACAGACAATTTGCCAAAGACAGCAAAGCTAACAAAAATGTATTTTGTTAAAGCAAAAATAGGTCCGCAAATTATCACGCTAATGTGCGACAAAACTGTTTTTGGTGCACTAGATGTTAAAAAAACCTTCCACGTAGAGCTTGCCGGCATATACATAGTAAGCGTAAAAGGCGCAAAAACCCAATACGAACTAAAGCAAGCCAAAAAAGAAAAGCCAAAAAAAGCCAAAGAGAAGTCTAAGAAAAAATAAACTTTGTAGCTTTATTTACGTATTTATTAATAGATACCAATTTTGTGGGGCGGCACCCAAAGGTATGAAGTCGGTTACTCATACTAAAAAACAGCGGACGTATCTAAAATATTAAATATGTAAAGGAGAAAGCAATGGAAAACAAAGTTGCATTATATAATTCGGAAAATCTAAAAATCGGCACAACCTACACACGACGGGCAATTCAGCTTGTAAAACAACAACGTGCTTATTGGGTTGACGATAACCAACAAGCAATCCGCTTTTTTGAAGGAATGGAAAATGCCGACACAGACGACGATGTAGAGCAGAAGGTGCTAGATGCCCACATATCGCATCTTGGCAGTGCCAAAGACACTTACTTGATGCGGTTGGCAAAGAGACGGGTTATACTTAAAACCATCTTCAAAGCCCTCGTTGGTCTTTATTTTACTATCAACATCCTTTTGGTGGCTATTTGGTTTTTTCTTACAGATGATAGGCATTTCTGGCCGGGATGGGTTATAGCAGGCTGGGGGTTTGGTATTATCATCGTTGGTATCGTTTTTAAAGCACTAATGATACAAACATCAGATTTTACCAGTCAAGTATCAAAAGAATACCATAATCTAAAAAACAGACCCTAAAACAACAACAGGCGACTTATTAGTCGCCTGTTTCAATTTATCTATGCTTTTGTTTTTTCGCTTGTAAGCGGTCCGCTTACAAGCTGTTGACGCACAAGCGATTTGCGCAAGGCAAGCTCTGCACGTAAATAATCCAGCCCCTCAGCTTGGTCTTTAATACGTTTACGAGCCCTTTCTTCCGCACGTTTTGCACGCTCGGCATCAATTTCATCTGGATGTTCTGCAATATCAGCAAGAATTACAACCTCTTTCTGGCTAATTTCTGCAAAACCACCCAAAAGCGCTACACGCTCAATTTTTTCATCGTCATAATAGCGCAATGTGCCAACGTCCAAAACAGTTGTCAACGGCTCGTGTCCACTTAACACACCAATCTGCCCGTCAATCGTTTGCATAATCACCATATCAACATCTTTATCAATAGATGTTTTGGCGGGTGTTACAATTCTAAGGCGAAACTTTTTACTTCTTTCTGCCATTTGCAACACCTTCCTTTACTGTTGAGAATCTTTATAACGCTGAACAACGTCTTCTATGCCGCCTGCCGTAAGGAACATCCCCTCAGGAATATGGTCGTGTTTGCCTTCTAAAATTTCAGCAAAACCACGCACAGTTTCAACAACAGGAACATAACGACCTGGATAGTTAGTAAATTTTTCTGCTACGAAGAATGGTTGCGACAAGAAACGTTGAATTTTACGTGCTCTTGCAACAACAATTTTATCCGCTTCAGATAATTCGTCCATACCCAAGATGGCAATAATATCTTGCAATTCTTTATAGCGTTGCAAAATCTCTTGCACACCACGTGCTGTGTTGTAATGTAAATCGCCCAAAATAGCAGGGTCAAGTATTCTTGATGTAGATACCAATGGGTCAATCGCAGGGTATATACCAAGCTCAACAATGCTTCTTGATAGCGCAGTAGTAGCGTCCAAATGGGCAAATGTTGTAGCAGGTGCAGGGTCTGTATAGTCATCCGCAGGTACGTATACCGCTTGTACAGATGTAATAGAACCTTTGTTTGTAGAAGCAATACGCTCTTGCAACATACCAACCTCTGTAGCAAGTGTAGGTTGATAACCTACCGCAGAAGGCATACGACCTAAAAGTGCAGATACCTCAGAACCCGCTTGTATAAAACGGAAGATATTATCAACGAACAAAAGAACGTCTTGACCCTGCTCATCACGAAAATATTCCGCCATCGTAAGACCCGTAAGGGCTATTCTCATTCTAGCACCTGGTGGTTCGTTCATTTGTCCAAAACATAATGCAGTTTTGTCAATAACGCCAGATTCCGCCATTTCGTGATAAAGGTCGTTGCCCTCACGTGTACGTTCACCAACGCCAGCAAATACAGAATAACCACCGTGCTCTGTAGCAATGTTACGGATAAGCTCGGTAATAAGAACCGTTTTACCTACGCCCGCACCACCAAAAAGACCAATTTTACCACCTTTTGCATAAGGACACAAAAGGTCAACGGCTTTAATGCCCGTTTCAAGCATTTCAACAGCGGCGGCTTGGTCTGCAAAGCTAGGTGCTTCACGATGGATTTTCCAACGCTTGCCTTCAGGCGTTGGTTTGTCATCAATAGCCTCGCCTAATACGTTAAAAATACGCCCAAGCGTCGCCTCGCCAACAGGTACAGAAATAGCAGCACCAGTATCGACAACATCCATATTTCTTGTAAGACCGTCAGTAGAGGACATAGCAATTGCACGAACAACGCCGTCGCCCAAATGTTGCGCTACTTCTGCCACAACGTGTCCGCCGTCAAATTTTATTTCAACAGCATTATACAAGTTTGGCATAGCATCAACGGGAAACTTTATATCCAAAACCGCGCCTATTATTTGAGTAATTTTGCCTGTCAAAGTTACAACTCCTTTCAGCCTTTGATTTTATTCAAGGGCGTTTGCTCCGCCTACAATTTCCGAAATCTCTTGCGTAATAGCGGCTTGGCGCACACGGTTAAGCATTAACGTAAGGTCGCCTATTATGTTTTCTGCATTTTCTGTAGCAGAATCCATTGCCGTCATCGTCGCACCTTGTCCAGAAGCGGCAGATGTTATCATACATTCGTACATTGCTGTACCTAAATATTTTGGTATGGCATAGCCCAAAACCTCTTTAGCAGAAGGCTCAAACTTCATAATGCTCATATCACGGCCTTTTTCAACCGTAAAATCTTTGGGACTCATAGGTAAAAAGCGCAAAGACTGCGGAATATAGGATATCGCCGATTTAAATTCGGTAAAACACACAAAAACTTCATCACATTCTTCGTTTTCGTATTTACTTAAAATATCAGCAATGATTTCCCTAGCATCTTCTATAGTTGGGCTTTCAGAAATCCCATTATATTGGGCAATAATATTTCCGCCGGCACGACGCATAAAATCTCTTGCTTTGTTGCCTATGGTCAAAAATGCAACTTCTTTGCCTTCGTTAGTCAACCGCACAGCAAGGTTTGCCGCCAATTTTGTAACATTGGCGTTATAGCCGCCGCAAAGCCCACGGTCATTGGCAATAACAACAACCAATGTCTTTTTAATTTCACGTTCACCTTCAAAAACAGGATGTTCCATCGTTGCCACTTCTGTATGCAAAATTTCGCTAATAGCTCTGCGAACCAACTTAAAATAAGGGTTTGCCGCATTTAGCTTGCCCCTAGCCCTTGCCATTTTGGCAGAAGATACTAGGTTCATAGCCTTTGTGGTTTTTTTGGTGGTGGTTACGGAACGTATACGCCCTTTAATATCACGCATTGTTGCCATTTAACGCACCTCCTTATTTTTCTTCCGACAATTTTTTAGATTCTGCGATATTTTTCTTCAAAGACTCCTCAAGGTCGGCTTCTGTACCAGCATAAGCTGTTTTTGCGCCAGACTTAAAGTCCATATTGCGTTTGTATTCTTCTATCGCCTTACGAAGCTCTGCATCAAGCTCTTTTGTAATCTCACGTTTTTCAACGATAGTATCAAAAATATCTTGATGTTTTGAGTGGAAGTGGTTTAACAAACCAGCTTCAAACACACCAATATCTTCAACAGGCACGTCAGAAAGATACTTGTTAGTAACCGCAAACAATACCACAACTTGCTCTTCAACCTTCATAGGCTTATACTGACCTTGTTTAAGGATTTCAACAATACGCAAACCGTGGTTAAGACGCTCTAAAGTATCTTTGTCAAGGTCAGAACCAAATTGCGCAAAAGCCGCAAGCTCACGATATTGCGCAAGTTCTACACGAATAGGACCAGCAATTTGACGCATAGCTTTAATTTGTGCAGAACCACCAACACGTGATACTGAAAGACCAGGGTTTACCGCAGGACGAATACCAGCGTTAAACATATCGCTTTCCAAGAAAATCTGCCCATCAGTGATGGATATTACGTTTGTAGGTATATATGCCGTAACGTCGCCCGCTTGGGTTTCGATAATAGGCAATGCTGTTATAGAGCCGCCGCCGTAATTTTTATTAAGACGTGCCGCACGCTCTAGCAAACGGCTGTGTAGGTAGAAAACGTCGCCCGGATACGCTTCACGTCCCGGCGGACGGCGAAGCAATAACGACATAGCACGATACGCCACGGCGTGCTTGGAAAGGTCGTCATAAATAACCAAAACGTCCTTGCCTTGCTCCATCCATTCCTCTGCAATAGCAACACCACAATACGGTGCCATATATTGCAAAGGCGCAGTATCAGATGCGTTTGCCACAACAACTGTTGTATAATCCATTGCACCCGTTTCCTCTAACTTAGAAACAACACGTGCAACCGTAGATGCTTTTTGACCTATTGCTACATATACGCATAATAGGTTTTGTCCTTTTTGGTTGATGATGGTATCAATACAAATGGCAGTTTTACCAGTTTGGCGGTCGCCAATGATAAGCTCACGCTGACCACGACCGATAGGCACCATAGAGTCGATGGCTTTAATACCTGTTTGCACAGGCACAGAAACCTCTTGTCTAGTAATAACACCAGGTGCTACACGCTCCATTGGGCGGCTTGCCGTTGCATTAATCGGACCTTTGCCGTCAATAGGCTCGCCAAGGGCATTAACAACACGCCCTATCATAACGTCGCCCGCAGGCACTTCAACAACACGCCCTGTTAGCTTAACAGAATCGCCTTCTTTAATGCCTTCGTCGCTACCTAGTAACACCACACCCACGTTATCTTCTTCAAGGTTTAACGCCATACCATGCACACCATTAGCAAATTCTAACAGCTCGCCAGCCATAGCACCTTCAAGACCGAAAACACGGGCAATACCATCACCGACCTGTATAACCGTCCCCACTTGGGCAATGTCCAAACGGGCGGTATATCCTTTTATCTGCTCTTTGATAACAGAGCTAATTTCTTCAGGTCTAAGACTCATATTTTTAATAGCTCCTTATTAAATGTCTGATGATGCAGTAACTGGCATAAGCCTGCCTGCCATCAACTGTTTTGTAAGCTGTGCAATCTGGTACTTGGTTGTAGCATCAAATATATGCCCATCAACCTCTACCTTAAAACCAGCTATTAACGTAGGGTCAACAATCTTTTCAAATTCAATTGTCTTGCCAGTTTTTTGTGTAAGCTGTGCAGAAATTTCCGCTAATTTATGCGGCGGCAATTCCACAGCAGAAGTAATTTTGGCAATAGCTATGCGCTTATGTTCTTTATAAAGAACTTCAAAACGCTCTAGCACACCTATTAATTCGCTTTGGCGACCACGCTTAAACAATAACGCAAAAATACCTAAAAAATCTTCAGGAATTTTGCCTTTAAAAATTGCTGTCATAGTTGCCATTTTTTCGTCAGCAGCAATCGAACGATGGTTTATAACAGCCGCAAACTCTTCGTCGGTATTAATTATTTCCAAAATACCTCTTGCGGCAATATTATATTCATCCACCGCATTTTTTTCTACGGCTATTTCAAACAACGCTTTGGCGTAGCGCAATACGGCTATTTGCTCCATACGGCATCCCCCAATTCAGCAATTGCTTCGTTTAAAATCTTATCTTTTGTACCTTCGTCCATACCACCGCCAAGCAATTTCTCAGCCATCAATGCAGACACTTGCACAATTTGGGTACGCATTTCATCACGTGCTTTTTCACGCTCACGCTCAATTTCCAGTTTGGCACGCTCTATAATAACAGCGGCTTCACTATTGGCACCATTAATAATTTCTGTTTCTCTTTCGCCAGCAGCTTTTCTTGCAGATTCCAAAATATCATCACGTTCGGATGAAATAGCAATCAACTTGCCTTCATACAAAGTGCGTTTTTCTTCTGCATCTGCCTTATTTGTTGCGGCTTCTGCAAGGTCTGCCGCAATGCGTTCTTTACGGTCGTTTAGAAACTTGCGTACAGGTTTATAAAGCAACCACGACAAAACAAGCACAATAACAATGACGTTTATTGCAGTGAAGATAGAGTCGTAGACCATATTCGCATCCAAACCCATAACACGCGGAAAAACATCAGCAGCATCAGCAGTAAGCACAGCAGGGTTTAACGTATTAAGTAAGTTGTTAAGCAACTCAAAACCTCCTCTCTTCTAGTGTCTAGCAGCTAGTCTAGTTTCTAGAATCTTAGAGTGCTCTCATTGCTTCAACATACATATCAACAAATGGGTTTACGAAAATCATCAACATAGATACCAAAAGACCATATACACCACCTGTTTCAGCCAATACACCACCGATAATCATTGTAGAACGGATTTGGCCAGCAGCTTCCGGTTGACGACCTACAGCTTCAACAGCACGGGCAGCGGTATAACCTTGCATAAAAGATGGTGCCATACCAGCCAAAACAGCGATAGCAGCGGCAAAAATTGACGCAACAATAATAGATGATACAGGGTCAGCGCCACTCATAACGCTGGCAGCAGTTGTAGCAACAGCTGAAAATTCTTGATTAAACATTTTTTCTTCCTCCTAAAATTTTGAAAGTTTATTATAAATTGGTGTTGCCAAAATTGTTAGTGCGGACAAAACCGCAATTTTATTACTCCTCTTGCGGAGCTTTCATCATCAAGAAATACATTGATAATGTGATGAAGATAAAGGCATGCAATGCACCGACGAAAAGGTCGAAGTACAGCGACAAAAAGCCCGGAATGCCTATGGTAAGAACCCGTGGGAAAAGCGCGTACACCAATCCCATAAGCACTAAACCGCCAAACATATTACCAAACAAACGCAAGCTAAGGGACACAGAACGTGAAAGGTCACTTATTACGTTAAGCGGGAAAAAGATGAACACAGGACGGAAAAACTCGCGTATATATTCGCCTTTTTTCATATTGTAACGTATGCCCATAACCTGCATTAAAATAACGGTGATAAACGCTATCGGGAAAGTAACCGCAAGGTCTGCCGTGGCAGGACGCATTCCAAATATACCGCTAATATTTGACAACAGCAAAAATAGGAAAATGCCAAAGAACCAAGCCCCAAAATGCGCATATTTCTTTGTCATAATCGACGTTACGTGGTTGTCAAAAAATTCTACCAAAGCCTCTATGATATTTTGAAACCTCGATTCGGGTACAGGTTTAAATTTTTTCATTTTAATGCGAACAATTATCGCTAAAGCTATTAAAACCGCGCCGACAATCCATGTAGAAATGGTGGTGTCTGTAATATTAATCCAAATATTATCGGTAATGTTCCATCGCCCATAAGCTTGGATATCAAACATATTATTCCTCCTTTCCTTCGGATTTGGGTTCTAAAATTTTGTCTACATCTTGTGCAGACATCTTGGGCTTTTTGCGGTTTCTACGCTCAAAAAGCCCTACTATATAGGCGGAGAGTGTAAGCGACATTGTGCCGATTAACGCCCCGATTATACCAAAAAAACCAATAAAAATCACGGATGCAAATAATGCTAATCCCGTGAGCAAAAAGCGTGGAAGATAACCCGCACGCATATACATTGACGCTTTTTGTTTGCTTTCCATTTTTAACGCTTTGTTTACGGCCACCTCCAACAAAAGGCATTTAACCGCCGCCATAACCGCACCAACGACTACGCCAATAACATAGCTTATATTTGAAGGTAATCTAAAAAATGGAATATCAAATTGAATAATTTGAAAGTAATTCCGTGCATCTACTGCAGAAGGCACAACAAAAAAACCGATAACAGCACCCAGCGCAGAGAATATAAGTATGCCTTTTAGGAAACCCTTTGTTTCACGTGATAGACCCACTTTTTTGCCCTCTTTCCTATGTGTTAAACTCATTCGGTTTTTGGCTTGTCCTGCCAAAATAATACAAAATACTTTCTAAAATCCTCTGCGAAGCCAAACCATCCCCAAAAGGGTTTTTGGCATTACACATATCACTATACATCACATCATTGTTTAACAGCCTTGCGGTCGCAATGTAAATGGTTTGCTCATCTACCCCGCCAAGCACCAAACATCCTGCGGCTAACCCTTCGGGTCGCTCAGTAACTTCCCGCAAAACCACCACAGGTTTATTATGATACGGCGCACCTTCTTGCAACGCACCAGAATCTGTCAAAACCAAATGCGACCTCGCCATCAAATTCTGCAAGTCATCCACATCCAGCGGGTCAATCAAATGCACCTTTGGATGGTTAGACAGCATTTTTTGCGCAGACCCCTGCACAACAGGCGAAGGATGTACAGGATACACAACTTCCACATCATCAAAATCGTCTGCAATCCGCAAAACCGCATTAAAAATGTTTTCAAAGGGTTTGCCGTAATTTTCACGTCTATGCGCCGTCATTGTTATAACACGCTTTCCCGCAAAATCAAAATTTTTAAGCATATCGTTTTTAAATTTGTGGTCATCTTTTGTTACAAACGCAACAGCATCAATCTCGGTGTTGCCCGTAACAAAAATGCTTCCAGCCCGCACATTTTCCGCCAAAAGATTATCCCTAGCCGTAATGGTCGGTGCAAAATGTATATCAGCACAAACACCAACAATACGTCGGTTTAACTCCTCTGGATAAGGCGCAAATTTATTATGCGTGCGAAGCCCAGCCTCAATATGACCCAAACGCACCTTTGCATAATAAGCCGCAAGCGATGCCGCCATAGTGGTTGTGGTATCACCGTGAACCAGCATTAAATCAGGCATAACATCACCAATAACATCCATCAGCCCATTAAGGGTCTTTGTCGTTATCTGCGCCAAATCCTGATTTTTTGTCATAATATCCAAATCATAATTGGGTATTATGTCAAAAATATCCAATACCATATCAAGCATTTCACGATGCTGTGCCGAAACACAAACAACGCAATCCACCACGTCAGAGGCTTGCAAAGCCTTTACAAGCGGTGCCATCTTCACAGCCTCTGGTCGTGTTCCAAAAACGCATAAAATCTTAATTTTGTCAGCTTTAGACATAATTAAACCCTCGAAAACTCAGTGGATTTTTTCAAATTGCGCAACTCTTTAACACAAATTTTCATAGTTTGGATAGACCCATTAGCGTCCATCACCCTAACTTTCTTCAAATTAGGCTTCCACACTTTCTTAGCACGCCTAGAAACCTTGCTTCTTGTCATACTAATTCTATGCCCAACTTGCGGTCCTTTACCGCTGATTTGACATTTTGCAGCCATCTATTTACACCTCCTTACAATCTCTATAAAAAATTCACGTTTCAGTATAACAGACCACGCCAAAAAATGCAAGCAAATTTTTTAATAAAATGCAAAATTCCCACACTGCATTATACCACACTTTCAACTAACAAACAATCTCATCTTTATATTTCTTGACTTATTATGCGCAAAATGATATATTTACTGCATACTAAAGAGAAACGAGGGCAAAAAATGAACATTTTAAAAGAAAGAGTTATTTGGTTTTTCAAAAACGACATAGCTTTTTACGCCGTACTTTTTGTGGCTATGCTTGTAAAAAACTTCCCATTTGGGTTTAGATACTTCCTTTTTTCCGACGACTACAACCAATACGGCGTTTATTCTATATGGGCTGAGGATTTGTGGCAAAACGTAATCGTGCCCTTCAACATCTTCGGCTACCGCCCGTTGGCTGGCATTACCGACGTTTACATCATATCACGCCTATGGGGCAATATCGAATGGGTATTGCTAGCCATAGTAATAATGCACTTCATAAGCATTGTATTGCTCGGTAAAATCTTCGACCGCAGTAAAATCATATGGGGCAAAATCGCCGTCATATTCTTCTCTTTCTACCCAACGCTAACAGAATCTGCCTATTGGATTTCCGCCTCATCCCGCATTGTAATTGCGGCATTTTTTGCAATACTCGCCGTATACGCCATTCTAAAATTCATCTATAAAGAAGGAAGGTATTGGGTTTGGTTTGGCGTTGCAATGGTGTGCGGCATTTTAGCACAAGGCTACTACGAGCAAGGCATAGTCTTTTCCTTCGTGCTATCAATGGGCGTACTAATACTGCACCGCAGAACCATCACAAACAAATTGCTATTCGTTTGGCCAATTTTAAACACCGCAATCATCGGCGTGCATTACTACATCTTCCGCAATGTAGGCTGGTTTGGCATGCGTGCAGAAACTCCAGACAGCGGTTTTTTTGCTCAAGTGCAAACCGTATTTTTACGCATAGGCGCAACCTTTGTGCGCGAACAAGGTCCAACCATAGCAAACTCGCTACGCTGGGGCATTAGCGACCTTTTTAGTAGCCACACCTTCGTTGCAGTGCTAATCGTCATCTTCTCGCTAATCCTCGCCACTTTTATCTTTTTCGACAAAAAATCAGAAAAGCCCATCGAAAAGAAAAATGTATTGCTATCGCTATTGGCGGCATTTATCCTTACCGCAAGCACCTTTTCAATCTTCTTTCTACTGTCAGATTCTTGGATTTGGGTGAGAAACTTTTTCTACGCCGTCATAGGTATGGCAATTTTTGCAGAGATTGCCTCACGCTTTATCAAAATCAAAATTATTAAAACCGTCATAACTTTCGCCGCAACCCTAATATTTTTCTTCGGCTTCGTCCTAGAGGTGCAAAGCCTTAAATTTATTGATAAATACGATAATATAATAGTAGGTAATTTGGTAGAGCAGTCCAGCCAACTGGGCATAATCCCCGAAGACAATATTTGGCTTTTTGGCGTGCAATGGAACTACAACAGCTCGTCAATAAACCCACGCATTACAAGCCAAACAAGGGTAGACTGGGCAATACACGGTCATTTGCTAAGCCTACAACGCCGCTTTCACTTCCAACAAATTTTCCCAATAATGCACGGCGATGTAACTAATGAAGGCTTTGAAAACGGCTTTTTGTTCGGATTAGACGAAGAACTTAACACAAGGCAACTAACCTTCGACGGCTATAACCTAACCTTCACCGACAACAACGAAACCTTTGGCACAATAGACAGCGAAGGCATATTCAGCCGTACACAACGATAAATAAAAAATCAGCCTGCTAAGACTGATAATAATATGCTTGACAAATAGACCTGAAGTGTGTTATCCTACACTTAGGTCTTAGGGCTGAGAGAGGCTTGTCGTGGTGGATTGCTTTGTTAGGGAAATCCCACCCCGACAAGCTGTTTTCTT
>WRBJ01000003.1 GCA_009784615.1 Defluviitaleaceae bacterium | reverse complement strand
GGTGTTTGCAGTGTTAATTAATTCTTGCAATGCATCAAAGTCTAAACCAGCAAGTTCTGAAACATCAACGCCAAGTTCAGCGGCTACGTCTTCACGTAGTTTTTGCATAGCTTCTTCAAACTCTTCTTCTCTTTCTGCTCTTATTTCATTCAAGCGAGCTACTGGGTCTTCGTCTTCGCCCAAAGTTATGCCGTGATTTTCATATAGATAATCTCTTATGCTTTGCAAAAATTCTTCTACGGCTTGGTTGTATTCACCTTCAGTTTGATTGTTAGCAGCAAGGGACAAATCACGCGCTAGGTTTTCGGCTGCATAGCGTGCGGCTTCAAGTTCGTTAGCAGTTTGTGCAAGGGCGTTTACTTCTTCAACAGCTTTGTTTAGTGCTTCAATAGCTTCGTTTGCTACTTCAATAGCTTCGTTTGCGTCATTGACAGCTTCTTCAAGAGCTTTTTCAGCCGCAACTACGGCATCTAAAGCCTGTTGTGCCAATACGTGTGCATCGTGGTGGTCGCTTTGTGCTTGCTCTGCTGCTTCAATAGCAACTTCTGCTGCTTCAATAGCGTCTTCAAGAATTCCTTCAAGAGCCTCAAGGTCATCAAATAGTTCTTGTGCCGTATTGCGAGCTTCTTCAAATTTAGCTTCAGCTTCGTTAGCGGCTTCGATGGCTTCGTTAGCTTCTTGCTGTGCTGCAACACGAGCCAATTCAGCTTCGTTAGCGGCATTGGTTAATATTTCCAATTCTTTTAAAGCGTCGTTAATTTTTTCAATGTGTTCATTAACATAGTCATTAGTAAACTCATATAATGCTTGCTCTGCTTCAAAACGAGCTTGCTCTGCTTCGTTAGCGGCGTTGGTTAGGTTGTGTAGTTCGGTTTCAGCGTTGTGTACGGCGTAGTTTGCGTCGTTAAGTGCGTTGGTTAGGTTATAAAGCTCGGTTTCTGCATCATAAAGCTCTTCGTTAGCGGCGTTCATTGCGTTTCTAAGGTCGTACACTTCACGCTCGGCTTCGTAGCGTGCTTGCTCTGCGGCGTTTGCGACTCTAACAGCTAGAGCTGCGGCTTGCTCGGCTTCGTAAAGAGCTTGCTCGTTTACGTCTGCTTCTCCGCGCAACTGTTCTACCAAGAAGTTAGCTTGTGCACGAGCTAAAAGAGCATCAGTAGCTGTGCCTTGAAGACTAGCAAGAGCATCCATATCAAAATTATTAAAATTAGCGATGGCTTCTGCGGCGGCATCTTCGAGGTCTTTAAGAGCATCTAGGTCAAAATCGGCAAGAATTTGTGCAGCTGCTTCTGCGGCATCAATAGCATCTTGCTTTGCACCTTCGACAAAATTATTGATAGCGTCAAGGGCATCAGTTGCGGCTTTTTGCGCCTCTAAAACATCAGCTTCTTTTTGGGCGTGTTGAGCCATAAGACCGTTTTCTGAGTCTAGCTCATATTTAAGCCCATCAACCTTTTCTCTTTGTTCGTCACGTTTTTCTAAAGCGATGCCAGCATCTTTTTCTTTACCTTCTGCATAGTCACGAAGCTCTTTGGCTTTGTCGTGTGCTTCTTGAGCATCACCATAAAGCCCATTAGCTTTGTTAGCGGCATCGTTTGCTTTTTCTGTTGCTTCGTTAAGAGCATTTTCTGCGTCTGTTACGTCTTGCTGTGCTTTATCGGCTGCTTCGCGTTTTGCATCTGCTTCTTTTGCAAGCTCATTTGCGTGGTCAACAGCTCCCTCAGCCGCTTCTTGCGCATCGCTTAAAGCGGTTTCTGCCTCTTCAACATTGCCTTCTGCTTCTTTAACAGCTTCTTTTGCATCTGCAACATTTTGCTCTAATTGAGGCAATTCTTCTGCCGCTTCGGCATAGTCTGCTGCTGCTTCTTCTGCCGCTTTGGCTGCTGCTTCTGCTGCTGCTATGGCTTGCTCAAGAGTTAATTCGTTTTCGTAATAATCTGCCATTAATAATATCCCCTTTTCGAATTATTCGCATGCTTATTTTAAGGTCAGCACCTTATTTTCAGCCTCTTTTATTCTCGGGTTGGGGTTCCCGTTCCTGCGGGGTATCGCAAGTTTTTCAGCCTCATTGTTGACGTACAATGTGGTTAAACGCCTTTATTTTTGGGGAGGGTGGTCTCCAATTTGCAATCCATTTTAAAAGTTAAGACGGATAATTTTTCGCATTTACTACGCTTGTGTCAAAGAGTGCTTTGATGTATATAGGTTATGCAAGCAAAATCGTCTTGGGAACAATTTTCAACCATAACCGACTTCAAAATTCCTGCCTGCAAATTAAATTTAGGAACTGACTTTCATTGGCAGGTTTGGGCTACATAGTTTTATCATCGCAAGCCTTGCAAAGGATGGGGTGCGATGAGTAGCTTTGTGTTTGGTTTGCTTGCAGTCATATCATCCCCCCTTTCGTTTTGCGATGATTGCATTTTTTATATTAAACTACGTACTTGCCGTTTGCTCCATAATAAACTTGGCAAACTGCATACACGTATGTTTAAGACGATGTTGTTGCGTATTTCTAGGTTGTTTGCATTGTTACTATTGCTTGTGGACGGCGGTAACTGTAATTCTGTATAAACTGTGCTTTGTCGTACCCTTTATAATCATATGTAAAGTATATTCATTTGCATCTCTTTAGCTTAAACACATTATACAACATAATAAAATATAAGTGGGCGAAAGTTTCTAATTCTTAACAATTAAATTTAAATTGCCATTTATTTCCTTTCGGAACAATACCTTTGCAACGTCTGACGACCATTATTTACTCCACAAGCAAAAACTTCATAATTCACAGACTTTACGATGTTTCGGAGCGTTAAAGGCAGTTGAAATAAACACGGGCTAATTTAGAAATTTTGTATATTTCACGAAAAAAACCTAACCCATAGCCACCTAACGGTTTGAGTCGAGGGTTATTGTGATTGGTTGTTCATCTGCCATAATCTTACGGAATTAGCCAAGAAAAAACCTAGCGTAAACAAATAACTTTTGCTACGAAAGACATTGTTGCGAATGAATTATTTTGCTTCTTGGCTAAACCTACTGGCTTTTATGTAGTTTGTTGTTGCATAGTTTATAAGACTATGATAATGATAGCATATTTAATGAAAAAAATCAACAACTTTTTCGCAAAATAGCAAAAGCATTTTTTTCTATGACAAAATGCAAAAAAACTATAGCAACCTTGGCAATTTTATGTTATAATGTGAAAAAGTTGCCAAAATAATAACGCCTAGGAGGATTTGTATGAACGAGATTGTTAGCACCGAGTTAAACCAACTTGAAAGCAATGTTACAAACCAAAGTGGGATGTTTTCTGACCCTTCACAGTTTGGCATGTGGTTAAATACATTGTTGCCAGACGATGATGATGAGGAAATACAGCAGCTTATCCAAGCCGTTAAAGAAGAGTACACAAAAAGTGATGACGAAAAGGATTTGACGAACATTGTGCTTTGGCTGAGCAAGGTTGCCGATAGGGGGCATGCACAAACCCAAAACAACCTTGGCGGATGCTATTATAAAGGAGAAGGAACCGAGCAAAATTTTGAACTTGCCTTTGGATGGTTTAAAAAGGCGGCGATGCAGGGGCTTGCCATTGCCCAAAACAATTTGGGATGGTGTTATAAAAACGGTGAAGGTACGAAGAAGGATTTTGTACAGGCGGCATATTGGTTTGAAAAGTCAGCAAAGCAAGGACTTGCCGCTGGTCAAAACAACTTGGCGTGGCGTTACAGAAACGGCGAAGGCATTGAGCAAGATGACCAAAAGGCCGAACATTGGTTTAAAGAAGCGGCGAAACAAGGGTATGCACCTGCACAAAGCGACCTAGGTTGGTTTTATTGCATTGGTGACGGCGTACAGCGTGACTTTGTTCAGGCTGTTTATTGGTACAAAAAGGCCGTTGAGCAGGATTATACCCCAGCACAACATGGCTTGGGGCTACGTTATCAACGTGGTGAAGGTGTTGAAAAAGATTTACAACAGGCTGTTAATTGGTTTAGAAAAGCCGCCGAGCAAGGCTATGCCCTTGCACAGCGTGGTTTGGGATTGTGCTATCACAAAGGCGAAGGTGTTGAAAAGGATTTTGAGCAAGCCATATATTGGTTTAAAAAGGCGGCAGAGCAAAGCAATGCCCTTGCACAGACGTATTTGGGATGGTATTACGAAAACGGAGAAGGCGTTGAAAAGGATTCTGTTATAGCAGTATCTTGGTATAAAAAGGCGGCACATCTTGGGCTTGCTCTTGCTCAAAACAATTTGGGATGGTGTTATAAAAACGGAATCGGCGTGGAAAAAGACCTTAGCCAAGCCGAATTTTGGTTTAGAAAAGCCGCCGACCAAGGGCTTGCCATAGCGCAAAACAACTTAGCGTGGCGTTATAAGCTGGGCGACAGCGTAGAGCAAGACCTTAGCCAAGCCGAATTTTGGTTTAAAAAGGCGGCAGAGCAAGGCTATGCGCCTGCCCTAAGCAATTTGGGGCTTCATTATTACACAGGCGATGGTACAACAAAAGACCTTACCCAGGCTGTTTTTTGGTATAAAAAAGCGGCAGATTTGGGCGTGGCTTCGGCACAAAACAATTTGGGATGGTGTTATAAAAATGGAGAGGGTGTTGCAAAAAATCCAGTACGTTCCGCTCGTTGGTTTAAAAAATCTGCAAACCAAGGATTTGCCATAGCCCAAAACAACTTAGCGTGGCGTTATAAGTTGGGTGATGGTGTTGAAAAGGATATTGAACAAGCCGTCTATTGGTTTACCGAGGCCGCCGACCAAGGGTATTTGCCAGCTCAGTTTAACTTGGGGTTGCATTATTATAATTCTGAAGATAATCAGCAGGATTACAAAAAAGCGGCATATTGGTATAAAAAAGCCGCCGAAAAAGGGTATAGAACAGCCCAACACGGCATAGCGCTATGTTACCACAAAGGGCATGGTGTGGAAAAAGACCACGCACAAGCCATTGAGTGGTTTGCAAAGGCGGCAGAACAAGGCGACCCTTCTGCACAAACATATTTGGGATGGCATTACGAAAACGGAAGTGGTGTCGAAAAAAACATTGAACACGCTGTGGAATTGTACCAAAAATCTGCTGACCAAGGATATACGCCAGCGCAACGTGCCCTAGGCTTGCTATATTTTAGCGGCAGGGGTGTAGAAAAAGATGTTAGCCTAGCTGTAGAATGGTTTAGAAAAGCCGCCGAAGCGGGATATTGTCTTGCACAAAGCAACCTTGCTTGGCGTTATGAAAATGGCGAGGGCGTAAAAAAAGACAGCTTTAAGGCTTTTGAATGGTTTAAAAAAGCCGCCGAAGCGGGTCTTGCAAGTGCACAAAACAAGCTGGGTTTTTACTATTATACAGGAAATACTGTGAAAAAAGATTTGCCAAAGGCTGCCTATTGGTTTGAACAAGCGGCGGAGCAAGGTGTTGCCGTTGCGCAACGAGCCGTTGGTTTGTGCTATCACAAAGGCGAGGGTGTGGAAAAAGACCACGAAGAAGCCGCATATTGGTTTGCAAAAGCCGCCGACCAAGACGATATGATTGCCCAAACGTACCTTGGCTGGCATTATGAAAAAGGCAAGGGCATAAGAAAAGACCAAGAACTTGCTGCATTTTGGTATACAAAAGCCTCTGCTATGGGTTGCAAAACTGCTAAAAGCAGATTAAACAATGCGCTATAGCGAACGAACCTCGAAACAGTGAATGCAAGCCGCAAAATCTCAAAGGTTCACTGAGTTTTGCGGCGCAGTCATTCACTGATTGAGAGGACGTTAGCTATATAATGTTAATCGGATAATCTATGTGGGATGATTTTGTTTGCTATGGGTTCTAAAATTTTCTTGATGTAGGGGATGATTTTACCTATAGCTATGGCGGAGATTACTGTTCCTTCGCGGATGCCTTCAAGGTTGCCTAAAAATGATAGAGAGATTGTGATGGATATTGCGACTATTGCGCAATCCATCACAATTTTTGCTATGTGGAATTTTATGCGTGGAAAGCGTTGCGAAAGAGCTTGACAAAGGGCTTCTGGCGGCATAATTATTATACGGGCAAGTATTAGAAAAACAATGCCCATTGCTATTAAAATAATACCAATTATTAACATTCCTAATCGTCCGAAATATGTAGGAAATTGTATTGTGCCCAGCACCCAGCGGGCGAAGTCTAGGAAATAGCCGAAGATGAAGGCGAAGGGAAGCTGTATTAAATTTATCCATTTAAAATTTTTGCCTAATATGATTATTTGCAAAAGCACTAAAACGCCGAAAAAGGCGGCGGACATTAGACCGATGTTAAAGCCTGATACCTCGGACAAAATAAATGGTAATGATGAAACGGGCGATACGCCTAGGTCAGAATTGATGGTGAAGGCGGTGCCGAAGGCTAATATTAACATACCTAGGTTATAGATGAAAAGACGTTTTATTAGTGAAATAGTCATTTTAATTCTCGCTTTCGTTTTTTTCAATCTTATCACGTTTTGTTTATGCTTGCAAGTGCAGATTTTTTTTGTTATAATGTTGAAAATGACACGAAAGCGAGGAAGCGCAATGTACAAAAAAGTTAATGCAGATTTAAATTTTGCAGAGCGTGAAAGGCAAGTGCTTGATTTTTGGCGGGAAAATAAGGTCTTTGAGCAGGCCATTAAAAATACACAAGGCAAAGAGCCGTTTATTTTTTATGAAGGGCCGCCGACAGCAAATGGCGAACCCGGCGTGCATCACGTTATTGCCCGTGCTTTGAAGGATATTATACCACGATACAAGACGATGAAGGGTTTTTATGTTTCACGCAAAGCGGGGTGGGATACGCACGGCTTGCCTGTAGAGCTTGAGATTGAGAAGAAATTGGGCATTAGTGGCAAAGGGCAAATTGAAGATTATGGTGTTGCGCCGTTTATTGCGCAGTGCAAGGAATCTGTTTGGAAATATAAGGATGTTTGGGAGCAAATGAGTGAGCGTATAGGTTTTTGGATAGATATGGAAAACCCATATGTAACTTATGACGATAATTATATCGAAAGTGTTTGGTGGGCTTTAAAAACAATATGGGATAAGGGTTTGTTGTATAAAGGGCATAAGGTTTTGCCTTATTGTAGCCGTTGCGGCACAAGCCTAAGCTCGCACGAAGTGGCGCAGGGTTATAAGGAGTTAACGGAAAAATCGGTTGTGGCGCAGTTTAAAGTACGCAATCGTGAAAACGAATACATCTTGGCGTGGACAACAACACCGTGGACATTGCCGTCGAATGTGGCATTGTGCGTTAATGCGGACGAAACCTATGTTCGTGCCGAACAAAACGATAAAGTATATATCCTTGCAAAATCGCTTGTGCAAAGCGTTTTGGGCGAAGATTATAGTGTTATAGAAGAAATGAAGGGAAAGGATTTAGAGCGGTTGGAATATGTACCGCTGTTTGATTTTGTTGACTTTGACGTGCCTAGTCATTATATTGTTTGCGACCCTTATGTTTTGTTGACGGAAGGTACGGGCGTTGTTCATCAAGCCCCTGCTTTTGGTGACGATGATAACCGTGTCGCACGTAAATATGGCTTGCCGTTTGTTCAGCTAGTAAACGACAAGGGTGAAATGACAGAGCAAACGCCTTGGAAGGGAATATTTGCTAAAAAAGCCGACCCAAAAATTCTTGACTATATGCAAGAGCGTGATTTGGTTTATAAAACAATAAAAACAACGCATAACTACCCGCATTGCTGGCGTTGTAATACACCTTTGCTTTATTATGCCCGCTCTGCTTGGTTTATAGAAATGAGCAAAATGCGGGATAAATTGATGACGAATAACGAACAAATTAATTGGATGCCCGAAAATGTAAAACACGGGCGTTTTGGCAATTTTTTAGAAAATGTTATTGACTGGTCGCTTTCGCGCGAGCGTTATTGGGGCACACCTTTGCCGGTTTGGGAATGTAAGGATTGCGGCGGTTTTCACGCAATAGGTAGCTTTGCAGAGTTGGAAGAATTAAGCGGGCAAAAAGTTACCGAATTTCACAAACCAGAAATTGACAGGGTTGCTTTTGCTTGCAAAAAATGTAACAGCGGCACAATGCACCGTGTGCCAGAGGTGATAGACTGTTGGTTTGACGCAGGCTCTATGCCTTTTGCTCAACATCACTATCCTTTTGAAAATAAGGAATTATTTGAGAAAAACTTCCCAGCCGACTTCATTTCGGAAGGAATGGACCAAACACGTGGTTGGTTTTATACTCTTTTGGCTATATCTACATTGTTGTTTGACAAGCCTGCGTATAAAAACGTAATGGTCGCAGGGCTTGTTTTGGATGACAAGGGTTTTAAAATGTCTAAATCTAAAGGAAACAAAGTGCCTTGGGATGTTGTTAATGAATATGGCGCAGACACTATGCGTTGGTATTTTTATTCTGCTTCTGCCCCTTGGCTTCCAAACCGCTTTGACAAAAATTTGTTGGATGAAGTGCGGCGTAAGTTTTTAGGCACGCTTTATAACACCTATGCGTTTTATGTGCTTTATGCCAATATTGATAATTTTGACCCAACAACGCACGAAGCACGTCCGCCGCAGCATCCTATGGATAAATGGCTAACATCCCGCCTTAACACGCTTATAAAAAATGTGGACGAAGGGCTTGCGGAATATAAGATTACAGAAACATCACGTGAAATAGCCCGATTTGTGGATGATTTAAGCAATTGGTATGTGCGACGTAGCCGTGAGCGTTTTTGGGCAAGCGGTATGGAACAAGATAAAATTGACGCTTATTTAACATTGCATACGGCACTTGTTACATTGTCCAAGCTATGTGCGCCTTATATACCTTTTATGGCGGAAGAAATTTACCAAAACTTGACACAAAAAATGCCACGGTCTGTACATTTATGCGATTTTCCAAGCTATGACGCTTCGCTTGTTGATGATAAATTGGAAGCAGATATGGGTGCTGTGCTTAGCATTGTAACAGCAGGGCGTGCCGCCAGAAATGCCGCAAATATTAAAAACCGCCAGCCTTTGGCAAAGATGTTTGTGCAAGCTAAAACAGGTACAACAATTTCGCTAGAATATCTTGACATTGTGAAAGAAGAACTTAATATCAAAGCGGTAGAGCCTATTGACGACGCAAGCGGTATGGTTGGGCGTAAAATTAAACCTAATTTGAAGGTGCTGGGACCAAAATATGGCAAAATTTTACCAAAAATTGGTGCAGAGCTTGCAAGCGGTGACGGCAACGAGCTTTGGGCGGCTTTGCAGGCTGACGGTATTACGCTGACAATAGATGGAAGTGCCGTATATTTGACAATGGATGATGTGTTGGTTGAAGATGTGCAACAAGAAGGTATGTCGGCACAAATGCAAGACGGCTTTTTGGTTGTGTTGGACACAACGCTAACCGACGAGCTTGTAGAAGAAGGCTTTGTGCGTGAAATTATCTCTAAAATCCAAACAATGCGCAAAGAAGCAGGTTTTGAGGTGATGGATAAAATTACAGTATCTTACAAAGGCTCGCAGACATTGCACGATATAATTGCTAAAAATGCAGATTATATTTGCGGCGAAACGCAAGCCATCACAATTACGCAAACCATTGGCGAAGGCTTTAACAAACAATGGGACATTAACGGCGAAAACACCCAGTTTTGGGTTACGAAACAATAATAAAAAGGAAAGCATAATTGCTTGACTTTTGCGGTAATATACCATATAATAATCCGTAGTGCAACTGGGGTGTGCTACGGATTATTTTTTTAATTAAAAAGGAGATTGTCAGGATGTCAAAAATTATTTTTGTAGTGGACGATAATGATATTAATTTAACGATGGCAAAAGAGGCTTTAAAGGACGAATATAGGGTTATGACATTGCCATCGGCGGCTAAAATGTTTGCGATGATGGAAAAGATGACACCCGATTTAATTTTGCTTGACATCGAAATGCCAGAGATGGATGGGTTTGAAGCGTTACAGCTTTTAAAAGCTAACGAGAATACGGCAAGAATACCCATCATATTTTTAACAAGTATGACGGATACTGCGATAGAAGTTAAGGGTTTTGAAATGGGCGTTGTCGATTTTGTAGGCAAGCCTTTTTCAGAACCAGTTTTACGCAACCGTATAAAATCGCATTTAGATATTGACGGGCTGATACGTGAACGCACGGCACAATTGCAAGAAAAAACCATAGAGCTACAACGCATACAAACAGGTGTTGTATCTGTTTTGGCAGATACGGTAGCTAACCGTGATTATGTTACGGGCGGACATATTCAACGTACAAGCATTTATTTAAGCATTTTGTTAGAAGAATTATTGGCAAGAGATTTACATAAAGAAATTATCGAAAGTACAAATATGGATATGCTTATTTTGTCCGCAAGACTGCACGATGTGGGTAAAATAACTATTTCTGACTTTGTGCTTAACAAAGAAGGCAAGCTAACTGACGAAGAATTTGTTATTATGAAAAGCCATAGCGCAGAAGGCGCAAGGATTATAGAACAAATGATTGAACGTGTTGGCGATGTAGAATTTTTGCAAAATGCAAAGATTTTTGCAGGCGCACATCACGAGCGTTGGGACGGCAGGGGATACCCAAACGGCACCGCTGGCGAAGCCACGCACGTTTTTGCCCGTGCAATGGCTGTTGTGGATGTTTACGATGCTTTGGTTTCTGTCCGCCCATACAAAACGGGAATGACAAGCGAACAAGCGGTTGCAATGATTGTAGAAAACGCAGGAACACAGTTTGACCCCGTTATGGCAAAAGTTTTAGAAGAAAGCCAAGAAAGATTTAAGGCAGTGTCACGATAAAATTTTTAAATGCAAAGGAGATTGGCATATGGTTGAAATTATTATTAGAGTAGGCGAGGACGGAAAAAGCATTACTGTGGAAAATAATTCTGATACCGCCAGTGTTTCGGCGGCTTCGGTTGGCGGCAGAAAACAGTATGACGAAAATATGCGCACAGCATTGTTTGAATCTAATCCAAACGCAAGTATGCTATTTAACCACGAACTTGTTGCGGTAGATTGCAACCCTTCTGCGTGCCAATTTTTTAATTTTCGTACCCGAGAGGCGCTGTTAAACGGCTTTTTTGCCCGTATTGACGAATGTATTCCAAAGGTTTTGTCCAACGGTCAACACAGTGTGCCATTTAAAGAGCGGTTAAAATCTGTGGTACACGAAGGGCATATTCGTTTTGAAACCGAATTTATAATGTTTGGCGGCGAGCGTAGTGTTGCCATAGACCTTGAAAAAATCCCATTTGGTGACGATTTTGTTATTGCGCTTGATATGATGGATTTAACGGGCTTTCAAGAAATTGAAAAAGAATATCAATCATCTAAAGAGCAAAACGAGATGCAAATGGCAAAAATTAATCTTGCTATAAAATCGGCAAAGCTGGCTTTGTGGGAAGTGGAATTTGTAAGTGGCGGCATAGATTTAACAGACAATGTATATACGTGGAGCGACGAATTGCGCAATATGCTAGGCTATGACGATTTGGACGATTTTCCCAACACAATGGAAGGTTTTGGTACTAAAATTCACCCCGAAGATAGCCAAAGGGTTTTAGACGCTTTTTCTGCACATATTACGGATAAAACAGACGAAACACCCTATGATATTGAATATCGTGCAATTAAAAAAGACGGCAGTATTGCATATTTGCACAGCACCTGCACCACTTTCCGCAATCCACGTGGCATTGCGACACGCTGTAGCGGTGCCGCACAGGATATTACCGAAGCAAAAGAAGCATTAAGGTCAAGTGCAAATCAATTAAGACGTTTTGATCTTGCTGTCAAAGCCTCTAAAATAGGGCTTTGGGAAATGGATGTGATAAGTGGAGCAAATGGGATTGAAAACAAATTTACCTTTACACCCCAGCTTAGACAGATTCTTGGATATACAAATGAAACAGATTTTCCTAATGAATTTGACAGCGTGACCAATGCTATTCATCCCGACGAGCGTGATGCGATTTTAAACGAACTGAAAGAATATCAAGTAAGCAATGAGGGTGCGCTGCCATTTGATGTTGAGCATAGAATGATTAAGAAAAACGGCGACACCATCTATGTACACGTACAAGCAGAAGCAACAAGGGATAAAGATGGCAATGTTGTGCGTATAACAGGCACATTGATGGATATTACAAATGTTAAAAATCTTATTTTGGAAGCCGAAAAACAAAAAGAAGAAGCAGAAGCGGCAAACAAGGCAAAATCCAGTTTTTTAAGCACGATGAGCCACGAAATTCGCACGCCGATGAACGCCATTTTGGGCATAACAGAAATTCAATTACAAAACGAGGACCTAGACCCATCTGTGCGTGAAGGTTTAGCAAAAATCTATGCTTCGGGGGATATGCTTCTTAGCATTATTAACGACATACTAGACCTTTCAAAAATAGAAGCAGGCAAATTGGAGCTAAGCGTAGAAAAATACGAAATTGCAAGCCTTGTAAGCGATACGGCACAGTTAAATATGATGCGCATTGGCTCGAAACCTATCGAATTTGAGGTTAATGTAGACGATAATGTGCCGACCTATGTTATGGGTGACGAGCTACGTGTAAAACAAATTTTAAACAATTTGTTGTCAAATGCGTTTAAATATTCTAAATCCGGCACGGTTGCATTGTCTGTATTATCACAGCCAAACAGCGATAATGCGGATATGGTTGATTTGATTGTAAGCGTAAAAGACACTGGGCTTGGTATGTCGCCGGAACAAGTGGCGGCGTTGTTTGACGAATACAGCCGTTTTAATATGGCGGCAAACAGAAACACCGAAGGCACGGGGCTTGGCATGAGCATAACCCGTAATATGATTAATTTAATGAACGGCGAAATTTTTATTGAAAGTGAGCTTGGTGTTGGCTCTACTTTTACCGTAAGTTTACCGCAGGGCATTGTGGCAGACAGCCCGCCGTTGGGTGCAGAAATGGCACAAAACCTGCATAACTTCCGCACAAGCCGTGTGGCACAAATGAAACGGGCACAAATAAGCCGTGAACCAATGCCGTACGGCAAGGTGCTTATTGTGGATGATGTAGAAACAAATATATACGTTGCCCGTGGTCTTATGGCATCATATAAACTAAATATAGACAGCGCAGAAAGCGGTCTTGTAGCTATCGAAAAGGTAAAGACCGGTGCAAAATACGACATAATTTTTATGGACCATATGATGCCAGAAATGGACGGTATGGAAGCCACAAAGCGTTTGCGTGAAATGGGTTATACCGAGCCTATTGTGGCGTTAACAGCAAATGCCGTTTCGGGGCAGGCTAATGTGTTTTTGTCAAATGGCTTTGATAATTTCTTATCAAAACCTATTGACGTGCGCCAGCTAAATAATATTTTAAACAAATTGATAAGGGATAAACAGCCGCAAGACGTTCTTGACAATGTGCGCAAACAGGCGGGCATAGTGCAGGATGTACAAAACACACCCGACGATACCCCAAGTATAGACCCGCATTTTGCCGAGATTTTTGTGCGTGATGCGACAAAATCTTTAGCATTGCTTAACGATATTATAAACAAAGGCGAACCCTATAACGAAGAAGATTTGCGTACATACCAAATAAACACCCACGGTATGAAATCCGCTTTAGCTAATGTAGGCAACAAAGAACTGTCTGCAATAGCAAAAAAGCTGGAAGACGCAGGCAGAGCAAAAGATACCATAGTAATAACCGCCGAAACCCCCGCATTTTTAACTGATTTAACAGCTTTTATAGAAAGCATTAAACCTAACGAAACAGATAATGGCGTTGATGTTGCGGACGAAGATATAGTATTGCTAAACGAAAAGTTAAACGTAATTAAAGCCGCCGCCCAAGATTATGACGAAGTCGCCATCGAGGTTGCTTTTGAAGAATTAAAACAAAAACAATGGTCAAAAACAACCAAAGAGCTTTTTGGTAAAATTGACGAGCTTTTATTGCATAGCGATTTTGATGTTATTTTAACAACTGTTGGCAAATTTTTGGACAGTAATTTAAATAAATTTTTGTAAAAGATATATTGACAGACAGAGAGATATGCTATAAGCTATAATGACTAAGAAACTGATTTTGCGTGTTTTTTTGCTGTTGGTAGATATAATTTTTTTGTGTGATTTTCGCAAGGTATATTGACAAACAGAAAAATATGCTATAAGCTATAATAACTAAGAAGCTGATTTTGCATATCTTTTTGTCAGTATCCAGTATCGTTAAAAGGGGGCTCAAAATGAGCAGCAATGCATATCGGGGTGGATATTTGCTGTTGGTAGATGATGAGCCTACCATACAGTCAAAAAATAAAGAAATATTGCAACAGCGTGGTTATGACATCAAACAGGCGTTTAACATTGCACAAGCACAGGCAATAATATCTGAAGAAATGCCAAATGCCGTTGTTTTGGATGTTCGCTTGCCGGACGGTTCGGGCATAGATTTTTTGCGTGATTTTCGCAAGGTATCCAATGCCCCCGTTATGATGGTATCGGCACTAGGTACACCTAATGAAATAATAAACGGGCTTGAAGCAGGTGCCGATGATTATTTGGTAAAACCATATGATGTAGAAATATTTCTTGTACGCCTTACTGTGTTAATGCGACGCGCTATGACAATACCCGATGTATTAAATGTAGGAAACATAAAGATAAACCTAGCGTCGGGCAAAGCATTTGTAAATAATGAAGATATGAACCTAACCCAAAAAGAACTAGCCCTGCTGCAACAGTTTGTACAACACCCCGAAGAAATATTAAATACAGAATCTTTGTACCTAAAAGTATGGGGTCATAATATGCTAAAACAAGACACTGCATTAAAGGTAGCCATATCTAAACTACGCACAAAACTAAACAATTCGGGCTACACTATAGTAGCCTTTAGGGGCGAAGGATACAGTTTTGAAAGGGAGTAGCCGGTTACATAAATGTTTGTCGGTTAAGAATTAGAAACTTTCATCTTTCTCAATAAAATTATATGATATATTAGTTACAGTTAGCAGACTACAGACTAACAACAAAGTAGAAAGGCGGTGTAGCGATGGGATTAATTGAATATTTTAAACAAGACGGCATTATTAAAGACTATTACATCGCAGGTCCGCTAAATCTTGATATTACAAACAAGCAGGCAAGCACGGCAATGGGTTCAAAAATCCCGCTTAGCTCACAAGAATTTGACACACTACAAGCATTAGCTCAACGTCAAAACGATACAGTGGATTTTGAGTCTATCTACCAAATAGCTTGGAACGACGGAAACTTTGACAGACAAACGGTAAAAGCAAGTCTAAAGCAATTAATTCAAAAGATTAGTGAAGCAGGACAGGGCTTTATGTGGATAGAATACGTAGCAGAAACTGGCTACCGCTTTAAAGTTCAATGGGGTCGTGGCTGGGCAGCCAACAATCAAGATGATATTAACAAAATAGGCGAAACGACAGATATGCAAAATATATCTTTTGCAGCAAACACAAAGCAAAAACCAAGTTTTTTTAAAAACAAAAAAGTGCATAAAGCGTTATACGCTACAACGGCAACGGCAACAGCCGCCGCTATAGGCATAGCTGTTGTAAACAACGGTGGACAAGAATTTATTAATCTTACCGATGATACAGTACCGCTTGCCGCTTGGCAAGATAATAATGATGAAATATTCTTTCCTATGATAAACGACATAACGATGACAGCCGACGATGTTATAATAACTCTACACAACCCAATAGAAAACGAATATTGGTTTATATTTGAAATTGCTCTGCAAGACACCGATGAAGTGCTTTATATATCAGAATATATAGCCCCTGGTACAACTACAGAAGCAAATATAAACTCTAAAAGCCTTAAAGAAGGTGAAAACAAAGCAGTAATAAACATACGTGCGTATGCAATATTTGGTTTTGAAGAAAAAGCCAGCCATAGCACAGAGTTTGTTATAAACAATAATGTATCGGGCGACTAGCTAGCAAACGACGACCCTAGAATAAATAGGCTAAAAATGAGGAAACTAACCTCAAATAAGGCAGAATTATTTATTCTTTGGGAGGTAACAAAAATGATAGGCGATTATATTGGTTTTGACCCGACAAATTTAATTATTTCAAACCCTAATGAAGATGGATACACTCTTGTTAGCGGAGATGATTTTTCAAGAGACTGGGAAAATTTTGGCTCAGACAATAATAAAATAACACCAAACGATGGCAATCAAATTATAACCGATGATAATATTGATGTAACAATTAACAATTTTCATCCATCGCGCGATAATGTTATCGTAGTTGAAATTCGTGATATTGCCGAAGGATATTCTATCTTCTTGAGGGTGCAAAGTGGTAGCACTTACGGTACGGTTGAACTCAATTCTACTGGAACTTTCCATTTGACAAGTGTTCCTGGCGGAAATAATAACTTTAATCAAATTAATTGGTTCGTTGGAAATAGCTCTAATGTTGAGCCGCCAACTATTGAAGAACCAACCCCAGAACCAACACCTAAAGAACCAATTCCAGAACCAACACCCGAAGAACCAGCAATTGAAGAGCAAACCCCCGAAGTTACTCCAGAAAATACTCCTATAGAACCAACCCCAGAACCAACACCCGAAGAACCAACATTTGAAGAGCAAACGCCTGAACCAACACCCGAAGCTACTCCTGAAGAAACCCCTATAGAACCAACTACGGAAATCGTTGATTTGGATGAAGCAGACCCGCCGATTGCAGAGGTTGCAGACTTCGAGCAACTCGAAATCATTGATTTAGCTGACATCGAAACTCCTTTAACTGCTTTCGAGCCACAAGAAGAGCTTGTTGAATTGGAAGATTTGGAAACTCCTCTTGCTAATTTGGTGGTTGAAGAAAAACCTCCACAGCAAGATGAGTATATAACTCTTACAGAGGTTGAAGTTCCACTTAGTTATATGCCTAACACCAGCGTAGGTTCTGTTGCTATTGTTGCTACATTCGGTCTTTTAATTTCTGTTTTCCTAGCGGCTGTTGCAGGTCGTTACATCAGAAAATTTAAAAACCAACCAGACAATACCTCAATTAAATAATCACTAATGAAAGTGATGTATTAAATACTAGACAGAGGCAAAATTTCTTTGCCTCTGTCTAGCAATATGGCTACGAAAGTCCTTGGCGGCGTGTTATTTTAGGTAGGTTGATTGCCGCCGAATAATTTTGATTAAATATGAAACTAAATAGCTGAATTAAACGTCTATTATAAAAACGACATTTTAACGGGAGAGACTATTATGAAGAAAATGAAAAAAATACGCATTGCTATTGTTGCGGCATTGTCGGTTTTTGCTATGGGCTTAGTTTTTCATTTAAATAGCATAGAAACAATTACGGCATTTTCGGGCATTGACGTGCCTCTTAACACGGCTAAAAACAGTGGTGCGCTTACGGCACAATCTACAGTGCTGACAAATGTGGCATCTGGCAGAGATGTTAATAGAAATGCTAGGGGCGAAATTGATTTTTCTAATGCAAATGATGGTTATGTTATGGCTAGATGGCTTGTACCAAGTGCCACAGATATACGTGTTGTTATTATTGGACCAAACGGTACGCAATACCAATATCGTCTAAGCACGGCAGGCGATTGGGAAAGTTTTCCATTAACAGGCGGCAACGGCAGTTATACCGTTAGAATTGCAGAAGCTGTTGGTGACGGCAGGTTTTCTGTTACAAATAATGTCAATATCGACCTAGTGTTAAGAAACGAGTTTGCGCCATTTTTACGTCCGAATCAATTTGTTAATTTTAACGCACAAAGCACTGCTGTGTCGTTGGCAAGAATGTTGACTGCGGTGGCTACATCAGATTTGGACAGTGTTTCCAGAGTGTATAATTGGGTTGTAGATAATATTACATATGATTTTGACCTTGCGCAAAACGTGCAATCGGGTTATGTTCCGGATTTAGAAGCAGTGCTTGAAAGAAGAAGGGGTATTTGTTTTGACTATGCTTCGTTGATGACGGCAATGCTTCGTAGCCAAGGCATACCAACAAGGCTTGCAATTGGTTATGTTGGCGATGTACGCCACGCTTGGATTAGCGTTTTTACACGTGAACACGGCTGGGTAAACGACCTTATTCAATTTGACGGTAATGACTGGAGGCTGATGGACCCGACATTTTCTGCAACGGGCGGCTCTGTTGAAGCGGCTAGATTTGTTGGCACTGGCGGCAATCACCGTCAAACTCATCTACACTAGAATTATATAAAATAAATAAACTTGTTGATTTTTACAAGTTTATTTGCTATAATGTTAAAAAGAATTATTATGCCTTAGGGTTTTGTCATTTTTAATTGGCGAAGCTCTAAGGCAAATGTAATGTAAATGGGAGGATTGCAATGGGTAGCAAAAACCTTACAAATGCATATTTATCAACATTATGTTTGGAAATATCTATGCTATTGGATACGGGCATAACGATAGACCACGGCGTTTCTATAATGATGGAAGACGAGCCGGACAAAGATGCTCAAAAAATATTAAACCTGCTTTCGGACAAACTGCAAGACAATATACCGCTTTCTGCCGCTATGGCGGGTTGTGGTCATTTTCCGCCTTATATGGTTAGCACGATTGAAATAGGCGAAAAGACAGGGCGGCTGACACAAACTTTAAAAGCGTTATCAGAGCATTATGAAAGGCAGGACAGGCTTGCGGCGGCTATAAAATCTGCAGTGATGTATCCTGCGATTTTGCTTGGTATGATGATTGTGGTTGTGCTTATTTTGCTTATACAAGTTTTGCCTATATTTAATGATGTTATGGCACGTATGGGTACGCAAATGTCGCCTTTTGCTTCGCAACTAATGGATTTTGGTATGTGGTTTAGGGGTGCGTCTGTTACTATTGCAATTGTGGTTTTTGCTGTTTTTGTTATTGTATTTTTAATGTGGGCTGTTAAGGGTATACGTAGCGGCATTGCAAAATGGGCAAGAAATAAATGGGGTGCAAAAGGTATTTTTGGACGTATTGCTACCTTTAGATTTGTTTCTTCGCTATCACTTGCACTATCAAGTGGGCTTGGTACAGAAGAATCTATAAATTTAGCTGCTTCTGTTAATGGCGAGTCTGAAGTATTAAACAAAAAATATGACAAATGCATAGAAATGCTTAATTCTGGTGAAAGGCTTGCTGTTGCGTTAAAAGAAACGGGCATTTTAAATGCAAGGGACGGCAGGTTGTTATCGTTAGGCGACCAAAGTGGTATGGCAGACAGTACAATGCAAGAGATAGCCCGCCGAAACGACACAGCTGTACAGGATGAAATAGCGCAGGTTGTTGGACGTATTGAACCCACGCTTGTCATTACAACATCGGTTATTGTAGGCATTATACTGCTTTCGGTTATGATGCCGCTTATTGGTATAATGACATCTATTGGATAGGTTAGGGGTGCTTTATGAAAAAACGGGTTTTTAAAAGAGGTTTTCTTCATTCGCTGATTATAGGCGTGGCACCTTTTATTGTTACGCTTACCATTATTGGCGCACTTATTATCGGCTTTAATCAGGCGGAAGATTCAAGTCGTGCCGAAGGTGTGCGTTTGTTAGAAGAAACCATTTTGCGTGTTGCCATACATAGTTATGCGGTAAATGGGCATTTTCCTGAAAGTTTGGATTATATTGTAGAAAATTTTAATGTACACATAGACCACACAAGATTTGTTGTGCATTATGATGTTTTTGCTTTAAATATCTTACCCGACATCATTGTTTTTGCACTTGATGACTAATAGGCGGTGAATATGTTAAAAAAATATAAAACTAATAATAAAATAGACACGGTTTTTGTGCTTATGGTATTTTGCATTTTTGCGGTATCGGTTTTTTTGGTGCTTATTTTAAGCGCAAGCACATACAGCAATATTAATGATATTGCAAGCGAAGGGCAAAACGAACGTATTGTCCTGTCGTATATCAGGACAAAAATAAGGCAAAACGATAGAGCCGATGCGATTACAATTACTGATTTTCACGGTCAAGCGGCATTAAGTATGCACGAAGATATTAACGGGCGTAATTTTTATACGCTTATTTATTATTATAATGGCGGGGTTTACGAGCTTTTTTACGAAAGCGGACTTGAATTTTTGCCGCAAGATGGTATAAGGATTATTGGCATTGATTATTTGAGCTTTGAAATAATTGAAGAAGGTTTGTTGCGTGTTAATACAAATTATGGTAGCACACTGATTTTGCCACGAAGCTCTGCAATATCACAAAGGGAGGTATTGGATTAATGAAACGTTCAAAATCAACCCTTTTGTTAATAGAGCAAATTATTGTAATAGCAATTTTTGCCTTTTGTGCCGCAGTTAGTGTTAGCATTATATCTTCGGCATATTTGATTACGCAAAATTCTGTGGACGCACGTAATGCGCTGGCTGTTGCAGAAAGTGCTGCAGAAAGTTTTAAAGCCTTTGGCGGCGATGCTGATAAGGTTGTTGAAATGATAAACAGGGATATTGACGAAAATTTTTCTTTGGATATGACCGTGCGTGATGACGGTGGTAATATTGTTTTTGCTGATATTGTGGTTATAAGGGTTGATGATGGTGAGGAGCTTGTAACCCTTACGGCGGCGGCAAGGAGGGGTGTACGATGATAAGAGGCGGCATTGGCAGTGCGTCCATTATGCTTGTTTTTGTTGTTTTGTGTCTTGCGATTTTTGCAATAATATCGCTGGTGCCTGCGCTTACCAGCCAAAATTTGGTTAATTCAGAGGTTGGGCTTGTGCAGGATTTTTTTATAGCAGATGTTATTGCAGAACAGATTGTGGACGAAATTTTATCATCATCGCAAACGCCTGAAAATATTATGGGCATCGGTATTTTATCCAGCCAATATGAAGGTTTGCGGCATATTGTTTTTGCTGTGCCTATAAACGAGGTGCAGGTTTTGCGTGTAGAAATTGGCGTGGCAGATGATAATTCTCTTGAAATTTTTGAATGGGTGATGTATAATACAAATGATTGGACTGCTGATATAGATATAAATGTTTGGCAGGGGTTTTTTGAATAGATGACATTTTGTCGATAATTGGGAGGTTTTTTGTGAACGAATCTGTGCGACACTGGTTAGAACAAGCGGTGCAAAAAAATGCATCAGATATTTTTATTGGGGCAGGACGGCATATGTCTTTTAGGATAGATGGCAGTATTGCAGAACAAAGCGAAGAACGTGTAAGTCCTGCAACAGCCAATAAATATGTAAAAGAATTATACGAATATGCCCAAAGGGATATTAGCAACTATGAAAAAAACGGCGACGATGATTTTCCTATAACTCTTGCTGGGGTTGCTCGTTTTAGGGTTTCGGCCTATAACCAGCGCGGCACATTTGCGGCGGTTATACGTGTAGTTTCTTTTGATTTGCCTAATTATCAAAACCTTCATATTCCTGAAGAAGTTATGAAGGTGGCTAATGAAAAAAACGGTATGGTTTTGGTAACGGGACCCGCTGGTAGCGGCAAAACAACAACGCTTGCCTGCATTATCGACGCTATTAACAGCACAAGAAACGGGCATATAATAACATTGGAAGACCCTATTGAATATCTTCATAAAGATAAAAAAAGCCTTGTAAGTCAGCGGGAGATTTCTACAGACACAAGGTCTTATTTGACAGCTTTGCGAGCCTGTTTGCGTCAAGCACCCGATATTATTTTGCTAGGTGAAATGCGTGACCACGAAACAATTAAAACTGCGATGACTGCCGCAGAAACAGGACATTTGCTTATATCTACCCTACATACATTGGGTGCGGCAAATACAATAGAGCGTATTGTGGACGTTTTTCCCGCACAACAGCAAACACAAGTGCGTTTTCAACTGCCATTGCTATTAAGGACGGTTATATCACAGCAATTATTGCCAAAAGCCAGCGGCGGCGTGGTGCCTGCGTTTGAAGTTATGCACGTAAACAGTGCCATACGCAATTTAATAAGAGAATCTAAAACTTTCCAAATTGACAATGTCTTGCAAACATCATCTGGCACAGGGATGATTAGTATGGATTCCTACATCCTTAACCTATTTAAAAAAGGTGATATTACAAAAGAAACAGCTATTACACACGCTACAAATCCAGAGCAGATGAGCAGAAGCATTGAGCGTATGTAATTTGTTCTGAAAGTTAAATTTGGCAATAAAAATTAAAATAAAGGGAGATTTAAAATGAGGGTAAGAAATTTTTTGGTAGCAACGGCTTTGGTTGCCGGGGTAATGGTTTTTGCAGGTTGCAATGACCGCAGTAATGATAATGACAACGAAAACAACGTCACTACACCTAATGTTGAGGATGTAACCACAATTGGGTCGTCTAGTGATTATGTCGATGATAGTCCCGTGGCAGGCGTTTCACGTGGTGTTTGGAATGGTGATGTCTACACAAATGCATATTTGGATATGAGTTTTACTTTGCCTGAAGGCTGGAATGTTTTAAGCGATGCAGAAGTTGCAGCTTTGTTGGGCTTGGGGCTTGATTTCTTTGAATTTAACTTGCCAGGCGATGCAGATTTGTTTACAGATATTTATGTACAAGACCCGAACACGGGCAATAATGTGCAAATTATATTTGAAAGATTGCATCCGTTGCTATCTGGTATACCAACAGATGTTTTTGTAGAATTTGCGTCTGAAGGCATTGAAGATATTGGCGGAACTGTAGACCTTAATTTTCCGATAACTAGGATTGGCTCGTACGATTGGCATAGTTTCGGAACAGAGTTAAGTTTTTCAGGCACGGTGGCATATGGTAGACAATTTATTAATATACAAGATGATATTATTAGATATATCATAATTACATATTTTGATGATGTGCAAGTTGTTGATGATGTTTTAAATATGTTTAATTAGGTTAGTATATAAAAACTCCCCAACATAATTTGTTGGGGAGTTTTTTATATATAGTACGGAGAAGGAGGGATTTGAACCCTCGCGCCGGTTGCCCGACCTACATCCTTAGCAGGGACGCCTCTTCGGCCACTTGAGTACTTCTCCAAAAGATATATTATGGCACGAAAGTCATTATATATCATATGTTTTGGTTTGTCAAGAGGTTTTTTTAAAAAAAGTAGTTGATGTGGTGTAGTATTTGTGGTATAGTGATAAAAGTTTAAAAAAGGATGGTGGGAAAATGATTTATATGAAGGGCGTTGTTAAACGCTTTGGGGAGAAAGTTGTTTTAAATGATGTTAGTTTTGAGGCGAAGGATGGCGAGATTTTTGGGCTTTTAGGGCCATCTGGGGCTGGTAAGACTACTATCATTAATATTTTGGCAGGGCAATTGCAAGCTGATGGCGGAAGCCACGACATTGGCACAAATTTGATGCATACTGGGCTTATGCTTGAGCAAGACGGGCTTTATGCTAGGCTTAGCTGTACAGAGAATTTAAATTTGTTTGCTAGGATATATGGCGTGCCGCTTTCTAAGGTGTCGCAGTCTTTAGAGGCCGTTGGTCTAACAGAAGCTGCAAAGAAGCCTGTTAATAAGCTAAGCAAAGGTATGCGGCAAAGGCTGGCGCTTGCCCGTGCTATTTTGCACGAGCCAAAGGTGCTGTTTTTGGACGAGCCGACGGCTAATCTTGACCCCAACACTGCTATTGGCATACATAAGCTGATTAGGGATTTGCGGGATAGGGGCAGTACGGTGTTTTTAACGACACATAATATGGATGAAGCTGTAAATTTATGCAATAATGTTGCATTGTTGCACAGGGGTGCTATTGTTGAATATGGGCAACCCGCAGAGATTTGCGAAAGGCACGACAGCTTTAAGACGGTGCCGGATTTGGAAGCGGTGTTTTTGAAATTGACGGGTGATGTTATGACGGAGGTGAAGTTATAATGAATGCGGTTAAAGCTATTTTTGTTAAACAATTAAACGATTTTCCTAAAAATATGAGCATTGCTTTGATGTTTATTATGTATCCCGTTATTGCTTGGGTCGTTAGTAGTTTTATGGGGCAAGAGGACCCTGAGGCGGGCAATATGATTGTTATGCAGTTTGCTATGATTTTTGTTGGTATGACACCGCTTATTATGATGGCAAACGGTATTGCCGAAGATAACGAGTATAAGAGTCTGCGCTTTTTGGTAACGGCTGGTGTTAAGCCTGTGCAGTATTTGGTTGGGCTTATGAGCTTTACTATTATAATGAGTGTGTTGCCGTTATTGGCTTTTGCTTGGATTGGTGGCATTAGTGGCGGGCAGTTTGCGCAATTTATGGGGCTTGGTATGCTTGGCGTGCTTGCCAGTAGCGTACTGGGAGCAGTTATTGGTTTATTTAGCAAAAATGTGCAGCAATGTGCGGCTATATATAGCCCGATTATGATGGTGTTGTCTTTTGTGCCGTTTTTATCTATGTTTAATGATACGGTTGCACGTGTTGGTACTGTTATTTTTACAGGGCAGATTTTTTATAGCTTGATTGAGATTGTTATTGGCAGTGAGGCTTTTGAAGGGCGTTATAATGAATATGGCGAATGGGTTGAAGGAATTTTGCCTATGTATAGCGGTATGAATTTTGCGTTGTTGGTGGTTGCGGCTAATGCGTTGCTGTTTATTGCATTGTTTGTTGTGGCTTATCGCAAACGTGGGTTAAGAGGATAAAAGGCAAAATAAGTTTTGAAAATTTTTTAAAATTTTAAAAAGATGAGATTGTTTGTTAGTCGCACCTATGGTATAATGGTAGAGTGGAAAAGTGAAAGGGAGTGCGTTGCACTTCCTTTTTTGCTGGTGTATACGTTGTTTGTGTGGGGGATTTTGTGAAACAAATAAAAAAAGACCTTGACAAAATTCGCTAAATGGTATATGATGGTTATGTAATACATCCTGGCAGACACGGACGGGAATTTAAGAATAGCTTGTCGTGGTGGTAAAACTCTCGACAAAGAACACCCACCACGACAAGCCCAATTCCCAGTCCGAAGACCTAAGTGTAGATTAACACACTTCAGGTCTATTTGTCAAGCGCTTTATTCATTCAGTCTTAAAGGGCTGATTTTTTATTTGTATTCGTCGTATACCCTTGTCACATCTACATCCCTTTGCTGGATTGCTTCGGGCTTGATGTGTATTGCTTTATGTATTTGGTAGCCCTCGCAATGACGAGTGGGCGGGCTTCGTCATTGCGAGGGACGTTCCTACGACAAGAGGGGTGTGAACCCCGAAGCAATCTAGTTTGCTCTACAACAAGTTGCTTGACAGTCTTTATCTGCGCTTGTCGTATACCCTTACGCCCTCGCAATGACGGGGGTTTATTTTTTAAAAAAGATGAGATTGTTTGTTAGTCGCACCTGTGGTATAATGGTATAGTGGAGAAGTGAAGAAAAGCAATTTTATTTGAAAAAATCAGGCATCCTTTGGGGTGTCTGTTTTATTTTGATAAAAAGGAGTGGTATTTTGGAAAGAGATTTAAACAGATGGTTGCGGCGTGATGGTTTGGCACTTATTGCAGGTTGGCGCAGATGGGGTTGCGATTATGCCCAAGTGGCGAAGAAAATGCGGGTTGCGGTAAATAGGCTAAAGCGATGGGAAAAAGAACACGAAGATATTGCGGCGGCTTTGCAGGTGGATTATGTAGCGGCAGATTTTATGGTAGAGGAGATTTTGTTTGACAAGGCTATTGGCGGAGAGCTAAAGGCGGTCGAGATGTGGATGAAGAAAAGGGCTAGGGGTAATGAGGAAGAAAAAAGCGAAAAAGGGGTGGATTATATGATGTTGGCGGAGATGATTAGTAAAGTGCAAAATTAGCTTCATCTCAACATATATTTTAGCATAGTGCTAATAATAGTTAAAAAATGTGTGGTGATTATGTTTGAAAAAAGTTCTTGCAAAGTTTTGGAAGTTGAAGTATAATAAAATCAAAAGGAGAGGGGAGGCGTTTTGTGTGGTTAATTCCTTAATGGTGTCGAATAATATATTGCAAAGAGCTGAAAGAGATGAAATAGAAATTACCCCTATGAAATTGCAAAAACTGCTTTATCTTGTATATGCAAGATACCTTTATTTAAGCGGAACTCCTTTATTTTTGAACAAATTTGAAGTTTGGCAGTATGGACCTGTAGAACGTGAAGTTTACGAGTATTTTAAAAACTTTAGATGGAGACCTATCAACAATTATGCAAAAATAGACGGTAAATTTCTTGTTGTAAATGAGGATAGTGATTTTTTTAGAAATGTGATTGACGAAGTTTGGCTTAAGTATAGAAATGTTGATGCTTGGGAGCTTTCGGATATGACCCACGGAGAGGGTACAGCTTGGAAGAAGATGAGAGAAATAAGTTCTTGGATTATTGGGGATACAGAGATTAGAGAAGACGGAAAGAGGTTTTTTGAGGATGTCAGCACCGATTAAGGAAGACAAGCCGTTTAATGAAATGATACATCCGAGCTATGAAGAAGTTAAAGGATGGGAAGCTAAGGAAAAAGAAGCCGACCGAGGTCACGAAATCGAAAAAGAAAAGCTAAGAATAAGTAAGTTTATACTTAGTTCCTGCGGTATATTTTTAGTGTTGTTCTATGCAGGCGAAATTATAATAAGTCGTCTTGATGTTAATTTTGATGTACAATTAAGAATGATGATTGTTGAACCGGTGCGTTTTGTTTTGTCTGCTACTATTGGATATTTGTTTGCTATAAGAGTAAATCCAAATAGTAAATAATTAAAAAGGTTGATGCTTCAGCCTTTTTTTGTTACGTAGAAGGGGGAATGATTTGGAATATGCAGGGTTCTCTGTGGGACAGAGGAAATATTTGCGCAGGAGTTTGGATTGCTGGTTAAATGTGGCAGAAGGCGGCAAGCGGGCTGGTAAAAATGTGCTTAATGTAATTGCTTTTGCAATGGCGATTGAGCGAAGTGTAGAGAAGATACATTTGGTTGCGGGGGTTACAAGGGCTTGTGCTAGGCTTAATATTGTGGATTGTAATGGGTTTGGGTTGCGGAATTTTTTTGGTGGGCGGTGCTGGGAAGGGAAGTATGAGGGTAAAGAAGCGATTTTTGTTGATGATAAGGTGGTAATTATTGAAGGGGGTGGTAAGGCTAGCGATGCGGCGAGGATTAAAGGGGCGAGCTTTGGATGTGTTTATTTAAGCGAGGCGAACGAGCTTAACAAGGGGTTTTTCTTTGAGGCGATTGATAGGACGCTGGCGGCGCGCACGCGGCGGGTGTTTTTGGATTTAAATGCTAAGGAAAAAGGACATTGGTTTTACAGGGAGTTTTTGGATAGGTTTGATGTGCAGGGCGACAAAAGCGTTAATTACGGGCATTTTACAGTGTTTGACAACAAAGCGTTAAATCAGGATGACTTGCGTGCCCGTCTTGCTAGTTATGACAAGGCTTCGGCTTGGTATAGGCGGGATATATTGGGCTTGCGTTGCGGTGGGGCGGATGTGATATATAGCGGATTTGACGAGGGGTTGATTGTGCCAAGGGATGAGCTTTCGCAAAAGAAATTTGTGCGTATGGCTGTTGGGGTTGACGTTGGCGGGCGTGATGCGACGGTTGCCACGCTGGTTGGGATTACGGCGGATGGCGAGCTTGCGCTGGTTGATGGATATTATCATAGGCAGGGCAAACGTAACGAGATGACGCACGCCAAATATGTTGAGGAGCTGGCGGATTGCATTGCGGTGTGGATGAAGGATTTTGCGGCGTTTGAATTTGGCGGGGCGGTTTTTTGCGAAAGTGCCGAAAAGATGTTTAGGGCGGCTTTGGCGCAAGAGCTTGCTAGGCGTGGTATAAGGACGGCGGTTTATCCTTCATATAAAAAAGACGGGATTCTGGATAGAATACGTCTTTTTTCTTTCCTTATCAACAAGAAAAAACTGCTTGTTGCTAAGGAGCTGTCGGCTTGGGTTGATGCATTTTATGCGGCTAGATGGTGCGAGAAAGCGAGGGAAAAAGGCGAATGGGTTAGGGTTGATGATGGTAGCTATAGCGTGGATTGCTTGGACAGTGCGGAATATGGGGTTGTGCCGTTTAAACAATTAATTATGAAAATGGAGGTTTAATTTGTGAGGTGGTTTAAGAAAATGAGGGATTGGTTGGGAAACACAATCGTAGGGGCGAATATTATTCGTCCGTTTTACGATACAATTTTGTCAGATATGGATTTTGGAAAGGAGGTGATTAGAAATGGTATTTGGTATCGTGGCAACTGCTCGGAGTTGGCTAGTTTTTATGGGCAAATGGACGATTATGTGGGCAATGGGTCTTTTTGGTCGCAAGGTGGGGCTAACCCGAAGATACGCAAAATTCACAGCGGATTGCCTGCTTTAATTGTGGATACGCTGGCGGATTTAACAGTTGGGGATTTTTTGGGGGTTAAAGTGTGTTCGCAGGGTGATGGCCGTACGGATTGGGAAGATATTGCAGATGGAAATGACTTCAACAAATTGCTATCAAAGGCGGTGCGGCAGGTTTTGGCTTTGGGCGATGGAGCTTTTAAAATCAGCTTTGATGGCGAGGTTAGCCCACATCCTATTATTGAGTTTTTTGGTGGGGATAGGGTGAGGTTTAATTATCGGCGGGGTAGGGTATATGAAGTGGTGTTTTTGTCGGATTTTGAGGGACAGGCTCGTAATGACAAGTTGGTGCTGGAAGAAATTTATTCAAACAAAGGAATTAGATACCGCTTGGTCAATGGCAAAGGAGAGGAGGTGATTGGTGAAAAGCCTGCGGATGTGGAGCATAATTTGGGAATAAACCTTGCAGTGCCGCTTATTTTTGATGATAATCCTAAATTCGAGGGCAGAGGAAAGTCTATTTTTGACAGCAAAATCGGAGCTTTTGACGCTATTGACGAAATTATTAGCCAATGGGTGGACGCTTTACGTGATGGACGTGTACAAAAATACATACCAGCCCAGATGTTGCCAAGAAACCCGCATAATGGCAAATTGCAGGCTATGAATGCATTTGAAAGCCGCTTTGTACAAACAGAAATGGATTTGGCAGAAGGGGCGGATAACAGCATTAAGGTGGTGCAACCGCATATTGATACGGAGGCGTTTGAGGCGAGCTATGCAAATTTTCTTAATATTGCGTTACAGGGCATATTGTCGCCGTCTACGCTTGGTATTGATTTAAAGCGAAGCGATAATGCGATGGCACAAAGAGAGAAGGAAAAAGCTACACTTTATACCCGTGGCAAGATTATTGGCGGCTTGCGAGTGGCTTTGGCGCAGTTGACAAGGGTTGTTATGGCATTAAATGATGCGTTGTATGCAAATGTGCCAGTGGATTATGAAGTGCAAGCGGAATTTGGCGAATATGCCGCACCCAGCTTTGACAGCCAGATTGAAAGCGTTGGCAAGGGTGTGCAGTTGGGGATTATTTCTGTAGAAACAGCGTTAGAGCAGTTGTATGGGGATACTTGGACAACACAACAAAAAAATGATGAAATTAGGCGATTGTGCCAGAAAAATGGAGGGAATTAAAATGAGAAGTTATGAAGATTTGTACGAAAACCATTATGACAAGGCTTATGATGGGCAAGAGCTTGCGGATAAGCTGGAAATGATTAACGAAACACTAGAGGTGATGATGGTGGCTTTGACGAAGCTGGCAGAGGGTATGGAAACCGCCCCTAACCTTGCTAATATGCCGCCTGTGGGTTTTAAAATTGGTGCAGATTTGGGTGTTGTGCAAAAATCGCAAAATGCGATTGCGAAGGGGTTTGGGAATGTTTAGGCGGCTGTCGGCCGTAATCTGTCAGCCGCCTTCAGGCGGAATAGCATATAATATGAGGAGGAATGTGTAATGGCTAATTTTGTTAATTATGCGAGTGTTTTTGAGGGAGAGTTAAGACAGAAATATAACCGTGAGCTACTAACAAGCGGTTTAACAACAGAGAATGTCAATTTTTTGGGCGGCAACACGGTGAAAATTCCATTTTTAGCGTTAAGAGGTTACAAGAATCATAGTCGTGATGGCGGGTTTAATCGCCAAACGGTGGCAAATGGCAATTTAACAAAAGTATTGGCTCACGACCGTGATGTAGAATTTTTTGTGGATGCTATGGATGTTGACGAAACCAATCAGGTATTGGCGGCGGTTAATTTGACAAATGTTTTTGAAACCGAACACGCCATTCCAGAAACCGACGCATATCGTTTAAGCAAAGTTCATCAAGATTTTATTGCATCGGGTGCAAATGCAGATAATCGTAGCCTTAACCGTGAAAATGTGCTTGAGGTTTTTGATGAGTATATGCAACGTATGGACGAAGAAGAAGTTCCGCAGGAAGGTAGAATTTTGTACGTTACGCCTGCTGTAAACAAAATGCTTGCACAATCTGCCGAGCTTAACCGTGTTATGAATGTTATTGAAGGCGACGGCAACATAAAGCGCAATGTGCGTATGCTGGACGAGGTGCAGGTGGTTGTTGTACCAACCAGCCGTATGAAGACGGCTTATGATTTTAGCGATGGGTTTGTGCCAGTGGCAAGCGCAAGGCAAATTAATATGATGTTGATACATCCATCATCGGTTATTGCGGTTAATAAACATAGTTATATTAAGCTATGGGCACCGGGTAGCCATACGGTTGGTGATGGATATCTTTATCAAAACCGCCAATATGGCGATTTATTTGTTATTGATACTAGGATTGGCGGTATTGCCATTAATGCTAATTAGAAGTAGAGAATTGCGGAGCGGGCGACTAGAGGTCGCCCCTGCGTTTTTCTAGGGAGGGGTATATTTGTGAGTTATATTACTGAAGGATATTATCGCAGGACATACAAAGGACGGTATTGCGGGGAAGATTTGAGGAAATTGCTTGATAGAGCGTGCGACTTGGTGGATATTTTAACACACGGTAGAATTAATGCTTTGGGTTTTGGCAATTTAACAAAGTATCAGCAGGGGATAATTAAAAAGGCTATTTGCTTGATGATTGATAGTTTTGCTAATGTGGATGGTACACCTGCGGTTAATTTGGCGGGATATAGTGCCTACGGTATGAAGGTTCAAAACCAAGTACGCAAGGAAAAACCGTGGGAAGTGGCGGGTTGCGGCTTTTGGGCTTGGCAGATGTTAATGTCAACAGGGTTGATGAGGAGTGTTGTATGATGCTTAAAAACTGGGGCAAATTGCCTTATCCTAAATTTTTGCAAAATTGGGATTTTGGGATTTTTTTAAGTGGTGAGGAAGTTTGGCGTGGATGGTGCTATTTTGGCGAGTGTGTTAATGTTAAACGTGAAAATGACGGCGTTTTGCAGGATGTTACGGCAATTGCTACGACGGATTGCGAAAAGGTTTTGAGGGTTGCTCGCTGTTGTGATTTGCAGGATTTAGAGTTTTTGTGCAACGACATTCGATACGACGTGGTGGAAATGAAGGTCGTTAATAATCCCGACGGAAGTTTTAATCATATCTGCTTTGGGTTGAAAAATGCGCTTGTTGCGGCGGCACAGGCAATAAGGCAGGATTTGGTCAATAACGGAACAATGCCTTTTGACACAGGTCATTTGCAAAATGCGGCAACCTATGTTGATGTTGGCGGCTTGGACGATGAAAAGGTATCAATTGTCAACGACACGGTATATGCAAGGCGCAAATATTTTCATCCTGAGTTTAGTTTTAACCAAACCATAAACAACAACGCAGGAGCAAGGTGGTTTGACCCATATATCAACAACGGTCTTGCTCAGAAGACATTTGCAGAGGTGATGAAAAATGAGCTTAAACGAGGTTAAAGAAATTATTTGTAGGGGCGAGCATTGCTTGCACGCTGTACAATTCGACCTACACGAAATCGCCAAAAATCGTGAAATCGCTGGCGGTATTTACCCACGCCGTGGTAGCCGTAACAGGCAAGAGAATGTCGGAGGCAAGCAAAATCGGGCTTACGATGTAACGGCAGTTAGCGTATTATTGCGGCTGGGTCGTGATGGTGCTATTGCCGAAAAAATGTCAAAAGATTTTTATGAAGCAATGGCAGGTAAAAATTTCACACTTGAGGACAAGAGCGGGTTTGTAAAGGTGATTTACGATAACCCAATTTGGCTTGGGGCTGATAGTCGTGGGGTTTTTGAATATGTAATAGATGTGGATTTTATTTCGTAGGGAGGAAATGGTATGGTTAATGTTTATCCTGTAAAAGATGTTCAATTTAAAGTTTCGACGGTTGGCAGGCTTGCCGTCAATGAGGACGACCATCAGACAATTAGAGGAATGGAGAATTTTTCTATTAGCTTTGATAATGGGATTGAGGAATGGAAGCCGCTGGATGCTATGGGATGGAGTCGCAGGATGATGACGGCAAAATCTATGACAGTTGGCTTGTCAGGAAAGCGTGTTGTTAATTGCCCAGGCAATGATTATATTGCGGGCTTGGCGTATCAAAACGGTAATTTGGCAGAGAGCAATTTATGGGTTATTTTTCCTAACGGTGACCAAATGACTATGGATTGCGTTATTAACGTAACGGCTTGCGGCGGCGGTAGCTCTACCGATATTGCTGTGCTAGAGTTTGAATGTTTAAGCGACGGCATACCGCTTTATATGCGCAATAGTGGGGATGTTTTGACACCTTCGCCTACGTTGTTTGGGGGTGATGTTAATGTATCAAATTGATAACGAGAAATTGAACAAACGCCCAGAAATAAGGCTTGGCGACAAGATTTATTCTATTGATAACAGACTTTCGACCTTTAGGGGAATCAATGGTATGTTAAAGGCGTTGGAAGGCGGCGAAACTGCTTCGAGCGATGAATTTGAAATTGTTATAGGACAGGCTTTAGGGCTGGATAGCTACCAGGAAATTTTGGGGATGGATTTGCCTTTTGCTGTAATGCAAGATTTGGTGGTTATTGTGCTTGCGGCTATTCAAGATTTAAATGTGGAGGAAGCAAAGCGTCGATTTCGTGGCAAAACAGAATGATACATATTACGATTTAGAATTTGACAAAGACGCTATTGAAGCCAGCTTTGCTATGCAGTATGGGATTAGGTTAAGCAAAGAAGATTTGCCGCTTGGGGAGTTTTTGCGGTTGTTGTCGGGTATAATGCCCGACACACCGCTTGGGCGGCTCGTCATATTACGTAGCGAAAAAAGAAGCGAAGTTTTGAAGGGATTGAGTGTGATGGAGCGTAAGTTGCGTGCGGATTGGTTTGAATTTTGTAACACGAAAAAACGACAAGGCTGCCGAGCGAACGAGAGTTGCCGCTACGAGGAGTTGCAGAAGGAATTGATGGCTATGTTTGGATAGGAGGTTTTTATGGCAGGGACTAATGTTGGTTCGGTATATTTGGATTTGCGGCTTGATATGAAGGAATTAGAGAAGGGCTTGGCAAATGCGGGTAGGTTGCTTAATGGTATGGAAAACGATTTTGCGGCTTTTGCGCAAGGCAGTTTGCCTGCAAGAGAAGCTGTTGGTGGACTTTCGGGCGTTTTGGGTGATTTGATTAGTGATATGCCAATATTGACAAGGAATTTTTTAAGCAATATTAATGCGCAAGAGCGGGCGGCGAGTATGTTATCGACACTTTCGGACAGAGCTCAGGCATTTGGTGAAAGCGCCGTACGTATGGGGCGGGATTTGGCAGAGATGTCTTTTGCGGCAGTTACGGAAGGCACTAGGGGATTACTTTCTAATATTAATAATTTGACCAGTAGTGCAAGGGGTTTTGCGGGTGGCTTTAGGGCGGCTTTTGGCGGCGCACAAAGGGATGTTGGTGGTTTGGGCAATGCTGTAGAGCGGGTTAGTGGCGGCATTGCGGGTAGCTGGGATGGTATGCTTGCGGGAATGGGTGCGGGCTGGGATAACACTTGGACGGGCATTGGCAGAAATTTTAGCGGTGTGGTTAATCGCATAATTGACGGACTAAATACGATGATTGGTGGGATTAACCGTATTAAAATTGATATTCCTAGATGGCTTGGCGGAGGTAGTTTGGGGTTTAATGTGCCTGCTATTCCTAATGTGCCTGCGCTTGCTAAAGGCGGCATTGTGTCGGCTCCTACGCTTGCGCTTGTTGGCGAGCAAGGCAGGGAAGCCGTGCTTCCGCTTGAAAATAATACAGGCTGGATGGTTAATTTGGCTAATATGCTTGCGGATGCCGTAGCGGGTGATGGTTCGCCAAGGGGTGGCGTGCAGAAGGTTGTGCTAGAGCTTGACGGCAGGAAGTTGGCAGAGGTTTTGGTTGACGGTTTGGATGAGGTTAAAGCAAGACGGGGATATTGATTGGGGGGATTTTTTGGTTGAGATAGTGATTGATGGTATGGGCTTGGTTAGCCCTGATGTTTATGGCGTGGGCTTTGAGGATATTGGCGAATTTAACCGTAATGCCAATGGAGATTTGGTTGGCGATTTGGTGGCAGTTAAGGCTGTGGTTAGCTGTGGTTGGCGTATGATAAGCGGGGATGATTATGGTAGGTTGGTGCGGGGTGCTTCGCCTTTATTTGTGAATGTGCGGTATTTTTGCCCCAAAGAGCAAAAGGCGGTGGAGAAGATGATGTATGCGCAACCGAAAGCGGGGCGCATTGTGGTTGTTAATGGGGAATTGTGGTGGAAGGATGTGGGTTGTGAGTTTGTTGAAAAATAAAGCGTTGCGTAGGAACAAGGCTTTGATTACACTTTCGGGCAATGATGGGAATTTAAAGGACGATGTTGTGGTTAGCTCGGCAAGCGGAGCTAAACACTCGCGGGTTGGGCAGGTTTTAAATGGGATAAGCCATAATGCGGGAAAAATTGCGACGATGGAGCGTGGTTTGTGGCGGTTGGATGGTAGTTTTATGTTGCCTGTGGAGGCAGAAAATTCGCAAATCGAGGTGGGCTTTGTTTCAGATGAAATTGCTAATGAAAATGGTGCTTTTGCAAATCGTCCCGAGATTGTAATTGATTTTGATACTCCTAGAGATGTCCCTGTTGTTAATATTGTTTGTGATAGGAACAATGCGCCCATACGTTTTGCACAGGCTGTTTTTAGGAGTCGGTCTGGGTCTGTTATTAGGAATGTATTTATTAGCTCTGCACCTGATGAGAGTGGAGTTTTTCCGCATATTATCGGCACAGATGGGGCAAATGGTGTTTCGCAGATTGTTATAACAGTTTACAATATGGTGCAACCGCATAGGCGGGCTAGGGTAACCGAAGTGCATTTTGCGCCCGTTGTGGTGTTTGATGGTGGGGATTTGCTTGAAGTTAATGCAATACATCAGGGAGATGTGGAGGGTAAAAATTTGCCTTATAACGAACTTCGGGTTAAGGTGGCTAATAGCAATGGGCGTTTTAACTTGCTTGATGTGGGTGATGGCTTGTTTTCTATGTTAGAGGAAGGCAGTAGGCTGGAATATGCGCAAGGTGTAGGCTATGGCAGTGATGGCGGGATGATTTACACAAATTTTTCGCAATATTATTTGGATAGGTGGGTTGTTAGCAATGATAATGTAGAGATGGTTGCGCATAGCGGGGCGAAAATGCTTGATAATGCGGTGTTTTACGGTGGTCATTTTGGGTTGGAGCATATGGGTGATTTGGCAAGAAGGATTGCCGCCGAGGCGGGTGTTGAGGTTGTTGTACCGCATATTATGAATACTTACCCACGTTTCCCCGGTTTTACAGGGAATGTAAGCCATAGAAGGGCTTTGGCAGATTTGGCAAAGCTGGCAAGCTGCGGAATTTATGAGGATAGGCAGGGTAGAATACATTTTGTTGATTTATTTTCTATACATCAAGGCGAGCTAAAGGCAGATTTGGACTATGGGGTGGCGTATGCAAAACCGCAGATTTCGCAAAGCCATTATTATAATGGGATTATGTTGACAGAGCGTATGATTTCGCTTGACCAAGGGTGGCTGGCTAATGTGCAATTGGATGTGGCAGGGTCGCTTGATGTGATGATACCTTATGACGCACCTATTTGGGGCGAGGCTAATGTAAGTGTTACAGGCGGGTTTGGCTTGCAAAATCTGCAAAGGCATACGATGTATATGACAGCTAGGGTCGTTGGCAATGGGCGTTGTACGGTAGAGGTGCGGGGTTGGCGGTGTTCGATATTATCCACGCAACATTTTTATTTTGCACCGTGGAAGAAGGAGGGCGAAGCAGAAAAGCCGTATATGGTAGATTTGCCTATGTTTATTAGCAATGCGGTACATATACAAAGCGTGCGGGATTGGTTTTTAGAGCGTAAATTTAGGCTTTTACGGGCTTTGGTGTTTGCAAAGGTGCATTGGCGGGGCGATGTGGATTGCGAGCTTGGGGATAATTTTATGTTACAGGTGGATAAGGATGGCAGGATGGTAAGGTGCAGAGCGTTTTATCAAGAGATAGGGTTTGACGGCGGGGTTTTTACGGGGGCGACCAAGGCGGTTGTTATAGCAACTTAACCTTCTGTAGTCCCCCCCGACTACGTCAAACACGCCGCTGAAACCCGTCGTGTTTAACTTGCGGCGGGACAACAGAAGCTAAAGTTGCTCTATGTCGTGAATGCCTGTCAGGTCAGGCGGAATTTTTAGCCGCCTTAAAGTGAAACAGCAGTTATTTAGGAGGGATTATGAGTTATACGAGGGATGATTTTATGAGCATTGAAGTTTTCGAGGGGTTGAATGAGGAGTTTCGCAGGCTTGGGATTGATGAATTGGATTTGTCGGCGGACGAGCGGCTTATTCCTACTGCAGAATTTATTAATGGAATCGAGCGTAGGATTGGTAGCGATAAGGTTTGGCAGGGAGAAAATCGAGATATGTCGTGGTTGGATTATAATGATGTAAACCGTTGGTTTGGTGTTTTAAAGATGATGAGCCGTACAATATAGTGCGGCATATAATATTATGGAGGTGTTTGATATGTTTGAAAATATTTATATACGTGGGTTTATTGGTGGTGTTATTAGTTTATTCACATATTTAATAGGCGGTACTGACGCATTATTGCTTGCGCTTTTCGCTATGATGGGTATTGATTTTGTTACAGGCATAATTAAGGCGGGCGTTATGCGCGATATAAGCTCGTATAAAATGTTTGTTGGTGCAGCACGTAAGATTGGTATGTTTTTTATTGTTGCGGTGGGCAATTTGGTTGACAGTGTTTTAGAGCTTGGCGGAGTTTTGCGTACTATTACCATATCGTATTTTATTGCGAACGAAGCACTTAGTATGCTTGAAAATTGGAGTTTGATGGGTTTGCCCGTGCCGAAAAGACTGCAAGATATTTTGAAGGCTTTGAAAGATAGGGGCGATAGAGGAAATATCGACCGAAAAGATGTGTAAATGATTATCTGTTCCAATGGATTTGTCTGTATTGTGTTGGGGCTAATCCCATTTTTGATGTAAATTGGCGGATAAAATAGGTGTCGTGGATAAAGCCGATGGATTCTGCTATTTCACGTAGGTTTAGGTTGGTATGTGTTAGCATTTCGCAAGCCATTTTTAGGCGGTGATGCAACAGATAGTCCATTACTGTTCGGCCTGCCTGTTCTTTAAATTTTCGATTAAGGGATGTACGGTTAAGATTAGCTATTTTGCAAATTAAGTCTAAATTTATTTCGTTTGGATAATTGGTGTGGATGTATTCTAAAACCAAATCTATCTGCGATTTTTCCCTTCTTGTGGTATTTGGCAGGCTTTTGCGGTTTAGGTAAATATCTTCCAGCAAATATAGTGTTTGCAAAAGATAGCGGCGTATACGGCAGGTCCACATACCGTCGCTTTGTGCGTTGGTTTCTGTGCCGATTATGGCGAGCCATTCTGAAATGCGCAGATATGTTTGCGGCGGCAGGTCTATTGCACCGTCATAATATTCATCGCGCTTTAAAAATAGGTTCATTAGGTTACGGTCGTGTTCGTCGTCTATTTCGGTAAAGTCATTTTTTGCTAGATTTTCAAAGGTTAGGCTAGAGTTTAGGAAATTAGGGATAAAACTGAAAGATTTTGCGGCTAGGCGGTGGGATTCTTCCATTTTGACCTCGTCATATTGTGATAATAAAAGCATTGACGGAGCCGTAAGTGTTACGGCTTTTTTGTTTAACATAAGGCTTGACCTGCCGTATGTTATTAGCACGAGCGTAGCCCGATTTGGTATTGGTAGGTTTGCAAATTCTTCGTGAGCTTCAAATTCTATATTGACGACCCTTGGTGGTCTATGGCGGCAGTTTTGCGGCATTTTAAAAAACTCCTTTGCAGATAGTATAGTTATAAACTTTCTTTTGTTTATTGTATCACAAACGACATAATTGTACAATAAGGTAATGCTTTTGGAGGTGGGAATATGAAAAAGAGGACATTCGGCGAAAAATATATGCATTTTGTTACTAAAAAACCATTGTTTTTTTATGGTTTTTTGATTGTGGGTGTTGGGCTGTTTGTCTGGCTTACAATGACAACGCATATAGAAACGCTAGACGGGATGCGGTCGCTTTTTAACATAATATTTACACAGGCGGGGCGTGGATTATGAGCGGGAGAAAACTTGGATATTTTGGTGCGATAAAGTTTTTGTCAAAATATATGGCGCAGTATAAAGGTAATTTTATTAGGTTTTACATAGGTTTCTTTTTTAGTATGATATTGACGGTTGTAATGCCTATTTTGTTTGGGGTGATGATTGATGAAATTGTCTATCATCAAAATATAGAGTCGTTTTTGCGTATAAGCCTTGTTTTTGTTATTATGTCGGTTTTTTCTTGTATATTATTTTTTCTGATATATGCACAGCATCAATATTTGATGACGATGTATTGCCTTAGTATACAGCGTGATGTTTTTAGGCATTTGCAAAAATCTTCGCCGGAGCATCTATCGGATGCTAAAAGCGGCGATATTATTACTTTGATACAGCAATATTGCCGTGAATGTATGTATTTTGTTATACGCAATATTATACATCTTGCAAATGGCATTTTAGAGATGGTGATTATTACGGTGTTTCTTTTTATTATAAGTCCACAAATTGGGCTTTTGGTGCTTATTGCCGCACCAGTATCTGTTTTTGTTAGTGCTAGATTTGGTAAGAAGATAAGGGAATATTCTAATGAACAGCGTGAGATTTACGGTGTTTATGTTAGCTTTGTTTACGAGGTTTTTACAGCCATACGGGATATTAGGCTTTTGGGGGCGAGGCAGAAGGTTGGGCGTGATGTGGTGGGTTGGCATAGGCAGATGTTTAGGGTTGGCAATAAATCGAAGGTGTCCACCATCGCTGCACAAAATATTATTAGTTTTACAAACCTTGCATTACAATTGTCTATTTTTACATTGGCGGCGTGGTTGGTTGGACGTAACGAGATAACAATTGGGCTTTTGACCGTTGTTTTGGCATATTTTGCGTCGTTGACAAGGCTTGTAGAGCGGCTTAGTGGGTCTTATCTTGATGCACAAAACCGTGTTGGTTTTATACAACGTATTTATGATTTTTTACATATGCCGACCGAGGATTACTGGCAGGGCAAAAACGAGCTTGTTATCACAAATGGCGAGATAGAGTTTAGGGATGTTAATTTTGCATACAAAGACGGCAGGGATGTTTTGCGTGGGTTTAATTTGCATATTAATGCGGGCGAGCGTTTTGCTATGTGTGGAAAATCTGGTTGCGGCAAGACGACGCTTGCTTATATGTTGATTGGGTTTTACAAGGCTGGCGCAGGTGAAATATTTATTGACGGGCAGAGCCTGATGGACTGCTCGTTACTTTCTATACGCAAAAATATTGGTATGGTGTCGCAGGATGTTTTGCTGTTTGATGGTAGCATAAAGGATAATGTGCTTTTGGGTAAGCCAAAGGCAAGTGATGAGGAAGTTTGTAAGGTTCTTATGCAGGCGGGGATTTGGGAATATGTTAAAGCATTGCCGAATGGTATTGATACAATAATTGGCACGGGTGGTACGATGTTGTCGGGCGGGCAAAAACAGCGAATTGCGATTGCGAGGATTTATTTAAAAGACCCAAAAATAATTATTTTTGATGAAGCGACAAGCGCGCTTGATGATGAAACCGAGGCAAATATACACGATGCTTGGGAGGCGGTTTTGGCTGGCAGGACATCAATTATAATTGCACACAGGCAAAGCTCTGTTATGCTTTGTGGGCGAGCGGCAATTGTGGAAGGTGGCAGGGTTGTAGAGTTGGGAAACCCGCAGGATATGGCGAAAAACAACAGCCGTTTTAAAGAGTTGTTTGCTGTTAAGGAGGTAGGGCAATGTTCGCAAAATTAAAATACCGTGCCACAATGCTAAAAGCCTTTCGTCCTTTTTCATTTGGCGTTAATCGTTTTATGGTGCTTAATGGCGTGGTAAGTGTGACTATAATGGGCTTGAGTTTTGTACAACCGCTGTTTTATGGGCTTTTTATTGATGAGGTTATACTGGGCGGTCAGTTTTCGCTTATGTTTATTGTTATTATAGGATATTTTGGTATTTTTCTTTTAAAATCGGTTTTTGCTTATGTAAAGAATTACAGCACAAACCGTTGGGTTAATCGTGTTACATATAGGGTTAAAATGAAGATTATACGAGGGGTTTTTAAACGTGATTTTTTGGATTACGACAACCAAAGCGTTGGCGATATGAAAATGCGAGTGGAGGATGATACAAGCTGTATTGCGGATTATGCCGAAGCTCAGACAACGGGTTATGTTACTGCCTTTTTGACATTGGTGATTTCAACGGTATTGTTGCTTTTTATTGAATGGCGGCTTGCTATTTTTGCTATAATCGGCATACCTTTAACGCTTTGGTTGGATAATAGCATAGCGAAGCGTGAGGCAAAAGTGCTTGATTGGCAAAGAGAAAATGCCCAAAAAATGTCTAGTTGGTTACATTCGTCTGTGCAGGGATGGCGTGAGATTAAGGCGTTAAATTTGCAAAAGCACGAAGAAAAGAAATTTATACAGCACATACGTAAGTTTGCGGTTTACTTTGGCACTTGGATAAATTATTGGGTTGCTCGAGCCATTATTATTCCGAAGATAAAAGAAGAATTTTTAATGCGCTTTGGGTTGTATTTTTTTGGTGGGATGTTGATTATTGGCGGGTATTTTAGCATTGGTTCGTTGTTGATTTTTATGCAATATTATGCTTTGTTGTCGGGTGCTTTGGAAACGGTTTCTCGAACGGATGCCGAGCTTATTTCTGCAAAGCCAAAAAGTGAGAGGATGTTGGAGGAGCTTTTTGCGAGCTCGAGAAAACAAATGGAATATAAAATACCAAGCGGGGATGGTGGTATAGAGTTTAGAGATGTAAGTTTTTCATATCCTTCATCGGATAAAGCTGTTGTCAATAACCTAAGTTTTTATATATCAAAAGGCGAACGTGTGGCGATAGTGGGCAAAAGTGGAGCTGGAAAAACCACCATTTTAAAGTTGATATTGGGTATGTTGCAACCTACGTATGGTGAGGTGATATTTTCTGGCGTATCTACCAAAAAAATAAAAACCGAAACGCTTCACAGGCATTTTGGGTTTGCTATGCAGGAAAATACTTTATTTAATGCTTCGATAAAGGAAAACCTTCTTTATGCCAAGCCGAATGCTACAGATGATGAATTACGGTTCGCTTGCGAAAAAGCCTTTATTTTGGATTTTATTGATGGTTTGGATAATGGGCTAGATACGGTGATTGGTGAGCGTGGTGTAAAGTTATCTGGCGGGCAAAGGCAAAGGATAACGCTTGCCAAGCAGTTTTTACGGGATGTTGATGTTTATGTTTTTGATGAGGCAACCAGCGCATTAGACCAATATAGCGAAAATATAATACAAGATGCTATTGAAAGTATTGCCAAAGATAAGACTATTATTGTTGTGGCGCATAGAAAAAGCTCTATCTCGCTATGTGATAAGGTGATAGAGGTGTAAGGACACAATATATTGTGTCCTTACAATATTAAATTAAGCGATGTTTGATAAGTTTATATAAAGCCAAGTAAAACCGCAATAATTTTTTTAGACAAAATTTTAAAAAGTGCTTGACGTGTGTGTGTGTGTTATAATTAGAAAGTACCAATTTTTACATATCATAAACACAAAGGGGGAATGCCTATGAAGGCGGAAATTGAATGTCAGTTTAAAGCGGCGAGATGCCACACCGCCGCCGTGGATAATAGTGTGGCAAATGTGATTTATTCCAAAGGAGGAAAGTTTATGTTAAAAACTAAACGAACATTGTTTGCGGGTCTTTTGACTTTCGTGATGGTATTTGCGACTATCGTACCAATGTCGGCAGAAATTCAAAGTGAAGCAAACATTGAATTTTATGACCTTCAGCAATATATGATAGGTGTTGCAGAAGATAGTGAATTTATGTTTGGGCTTCAGCAAGAAATGGTTAGGGCGTCCTACGAAAATAATAACACCAATTCCGTTAATCCTCTGTCGAGCGTTTGGTACTCGCAACAAGTGGTTATGGCTTTACCGACAGGCACGACACCATCAAGAACTCTTAACTTTCAGGGACATCTTAGCGGAGGTTGGCACGTGGGCACTCTAACGCTTACTAGCAGTGAAAATAGAGGGCAATCTCCAAACGACCCAAATCTTTTTATTTGGGTTGTATACTATTCGGGATGGGTGCATTTGGCTGGTCGTTCTTTTGAAGTTGGACAAGATTTACAGCACGTTTCGTCAAGTGATGCTATTTCATTTTCCTCTCATCAAGTTCAAGAAACAATATCAATTTTGCTACCACACGGAACTAACCCCCCGAGAACTTTGACGTGGAATGGTCATATCAATGGAATACCGCATTTTGGTGTGCTAAATTACTCAACCAGTGGTTCGTCCCCTGGCATTAGACCTGGAGAAACATTTTGGACTGTAACATATTCAGGAATGGTTCATCCTGTTGGGCGTTAACATTGGACAATAAAACAATCCCTCGCTATAAGGGATTGTTTTAAATTAAAGATAAAGTGATAAATTGATGAAAAATGCCAGTGTCGAGCGAGTGATGTTCGCTCCTACGTTCTTTAAAATGCATACTGTAAAGGGTAAAATAATGCTACAGATTCCTAATAACAGTAGCGAACGTAAAGACGGATGCTTTTTATGGCATCCGACTTTGTTGTAAGCTACGATTGCTTGATTAAAATATGGTTATTGTTTTTTTCGCAAATTTCGCCAGTGCTGGCATATCCGACACTTAACCAAAAGGCATCGTTGGAAGAAGTTAGGTAAATATATGGAACAGACAGCCTTTTTAGTTCGCTTTCGGCATAAGCAACAAGGGTTTTGCCATAACCTTGTTTACGATAGTCTTTGCGAATATACATCTCTCTTATAAAACCATAACCCTCTTTTTCACACCAATTACTTTTGGGACTATCTACCTGATACATAATGAAACCTATTGGGGAGTCATCTATGTGCAAGATGTCAAGATAGGTGATGGCATCTTTGACACTTTGTGTCATTGCTTTGCACATCCCAATAGGCGGGTTGTTATTGAGGGGTTCTTTCAAATCTTCAATGAAATACACCCCGACCATCTGTGCAAAAGCGTCAAAATCTGTTGAATCAGAATACGGTCTTATTACCACATTCGGCTGTTTTATCATAAACACTCTCCTTAAATTATTGTGGAGAGTTATGTTGAAATCACTCTCCATATTGAGATAGTAGCAGTTTTGTTTCTCATAATATATCATCCCCTTTCAGAATATTAGAATATCTATGTTAACGCAAGAACACCTTGCGGAGCTTTTGTTACACCTATCCTTTTATCTACATCCAAACGCAACAAAGGGTGTTGTCCCTACGAACTTTGCCTAGTATAAGCTTTACGAACGTACCACCGTAGTGGTGCATAAGTGCACTCTTCGGTTTTTAGCAATCCAGTCAGTAAAGCTATTCTATCATATTTCTGGTGTTTGTGATGATATTATCCGAATTGTGTTATATACTCTCTTCACGGATAGCATCTTAAGCGTTTATAGTATATCTCGCAGGGTTTTTTCTATGTTTTCGGCGGTTAGACCATAGTGTTTTTGCAGGAAATCTTGTGGACCTACTTGTCCGAAAGATTCTTCAATGCCAATGCGCTTGAATTTTGGCGCAACGCCTGCTTCTAGTAAGGTTGAGGCTACAGCGTCACCTAGTCCACCTATTACATTATGATTTTCGGCGGTGATTATAATGCCTGTTTTTGCGGCTTCCAACACCAAATCTACATCCAGCGGCTTTATTGTGAACATATCTATAACTTGTACATTAATGTCGTCTGTGGCTAGTTTTTCGGCGGCGGCAAGAGCTTCGCCAACCATTAGACCGCAGGCGATGATGGTTGCGTCGGTGCCTTTGCGAATAATTTCGCCTTTACCGATGGTAAATTTATGGTCTTTTGAGTATATGGTTGGGTATGCTTTGCGGGTTAGGCGGGTGTAGGTTAAACCGCTACGGTCTTTAACCTGCCACATAAGGGCTTCTAACATTGCGCCGTCGGAAATTTCTATTACGGTAGAATGGGGGATTGCACGGTATAATGCCAAATCTTCAAAAGGCATATGTGTGCCGCCGTTAAATGCGGCTGCAACGCCAGGGTCGCTACCAAAAATGCGTGCGTTATTGCCTGCATATGCTATCGACAAGAAAACTTGGTCGTAAATGCGGCGGGATGCAAATGGCCCGAAAGTGTGCAAATAAGGCTTTTTGCCAGCGGCGGATAGACCTGCGGCAATGCCTGCCATATTTGCTTCGGCAATACCTACATTTATTGCCTGTTTTGGGTTACGCTTCCAAAAACCTGTTGTGCCTATCGACCCCATTAAATCTGCATCCAAATAAACCACGTTGCTATCGGCATTTGCAATGGCTTCCATAGTTTCGCCAAACACTGTTTTGTATACAATTTTATCTATACTTCCGTCATAAATTATGCTCATTATTATTTAACCCCCAGTTCTGCAAGTTTTGCTTCACATTCCGCAATTGCCGTGGCGAGCAAATCGCCATCCACAACCATATGATGGTTTAATGTCACATCAGATATTGCTGATACTCCTGCGCCTTTGGTGGTGTTAAGGATTATAGCATTTGGCATATTTGATGAGAGGTTTTGCAGAGCCTGTACAATTTCGGCAACGCTTTGTCCGTTAATATTTTGTGTATGCCAGCCAAAATTTGCGAATTTTACGGCGATGTCGCCCATATCTATAACTTCTGCAGTTGTGCCGTCTAGTTGTTTTTTATTATAATCTACAAAGGTTACGAGGTTGTTTAGTTTGTGCTGTGCGGCAAACATTATGGCTTCCCACACTTGACCTTCGTTACATTCGCCGTCGCCTACAAATAGATATGTGCGGGATGATAGTTCGTCCAGTTTTTGTGCAAGTGCCAAACCAACAGCGGCGGACGCACCTTGCCCCAGCGAGCCTGTTGTCATATCTACACCTGGTGTTAGCTTCATATCGCAATGGCTTGGAAGTCGGGTTTCGGGTTGGTTAAGGGTTGCCAGCCAATCCATAGAAAAAAAGCCACGCAAAGCAAGGGCAGAATATACCGCAGGACCTGCGTGTCCTTTTGACATAACGAGCTTATCACGCTCTGCCCAATTTGGTTCGTTGGGGCGGACATTCATCACGCCGCCGTAAAGTACCGCCAAAGCGTCGGCGACAGATAATGAGCCTGAAATATGCCCAAAGCCACGTGTGCCTATCATTTTTGTTGTTTCAAGGCGAATTTTCGCCGCAAAAATTTCAATTTCTTTCAAGTTTTCCACAATTGTGTCCTCCTATGTTAAAATCTTTGTCCGTGCCTACCTCTAAAAACCGTTGTTGGTTCGTGTCTTTGACCTGTTTGTACATCGACAATTATAACTGTGTAGCGATGATGCGAACTGCTACGGATGGCGTTGGTGATGGATGGGGTTACAAAATCACCCATTACTGCAAACTGTGAATGTGCCCCAAATAACATAAAACGCTTTGGCTCGCCGTTTTCGTCCAAAATAGGGGTTTCGTTATATATTAGCCTGCTGTCTGACGAGAAAAAATCACTGTATGCAAGATAAATATACACTTCTTGTACGTTGTTGCCGTGGTTGGTTAGTGTAAAGGCGTATCTATATTCCCTGTCAATACCTGTGTCGTTGATGTATAACGGAAAGCCGTGACCATTTTTTGTTACTGCTTCTATGCCTTGGTTGCGGGATAGGTTGGCGAAGTATATGCGGTCGATAATAGATGGATTTAAAGACCAAAGAAAAGACATCATAATGATTGCGGCGGCAAAATATGGTATGCTATACAGCCATTTGTTTAATTGTGAGAATTTTTCACTGTAGTTTTTCCAATATTTTCTATTATAAATAAAACATACAACCATTGCGGAAAGTAGCAAAAAATTTGCTACTGTGAAACTTATTGCACCGATATGTAAAACAGAACCTATCCCAAAAATGCCCAAAAACCCGTGCAAAAGCGTTTCGCCATCGGGTGTGGTTTGAAATAGGGATATGCCAAACACAATACCGCAAGCGAAAATTAAGCCTTTTAGCCAATCTTTTTTAAGAACATCACCCATCATTGACACCCTCCAGCGTTATGCGTCCTAGTTTGCCTCCTCTAAACTCGTCTAGTAGGATTACGGCGGATTTTAGCAGGTCGATACCATCGTCTTTGGTTTTAAAACCACGTGCATTGCCAATTTTATGCAAGATTTCAGCGGGTGTATTGTTCTCGTTAAAATTAATTTTATAGCGGTTTGTTATGGCTTGTGGGTTGTTTTGCTGTAAATGAATGATTAACGATTGTGCTAATTTTTCGCGGTCTAAAATATTGTCGTTTATTGCGCCTGTTATTGCTAGGTTTGTGCCGCCGCTACCTTCAAATTTTGGCCATAATATGCCCGGTGTGTCTAAAAGTTCAAAATCATTTGAAATTGTTATCCATTGCTTGCCTTTGGTAACGCCCGGTCTGTCGGCGACCTGCGCCATTTTTTTGCCTGCATAGCGGTTTATCATTGTAGATTTGCCGACATTTGGTATACCTACAATCATTGCACGGGTTGGTACATTAATGCGACCACGGGATTTTGCACGCTCTATTTTTTCGCTCATTAGCTGACGGGCGATTTTTGCTACGGCATCAAGACCTTTACCAGCATTGGAATTTGCTGCAACTACGGCAAATCCCAAACCTTCATAATATGCTTGCCAAGCAACATTTGAGGATTCGTTTGCAAGGTCGGCTTTGTTTAGCACAATAATACGTTTTTTATTTTGCGCCAATTTATCAATATCTGGATTTTTGCTGGATGAAGGAATACGGGCATCCAGCAGCTCTATCAAAATATCAACCAGTTTTAAATTTTCTTGCATCATCCGCAAGGCTTTGGTCATATGCCCAGGATACCATTGTATATTATCCATTGTTATCCTCGGTTTCGGGCACATTTGCGCCAATTATTGGGTTAAAATGCTCGTCGGCTTCTATCCACGAATTAATGCGCCAATAACCGTCATCATCCAATATTAAATGATACAAACGAAATAAATCGTCGTGTTGTGCAAAGCGATGGCGCACTTGCATAAGGGCCTCGTCGTCTTCGCCGTATCCTATTGTAAATTCGTAAATCTGTGCACGTAATACACGTCCGCCTTGTTCTGAAATAAGCTCTATATCTTTCATTAGGTTGTTAAATTGTTCCGCAGAAGAATTTGCTGAACGCAACTCTTGTGAAAACAATTGTCGTTGAAATTCGATTACTTCCATAAACATCCAATCCAATGCAATAAAATTGCCATATAAAAATTGGTGGGTTATGGCATAAAGTTCCATTAAATCACGTGGATTTGCAGGATAGTCTTGCGAAAGGTCAATGCCTACGGTTTCGCGATACATACGCTCGGCAGTTTGGCGGCGTTCTGGCACAAAAGGGCGTTCGATTAAAGAATCGCTGTATACGGCATAATATATTATGCCGCCGATACCGGCTATACCGATAATTAAAATTATGATAAATGCTACTGTCTGTAGTTGTTTTTTTGTCATAAATTTTCACCTCAATACTTATTTTGGCAAGGATATTTATATTATACCAAGATACACTAAATATTACAAGTAATATTTATAGTTTGAAGTTAGGAGTGTTAAGTTATGATTAGTTTAAAATGGGCGATAGTGCCTTTATTAAGCGTGGTTGCGCTTGGCAGTGCAGGACGTATTATTGTTATTGATGCAGGACACGGCGGATGGGACCCTGGTAAAGTTTCTGCACAGGGTCACGAAGAAAAGGATATAAACCTTGCTATTGCCAAGCATTTGCAGATGCTTTTGGAAAGTAGTGGAAATATAGTGTTTACCACTAGGGCAGAAGATGTTGCATTGGCAGATAAAAAGCGGGCAGATTTAAGAGCTAGGGCGGTTATGCCGACGGATTTGCAAGCTGAGATTTTTGTGTCTATACATCAAAACGCTTATCCTAAAGCTAGTGTAAAGGGTGCGCAGGCTTTTTATTATGAAGGTTCGGAGGAAAGTAAACGCTTGGCACAAGCAATACAAAACCAAATAAAACAAAGCCTTGACCCCGATAATAGATTGGGAGCCAAGGCTAATTCGGCATATTTTTTGCTAAAACAAACGGAAACACCTGCCGTTATTGTAGAATGTGGTTTTTTAACCAATGCATCCGAAACGAAAAAGCTAATTGATGAAGAATATCAGCAAAAGATAGCTTGGGCGATATATCTTGGTATATTGGATTATTTCTTGGAATGACTATTGTTGCGGCAAAAGGATTTCTTGCCCTATGCCTATCGTATTGGGGTCGGTTATGCCGTTAATTTCCATAATTGCGTTTACCATTGTGCTGTCGCCGAAGAACATACGACTTATTTGCAGTAGAGAATCGCCGGGTTGTATGATATAGGTTTGGGGTACATTTGCTATTGCTGTTGTGGTGGTTGGTGCTTCGGTTGGCGGCTGGGTTTGCGGGTCTGTTATGGGTTCGGTTATGGGTGTTGTGTCAGGTTCTGCAGGTGGTTGCAGTGGCGGAGTAAGGTTTGTTGTTGGTATGGTTTGCGTAGGCGATGTGTGTTCATCGGTTGGCGAGATATTGTCTGCAAGGTCTTGTGGCGCAAAGGCGGCAACAGCGGATAATTGACGTATTTGGTCGGCGATTAGTATATTGTTATTATCCATTGTAACAATGGCGGATTCTAGTGCGTTAATGCGCCCGTCGCTTTGCAAAAGCCCTGCACCCATTATGAAGGACACAACAAAAAGTACGGCGCAAAGCCCGACGAGCAGGTTAGATAGGCGGCGCATATCTTCAATACTGCGACCTTCTTTGCGTTCTGTTGTAATGGGTGTTGTTGTTTTTAAACCGCCCATTGGCTGCGTGCCTCTACCGATTTTTGTTGTATTTGCGGGATTTTTTGGTTCGTCAAATAGTTTTAGGCGGGTTGTGGGTTGTGGCGGTTCGACGACTTCTTTTGGGGCTGGCGGTGTTTCCTTTGGCAAGTCCTTCACAATAGGGGATTTTGCGCGATTTATACGGTTTGCCGCCATATATTCTTGCATACCTTTGTTTTGGTCGTAGTACACAAAATATCCACCAGCTTCGGCTATGCCGTCCATCTGCTTGTTCCAAGTGTAAAATAAATTCAGTTTTTCTACGGGGTCCATTACGAAAAGCAGGTGATATGGGCGTGTAAAATTGCCCATATGATAATCGGCGTAGGCTGGGTTTAAATAAATGCCATAGCCGGGTTGGGATTGCATCCAACCCACGATTTCGCAACCATTAAAATGCTTGTCCAGTTCTTCGGCGGCATAATCGTATGATGCGTCTGTGAAAGATTCCATATTATCGGCAAATTCGCTGTGTTTGCCTTGGATGGCACCGCTTACAAAAACATATGGCGAACCATCAATAACCATATATTTACCTACTAAAAACGCCACTTTTTCTGTATGTCCGCCGCTTTCTGCAAATTGGCGCAGATATGTACATACATAATCTTCCACATATATTTTTAAACCGTCACTAACACTGCCGATTTGTTTGATATTTGTGGGAAGCTCAAACCCTTTCATAAAAAAATCCTCCTCATTTAGGCAACTTGCCCTTTTAGGAGGATTGTACCACAAGCAATTAGAATAAATTGGAAATAACTGTCATTGCAGAACAAGTTTTTTCATAAAAATTTCGACAAGCTAAATTATCGTCCGCCGCAAAAGAAGCTATCAATCATATTAAGGTCAAAGCCCATATATACCCAACTGCCACGCAAATGACGGTAACCAGCGACAGAGCGTCGACCTATGTGTACGGGGTAAAACCAAAATTCTTGGCGGTTTCGTAGCCATACATAGGTGTTGTTGTGTAAGCAACGAGCTATGCCTGATGGGCCTATGCCCCGCAGAGATGGTACGTGGCGTGGAATCGTGCTTGGTGGTGGTAGATGTGGCATAATGGGACGGTTTATTGGTCTTATTGGGTGCACTGTCGGCATATTGTGCGGCGGTAATGGACGTATCGGAGCTTGCGGCGGTATAGGATGAGCCGGAGATTGTGGTGGCATAGGGCGTATTGGGTTCGGAGGTAGATGTTGTGAAGGCGGGCGCATATTTGGTGGACTTATGGGAACTTGTGGTGGTCGAAGCGGGGGAAGTGTTGGTGCAAATTGAGGCAACTGCTGCGCTATTTCTGCCGCCGCCGCAAATTCTGCAAATGCTGATACTGCATCTTGTTCTTCAAAATGTTCGGCAACCTCGTTTGTTAGCAAATCAAAACCGTAAATATTTTCCATATAAAAACCCTCTCGCAATTTTTCATACAATATAATATGAAAGGATTTACGAAAGGGTGTTATGCTAGTTGTCTACAACACCGCTAAATACAAGGGTTGCGTTGTGGCGTAGGTTATCAAAATTCTCGTCTGACATTTCATCAATTCTATTATACATACGAAGTATGCCTGTGGGTGTGTTGGGAGTAGGTGGAATGGCTAGGTTATCACGAATAGAAGGTCTTAGATGTAGATAATACACCTCTATCATTTGTGGTTCGTGAAAAACATCGCCGTGCAATTTGTAACCCCAAAAACTGGCATAATTACCTGCCCTTGGCAACAAGCGTGCGATTGGGGCTTGGGTTACTGTAAAAAATACTACTCTAATATTTTGTCCGTCACGTACAATACTTCTAGCACTTATATGGGCATCCCACCATGCAAAGCCTTTGTGGGAAATTTGTAATTGTCTGAACAAAAACTCTCTATCACCAAAAATTTCGTTTGGGGAAGTGCTTTCGTGAAAAAATGTTAGGTTGCCGTATTCGTTTTTTTCATATGCTACGTAGGTTTCGATTGTGCTTATTTGAATACGCTCGGCATCAAAAGGAATTGAACTGTGTATCACAAAGATATAGGCGAACAAATAACCGATAACGAAAAGAGCAATAGTTGTTGTTACAATTACTAGCGGCGTATTTCTGCTGGAGATTTTGCGGCGCAAGCCTTTTAAAAAATTGGCTTCATCAAGGTTTGTTTGATGATTTTGCATAGGTTGTGTTAATTTTTCGTAGATTGATTTACATTCTGTGCAGTTTTCGATATGCAATGTTATTTCTGCAGTGGTTTCTTCGCTGGTTATGCCGTCAATATAGCTTGGCAGTAAATCTTTTACAATATAGCATTTCATTGTTTTTCCTCCATTTTTTCGATAATTTTTAGCTTTGCAAGATAGAAGGTGGTTCTTGCCCACGTTTCGGTTTTGCCTAATATTTCGCCGATTTCGGCAAAAGTAAATTCGCCTGTTAGGCGCAGGTGTACGACTTCACGCATATTTTCGGGCAAGGTACGTATGGCTTTGTATAGTGCGGTTTTTTCGGAGCGTAGCACAATGTTATCTTCGGGAGAATTATCGCCTTGTAAATCGTGTGAAAGCTCGTCGTGTCGGCGTTTGGCTTGTTTTTGCAGATGTTGATACCAAAGATGTTTTGCGATTTGGCAAAGCCATACGGATAGCTTGCAAGAGCCGTCAAAGCTGTTAATGGTGCGCATTGCACGAAAAAAGGTTTCTTGCGTCAGCTCTTCTGATAGATGTGTGTTGCCGCCCGTTATGCTTAATAGGTATTTGTAAACATCTTTGGCGTGCAGTATGTATGCCTTTTCAATATCTTCGCCCAAATTATCACCGCCTTTTGCTTATCCCACTTTAAAACCTGTTGTTGCAAGCGGCTGTCTAAAATGCGAAATTTTAAATGAGGATAAGTATTCATACATATATCTTTAAAAATGGGTTTTCGTTACAAAAATAGGGCGTAATTTTCTACGCCCTAGCATTTTATTTATTATTGATTTTTAAATAATTCCATACGTTCTTCGTGGCTGACGATGCGGTCGATTTGGTGCAACATCCACACATAGCCGAATTTGTCGGAAAATATAGCATTTTTTACGCCCATTGCGGGCATATCGTTTATGGGCGATATTGGTGTGCAACCTGCCAATATTGCGGCATTAAAGGTTTTTTGAATATCTGGCACGGCGATGTTAAGCCACATTGTTATTGGGTTGCCTTCTTTTGGGGCGGTTAGCATATGCTCTGGGTTTTCGTCAAGCAGATGTATGCGTGTGCCATAGATTGTGAAAATTAGTTCTGACTTGCCAATGCCGAAATCGCTTACTTCCACACGCTCTACTTCAAAAATGCGCTCGTAAAGCTCTAAGGCTTCGATTGAATTTGACACTACTTTGCAAATTTCTACGCCTGTTATCATCTTCGTCCTCCTCGGTTGTTACTGCGGTATTTGTTTAAAATGTCGTTTGTGTTTGTGGGGTTTGGAGCTTTTAGTGCGTCTTGTGAAAACTTTCCCCAAGCGGCATTTGCCGCCGCTTTTGTTTTTTCCTCTTGCGCACGGATTTGTATATCTATTTCCAAAATCTCTTTTATGCCGTCTTGCAAAATGCGTACTTTTTCGGGATAAATTTGCCCCATATTTTCAAATTCATCACCAAAAGCATCAAAAATTTGTTGAAATATTTGGTCACATTCTAACACATTGTCAATTTGTGTTTGTTTTTCTATACCCATTGCAACCAAAAAATCCCGCCGCTCGGCTGTAGTTGGCGTATCATAAAGATTTTCTTGGTTTTCGCAGATATTTAAGATAGTTAACAATGCTGTTTTTTTCTTAACTAAAATATCTGCCAAAATTGACAATTTTGTTGAAAAAGAATCCATATATACCTCGTGTTTAGTCAAAAATTCCTCTATCACGGCGGGAAATATCCCAATATACGCCACGATGTACACTGCCTGGGATGTGGTCTATTTCGCTTGTGCGATAAAGTTCGCTAACCGTAACAAAATCATAACCACGTGCCATAAGTATGTCGATTGCCATAATTGCACCCTGTATTGATGTTTCGTGTATGTCGTGCAGTAAAATAACACTGCCGTCTTTTGCAAGGGCAAGTATATTATCACGTACGGTTGTTGCGTTGCGAATTTCCCAATCTCTTGGGTCTATGCTCCATAATTGTATTGTCATACCCAGTTCTGTTGCGATGTTGATTGTTGTGCGCTCTCTGCTTTCAAAATTACCAAAAGGCGGACGTAAAAGCGTCGGCGTTTCGCCTGTTATAGCGTAGATTGCATCGTTTGTAGCGGTTATTTCGTTCATAATTCGCTCACGTGGTAGATTGGTAAAACTTGGATGAGCAAAAGAATGATTGCCAATTTCGTGTCCTTCGTTGTACATCCGCATTATTAAATCGGCATTATCTGCCACATTTGCGCCTAGCACAAAAAACGTACCTTTGATGTTGCGTGTGGCTAACGCATCCAGTAAATTTGCTGTTAGTCTATAATGCGGGCCATCATCAAATGTAATTGCCATACGAGGGCGCACGACAGACGGACTTTGCCACATACCATCAAAATGCGACAAAGACATAGCAAAAATCGTGTAACCGCCTAATTCGACATCATTATTGCGTATATGGAGATAAATATTTTCGTCATCAAAAGTGAAATTTTCGTTGCCTGTTAGTTCGTAACCTTCTGCAAGTTCTGCGAAAACACTGCGAAAATCGGCATTGTTAGTAAAAAGCGACTGTGAGGGAATTTCGATGTTTTGCGATAAATCGAAATTGGTAACGGATTGCGATGTTTCAAAGCCTGCCATATCGCCATAGCTTACAAAATTGATAACAACGCCCAAAACGTGTCCGTTGTATGCAAAAGTTTGCGGTCTGGCATAAATACTGCCGCTTTGGTTTTGTAATTTAAAATCACGTACAAAAGCGTCTATCTTTTCGGTAGAAAGCTGGTTAAGCGCAGGGCTTTCGGTTATTGCGTGCATAACATCTATAACAAAATTGGACTGTTCTGTACGGTTGCTTTCAAAAGCAAGTCCGTTTGCGGACGAAACGCCAGCCACAGGCGGATTTGCCCGTAACAAAGACGCTTCGTCTAAAAAGCGTGTAAATTCGGGGCAAGGTGCATCTTCCTCGTCTTCATTGGAAGTATAGCCATCGCCGCCGTGAAAAATGTCTAAAACATTGTGTGCGTTGCCTGTTTGCCAATCGGGCAAAACCGCCGCACCGCCGCCATTGCGGTTGCAACCCGCAAAAACCAACATCAACCCCGCCAAAAAAACCGCCGCAACAAAAATTTTCTTCATCTATATTCTCCCTCAATAACGACCTAATATCATTATACTCTTTTTTCGGCAAAATTCAACCCCTTTTGTTGCGGTTTAAAAAATTTAATATTTGTAATATTTTTTTCAAAAATCCCTTGACAAACCCTGCCACATATTGTATAATAATAGATAATAACTTTATTATATGTGAATATGGGGTGATTTTTGCAAAATGTATGCTAATGAAAAATTCGACACCAACACACTATCTATCTCCCAAAAAATAACGGCTTTGCGTAAAGATAAGAAAATAAGCCAAGATAAAATTGCCGAGGTTGCTTTAACAAGCCAAGCTCAAATTTCACGCATAGAAACCAGTACCAGTGCTGAAGAATATAACCAAGACGAGCTTGAAAGAGTTAAAAAGTTTTTAAAAATAGAAGGTATGCCATTAACAGAAGATGAAAGGGCTGCTTTTAGAGAAAGCCTTTATTACTGGCGTGATTTGCTTAGGGTTGGTAGGACGAAAGAAGCAGAGGATATGCATAAAGTGCTATCACCTGCTGTTAATTTAGAGCCTGTTGACACCGATTTATCTATGCTTTATCGTTTGTTTGAAGTTATACATATTTTTTACGAAGCTGGCGATAATTACGCCGACATCGCTAATGAAAAAATGAGTTATCTTGAAGATAAACAAGAAATTATGAGCGTCGAACATTTATATTACTATCATTCCAATATTGGTTTTATCAAAATCCTAAATGAACAATATACAGAAGCCATAAAATCTTTCACAAAAACCCTAGATTTAGTGAAAGATAATGAAGATTTTTCATCTGAAGATTTAGAGAAAGTCCATTATCATATTGCTTTATGCTATAATTATATTGAAAATCCATTTCGCACTATTATGTTCTTAAATAAAATACCCAGAGCAAACAGCGGAAGCAGAACGTCACTTCATAGAATAAATTCAGATGTTATGCTTTCATTAAACTATATTAAAATTGGTGAATTTGATTTTGCTAAAGAATTATTAAACAATTGCCTTTTGCGTGCAAAAGGAACATTAAATAAGTCATTAATCGGCTTGGTATTGCGTAACCTAGGTGTATTATATAGATTTTCAAAGGATTGGGAAAAATCAATAGATTATTTTGACCAAGCAATGATGTTTCTTGAAGAAACTTCCGAGCATTATATGGGAGCTTTGTATTATAAAGCACGTTGCCTAATAGAGCTAAAAAGTTTTACAGAAGCCAAAAAGATTATTATTAATGCTAAAGCAAAATATAGCAAAAGCCCCGATTTAATTATTTTTGAAATACTAACACATATTTTAGCTGTAAGCAAACGTATGAGCAGTTATGATGTTATGTCTGTCGAATATATAGAAAAAACGGCAATAAAATATTTTATAGATAATAGTATAAGGCTCGAAGCAATAGCCTGTTGCGAACTTCTTTCAGAATACGGTGTAAAAAGTAAAAGAACAGGTAAGTCGTTAGAAGCCAAAGCTATTATAAATGATATTTATAAGCATATGTTTAATAATCAAAAAGGTGGTAATGTATTATGAAAAAAAGACTATTAGCAATATTTTTGGTTATGATTGCATTATTTTCATTAAGCGCAACCATTTATGCAGGACCTCTTGATACCAGCCCTCCAATATTGCCAACACGCATCATAATCCCGCCGCCTAGTTTAACAGAATAATTTAATAAAGTTATACAAAGAAAAAGGCAAAGTTGTAAAAAAATTCAAAATAAGACAATAAAGTAAATACCTAATAAATGGGAAGATTAACAGGTCTTTCCATTTTTATTTGCCCTTGCGATATTGCAAAAAATATCGCAAGGGCTATTTTTCCCCTTATTTTGGCAGGTTTCGCCTTTGACCATTTTTTGACATTTTATCCAGTCATATAATACGTTTAAAAGGAATGATTTGTCGAAACTGTAAAAATTTGTGTGGACAATCCAATTTTTTACTGGTATTATATGGGTATAGCAAAAAACAAATGCCAAAAGGCAAAATAATTTATTAAAGGAGGACATTAATATGTCTAATCAAAACGCAAAGTACACAGGTGCAGTAAAAAAAGTGGATGAGCTAGGGCGCATTATTATCCCAAGAGTAATAAGAGAACAAAAGCAAATACGTCCCAGTGATAAGTTTGAATTTGTTATGGACGGCGATGTCATTATGCTAGTAAGGCATTTTGATAAGTGTATGGCTTGTGATGATGATACAAATATCAAAAGAGTACATAAGACGTATTTGTGTGAAGAGTGTAGGGAGGCTGTGGGGAAGGCGTTGTAATATAAAAGCGGAGAGATTAGGTTCTTTCCGCTTTTTGGTTGCTTGTTTACCCAAATAAAATTTTTGAAAAAAATGCTTGACAGATACATATATGATGTGGTAGAATGTGTAAGTGCCTAAAAGGCGTATTTTTTGTGGTGTAATCAACGAAGCGAAGTGGTTTTTTCGTTGCTTTTGACGAAAAAAGATTTACGTAAGTTGTTAATGCCAAATATACATTGAGGTGAAGATATGAGAGCAAAGATTACATTGGCTTGCACAGAGTGCAAACAACGCAATTATGAAAGCAAAAAGAACAAAAAGAACCACCCAGACCGTATGGAGTTTAAAAAGCATTGCAAGTTTTGCAACAAGCATACTCCGCACAGAGAAACCAGATAATGAGGTGTATTTATGAGTGATAACAAAAAAGCAGATGATGTTAGTGTAATGGAAGGTGCGCAGGGCTGGTGGAGCGGTTTGGTTGGCGAATTTAAACGTGTTACTTGGCCGACGAAGGCTCAGCTTGCGAAAATGACTATTGCCGCCATTGTTACTAGCGGCTTGGTTGGTGCAATTATTTTTGCTTTTGACTTTTCATTATCCAACGGCTACAGCCTGCTATCTGGCTTGTTTAATTAAGAAGCGAGAGGTGAAAAATGTCTGAAGTTCCGCAATGGTATGTTGTGCATACCTATTCTGGATATGAAAACAAGGTTAAAGCAAATCTTGAAAAAATTATAGAAAATCGCAATATGCAAGAGCAGATTGTTGAGGTTTCTGTACCCACGCAAAATGTGGTTGAGATTAAAAACGGCGTGCGCAAAACCGTAAACCGCAAGGTTTTTCCTGGTTATGTGCTGGTTAATATGCATATGAACGACGAAACGTGGTATGTTGTGCGTAATACACGCGGCGTTACCAGTTTTGTTGGTCCTGGCTCTAAACCTGTTCCGTTGTCTGATGAAGAAATCTTCAAAATGGGGCTTATTGAGAGCGAAACGGAAATGTTGCATTTTGCCGTTGGCGATGTTGTACGCATTACAACAGGACCTTTTGAGGATTCTACAGGTACTATTGCCGAAGTTAATTCGGCTCGTCAAATGGTTGTTGTAACGCTGTCTATTTTTGGCAGAGAAACGCCTGTTGAGCTGGATTATCTGCAAATTGAACGTATGTAATTCTGCATTATGCACTTTGCATTATGCATTTAATAATGTGGGAGGGAATTATCCCGCCATTACCACAATAGGAGGAAGAAAAAATGGCAAAAAAAGTAACAGGTATTGTTAAATTTCAAATCCCTGCGGGCAAGGCAACACCTGCGCCACCTGTTGGTCCTGCACTTGGTCAGCACGGCGTAAACCTAATGGGCTTTTGCAAAGAATTTAACGACAGAACCGCAAAACAAGTGGGGCTTATTATCCCTGTAGTTATTACTGTTTATGCTGATAAGAGTTTTACTTTTATCACAAAGACACCACCGGCGGCTATTTTGTTGAAAAAGGCGGCAGGTATTGAAACGGCAAGTGGCGAACCGCATAAAACAAAGGTTGGCACGGTTACATCTGCTCAAGTAAAAGAGATTGCAGAGCTTAAAATGCCTGACCTTAACGCTGCAAGCATTGAAGCCGCAATGTCTATTATTTCTGGTACTGCTCGTTCTATGGGGTTGGTAGTAGAGGGTTAGTTTTGACATAGGGGAGGGTTGTGTATTATGATTTTGACAACAACAAACGAAATCGCAGGAAAACAAGTTGAACATCTAGGTCTTGTTTTGGGTAGCGTTGTTCGCACAAAAAATGTAATACGTGATATTGGTGCGAATTTTAAAAGCGTTATCGGTGGCGAGGTTCACGCTTATACCGAGCTTATGAACGAAGCCCGTGCTATAGCCAGCCAACGTATGATAGACCAAGCGCAACAATATGGTGCGGATGCAATTATTGCGGTGCGTTACCAAACTTGTTCTGTTATGGGCGGTGCGTCTGAAGTTATGGCTTATGGTACTGCTGTTAAGTATGTGAATTAAAAGAGGTGTATATTATGAAAAACAAATTACGTTTTTTATTGCTTGCTATAATAGCGATTGCTGGGCTAATGATTTTTGCGGCTTGTGATGGTCCTAATGGTTCTTCTTGGCGCAGTGTTTCGGGTCTTAACGAACGTACCTTTGAAGATGGCTTTAGCATTTCGTTAAATGCCGCTTCTAGCGGGCATCGCAACAGAACCTTTGAACTTGATGAACACGACCTTGAAACAATCCATATTCATTCAAGCAATACACAAGGTGAAGTTATTTTAACTATATCTGCAAATGGCGAACTTGATGGTAGCGAGATTGTTATAGATATGTCAAATGGTGGAAATTTTGACATTGATGCAAGTGGCCTTGGTTCTGGTCGCATAAGATTTTCACTTAGTTTTGAAAATACAAGAAACTCAAGCGTAGATATTGTTTGGGGTGAACACGGACACGCACATTAATAAAGATTGCGGGCATAGTTCGCAATGAGAATAATTACGTGGGAGGGATTTTTTCCCGCCATTACCACAAGGAGGATTTAAAATGCCTAAAAAAGGTAAAAAATACCGCAATGCTGCGGAACAGATTAATAAAGATGTATTGCACGATATTCACGAGGCTGTGGAGCTTGTTGCAAAAACCAGCTTTGCCAAATTTGATGAAACTGTTGAAGTACACGTAAAATTGGGTGTTGACAGCCGTCATGCTGACCAACAAGTACGTAGCACAATTGTTTTGCCGCACGGCACGGGTAAAACCCAACGTATTTTGGTTTTTGCTAAAGGCGATAAAGCAAAAGAAGCGGAAGAAGCAGGTGCGGATTTTGTTGGTGCTGAAGAGCTTATACCTCGCATACAAAATGAAAACTGGTTTGAATATGACATTATAGTTGCAACCCCAGATATGATGGGTGTTGTGGGTCGCTTGGGTAAAGTGCTTGGTCCAAAAGGTCTTATGCCTAACCCAAAAGCTGGCACAGTTACAAACGATGTAGCAAAAGCTATTACAGAGATTAAAGCGGGTAAAGTTGAATTTAGACTTGATAAAACAAATATTATCCACGTGCCAATGGGCAAAGTATCGTTTGGTGTGGAAAAACTTGAAGAAAACTTTAATGCGTTGCTTGGTGCTATTGTTAAAGCAAAGCCATCTGCCGCTAAAGGTCAATATTTGCGCAGTGTAACGATTGCAAGCACAATGGGACCTGGTATTAAAATTAACCCTGCAAAAATTAGCTGATAATGTGCAGGTTAGCAAAATTATTATCACGAACAAGCCTTAGGAATTTTCCTAGGGCTTGTTCGTATCTTGTGTGCAATTATACTTGACCGTAATTCGATATATGGCAAACCATTATCGAATAAATTTTGAACGTTATTTTGAGATTTAGGAAATTATGGGTGATTTGACAGTTTGGTTAGAGGCTCGCATTAGATGCATTGATGAATTTTTAAATGAAAACTAAAAAAAGTGTTGACAAAATAAAATTTTGCTGTATAATAGATAGAAATAATATGGCTGTGAACGGATGAGTAAGCGGAAAATGTAGGTTACAGAGAATTTCCCCAAGCGGTTTATCATCGCTTGGCTGAGAGGGAAAACTTGGCAGTTTGCTGAATATGGTCTGGGAGCTTTTGGGATGCGAGCCTATGTAGGTTAGTGTTTCACGTGTTCGCACGTTATAGCGATAGGATGTAACCGTTTTACGGCGCATTCGATGAGGTCAAGAACAGCAATGTCTTGATGAACTAGGGTGGTACCACGGGAAAATTCTCGTCCCTAGAAAGCGTGTTTTTGCGCTTTCTAGGGATTTTTTAATGAAAGAGGTGGTTTTGTGATAAAGCTGGAAAATGTGTCGAAAGTTTTTGCTACGGGCGAAAAGGCCTTGGATGATGTGTCGCTTAATATAGAAAAAGGTGATATTTTTGGTATTGTCGGGCGTAGCGGGGCGGGCAAATCTACAATGTTAAAAATTATTGGGTTGCTAGAGCAACCTACAAGCGGCACGATATGTATGCTGGGTTCTGATGTTAGCAATGTTAAAGGCTCGCAAGCAAATGTTATAAAACGCAATATTGGTACGGTTTTTCAAGGTTATAACTTGTTAATGCAACGCTCGGTTGCAAAAAACATCGCTTTTCCAATGGAGCTACGCCGAAATCCACGTTATACTAAACAAGAGATGGGGCGAAGATGTGCGGAATTGGCGGAATTGGTAGGGCTTGGTGATAAGTTAAACGCATACCCCGCAAGCCTTTCGGGCGGGCAAATGCAACGTGTAGCAATAGCCCGTGCGTTAGCTACCGAACCTCAAATATTGCTTTGTGATGAGCCGACATCCGCATTGGACACTTGCACAAGCAAGGAGATTTTGGGGCTTTTACGGGATATTAATGCAAAGTTGGGGATGACTATTGTGATTATCACTCACGATATGCAGGTTATAAAAGCGATTTGTACACGTACTGTTGTGTTGGATATTGGACGTGTGGCAGAAATGGGCAATACGGCACAGGTGTTGGAAAATCCAAAACATCCCGCAACACAGCTATTGTTGGATTTTAATGTTTAGGAGGAAGGGCGATGTATAGTGAATATATAGAACCGACTGTTGAAGTTGTGCCAGAGATAGGTTTTTTTGCCCAGCATTTGACGGTATATTGGGCGGTGTTTTTGGAGTTTCGACCTGTGTTGTGGCAAGCCTTGCTTGAAACGCTTTATATGACATTTGCTACGGTAACAATAGCGTATATGATAGGTTTGCCACTAGGTATTTTGCTTGTATGTCTTGACAAAGGTGGGCTGTTTCCTAATCGTCCAATACACGGGGTTTTGGCGTTTGTTATCAATACCTTCCGCTCTATACCTTACATAATTTTATTGGTGTTTTTGTTCCCGCTAACCCGTGCGATTGTCGGGACATCAGTGGGTACGACAGCCGCCATTGTGTCGTTGGTTATTGCTTCTGCGCCGTTTATTGCTCGAATGGTGGAAACGGCTATACGGGAGATTGACACTGGTGTAATAGATGCTGCAAAATCAATGGGTGCAACCAATTTCCAAATCATCAGCAAAGTGATGCTGCCAGAGTCTATACCATCGCTGGTGCGTGGTTTTTCTATCGTTACTATAATGGTAATTTCGTTTTCGGCAATGGCCGGGGCGGTTGCCGCCGGTGGTTTGGGAAGCCTTGCGATGCGCTATGGGCATATGCGTTTTCGCACTGATGTTATGCTTATTACAATTATAATAATTATAATTATTGTAACTATTATCCAATTTGTTTTTAATCGCATAGCGGCTAAAATAGATAAACGCATTGTTTAATGCAAAATTAAAGGAGGATGTATTATGAAAAAGTTATTTGGTGTAGCGGTTGTTGCTGTGGTGACTTTGTTGGTATTTGCGGCTTGCGGTGGGCGTAATGATGAAAATACGCTTGTTATTGGGGCTACGGCTGTGCCTCATTATGAGATTTTAGAACAAGTGGTGGATGCTATTGCGGATAGAGGTTTTTCGCTTCAAATCGAGGAGCTTAGTGATTTTACCACGCCTAATCACGCTTTAAACGACGGCAGTTTGGATGCAAACTTTTTCCAACATCGTCCATTTTTGAACAATTTTAACGAGAATAACGGCACAACGCTTGTACCGGTTTTTGGCGTACATTTTGAGCCGCTTCGTGTTTTTATAGGTAGGTCGCACTCGCTTGTTGCTATCCTGGATGGCTTACACGATGGCGCAGAAATAGCTATTCCTGATGACCCGACAAATGAAGCCCGTGCGTTGCAATTGCTTGAATTTTTAGGATTGATTACTTTGCATGAAGCTACACGTTCTACAGCTTCTGCCACGACTGGCATTGCAGAAAACCCACATAATTTGCGTATTCGTCCAGTAGTAGCACAAACTTTACCTGCTTTGTTGCAAGATGTGGATTTTGCTGTAATAAACGGAAATGTCGCTTTGCAGGGCGGCGTTACACATCTTGCAATTGAAGGCGCAAGCGAGGAACACGACCCTAATGCACGTTTGCTTTTTACAAACTATGTTGTGGTGCGTGACGGCTATCAAAACGACGAAAGAATACTTGCATTGATTGATGCTTTAGACACCGAAGAAATTCGTGACTTTATCTACGAACAGTATCAAGGTAGAATAATACCCACGCTTATCCGACCATAAAACATTGTAGGGACACAATATACTGTGTCCCTACTTTTTTGATATTAATTATGTAGCCCGAAACTGACTTTTAATGCTCTATCGACCCTAGCCATAAATTCGGCATCAAGATGACCTATTTTTTCTTTCAAGCGGCTTTTGTCCACGGTGCGTACTTGCTCTAAAAGCACGACAGAATCCTTTACAAGCGTGTATTTTGTACAATCTATTTCTATATGTGTCGGCAGTTTTGCCTTGTTAATTTTGCTGGTAATGCAGGCGCAAATTATTGTTGGGCTGTATTTGTTGCCTACGTCGTTTTGAACGATAAGCACTGGGCGTACGCCGCCCTGTTCTGAACCTATTACTGGGTCTAGCTCTGCATAAAACACATCGCCTCTTTTTATTGGTGGCATTGCTTTCAATTTTCTCACACTCCATTGATAATACTGTATTTCTAGTATTATCACGCAAAAACCGTATTATACACGATATGCAAAAAAATGGAATAAATTTACTATTCTATACTAGGCGGAATAAAAAATTCTGGTGATGATTGTACATTATACTCGAAAGCGATATATTCGATAATAATGCGCTCTGTACCGCTTGTGTCGGATATAACCATACGCACAGGGTGTAGCGTGTCGTTGCTTACCCAAAGGCGGCTTGTGGCAAGGTACGGATGGTCGCCAGGTATTGTGGCTTCTAACACCGTTGTTGTAGCATCTTCAACGGTTGCCGCCATTACGGTGCTTTCTGTCATACGTATGAAATTACGTACAAAGGATGTTAGAAGGATTTCGACACGTTCGGGAGCTTCAGTTGTGGTTTGCGAAACTCGGCCGTCAAGCCTTGGGTTAAACTGTGATATGGTTGTGCCGTCGAAAATTGTTGTGTTGCCCGCTACATTGATAGGCCCTGTTACTTCTATGCGGTATTCACCTGTAGCTAGGGCGTGCTGAATGGTTTCGTAAGTATGAGAATTATTATTGGAAATATATGTAACTGTTGCTTGTGCCATAAAATTTTCCATTGACAAAAGCTGTCTGTGTATGCGTTCGTATACATTTGCGTCCACTCGTTCTTGTATAGCTCCACAAGCCGCAAAAACAATTAGCGAAACGGCAATTACCGCCAAAATCATAAATCTTTTCATTTCAAACCTCCAAATAATTAAACAATATTTGTACTATTTTACTAGCTTGTGCCACGTCCTAGAACAAACTTTGCAATAATTGCAACAACAATAAATAAGCCTAAAAATCCAAAAAATGTATAAGCGTTACTTACCATTGCAGAAAAGCCGAAATGTGCTACGGCGATACCTGCTACAATCAGAGCTAATTTTGTTTTAATGCTTTTTATTTTGAAGCGGCTTGTTGTCCAGCTGATTAGGGCGAAGCCATTTGTGGCGGCAGTTGTGAAAATGGCTAGGAACAAGATTATTGTGTAAGCGATTGAGGTTGTAGACGAAAAATTTTGCGCCAATACAAGCATTGGAAGCTCGGCTTGATTTACAGTATCAAGATTTACGAAAAGGGCGAAAACTAAAACCAAACCTACTAAGATTAGCAAAAATCCTCCTAATAAGCCGCCGTATTTTGCAACTTTGCGGCTGTTTACCACGGTGGGCATTGCCGACAGTACGGCTATTGCCGTTAACATATTATATGATGAATAAATGCCTGACGATAAAACGGCAGATTGTATGTTCGGACTATCAAAGGCTGCCCCTACAGTTTGTGTGTTGGTAAATATTGCTAATAACCCTAAACCTACCGCACCTATTACTAAAATTGGGGTAATGAACAAATTAACTTCAACAATACCTTTAAAATCAAATAAGAGCACTACAAAAGCCGCCGCCGCTAAAATTAAAACCCCTGCGGTAAAGGGTAACCCCAAACTAACGCCCAAAGCCCCTGCGCCTGCAAGCATTGCCGAAAATAGCACAAAAATAAATAGCGCAGTAACCACGTCAAGCACTGCACCAAGCCATTTTCCAAAAACGTGTGCCATAAACGAGCGGTAATCTGCAATTTTATTTCGCACACAAATATCCAACACAGCCCAACCACATAACGCCATCACTATACCAGCAAGCACAACGCCAAAAATACCCCAAATACCGTGGCGGATAAAAAATACCATATGCTCTTGCCCAGAAGCAAAACCTGCCCCAAAAATCATACCTGCAAAAATACAGGCAGTTTTTATTATTCTTGCCCAATCACGCAAAACATCCACTCTCCCTTGCAAAATCATATGCGGGCTTGACTTTGTGAAGAACTTGTATTATTATGATGATAGAAAGTAGGGGATATTATGGGATTTTTGCCAGTTACAGCAAAAGAATTAAATGGTGTACAGCCTGATTTTGTACTGGTTACGGGGGATGCTTATGTTGACCATCCTTCTTTTGGAGCGGCGATAATTGGACGCGTGTTGCAGTTATATGGCTATACAGTGGCAGTTTTAGCACAGCCTAATTGGAAGGACACGGCGGATTTTGAGCGGTTTGGTCGTCCCAAGTTAGCTTTTTTGGTAACGGGTGGCAATATAGATTCTATGGTTAATCATTATTCGGTGGCATTGCATAAGCGTAAAACTGACGCATATTCACCGAATGGTGAGCTTGGCTTGCGTCCTAACCGTGCGACGATTGTTTATTGTAATAAAATACGTGAGGTATATAAGGATGTGCCTATTGTTATTGGCGGGCTTGAAGCTAGCTTGCGACGTTTGGCGCATTATGATTATTGGGATAATGCCGTGCGTCGGTCGATTTTGCTAGATTCTGCGGCAGATTTGCTGGTTTATGGTATGGGTGAGCGACAGATTGTGGATATTGCGCAGGCTTTGGAAAGCGGTCTTGCCGTGGGTGATTTAACATTTATTGATGGTACTGTTTATAGAACAAAAGATATTTCAAACCTACACGAGCCTATAATTTTGCCTAGCTTTAAAGCGGTGAAAGAAGCGACTGCCAAAAGCAAGGCAGAATATGCAAAAAGCTATATGTTGCAATATCATAATACAGATTGTTTGACAGCGAAAATTCTTGTAGAAGATTACGGTGGTTTATATGTTGTGCAAAACCCGCCGCAAAAACCGTTGACAACGGCAGAGATGGACAGGATACATTCATTGCCATATGAAAGAAATTATCACCATATGTATGAAAAAGCGGGCGGTGTTCCCGCTATAGAAGAAGTAAAATTTAGCATTATTAGCAATCGTGGTTGTTTTGGAAGTTGTAATTTTTGTGCATTGCATTTCCATCAAGGCAGGGCGGTGCAGGTTCGTAGCCATAAATCTATTATTGCCGAGGCGGCGGGCTTTACGCACGATGTTGATTTTAAGGGATATATCCACGATGTTGGCGGTCCTACGGCTAATTTTCGAGGTTCATCCTGCGACCGTTGGCGGCAAGACGAAGCGAAACCTTGCAAGCGGCAATGTCTTGCACCGAAGCCTTGCCCAAATTTAAAAACCGACCATAAAGATTATATTAAATTGCTACGTTCCTTGCGTGAAATTCCAAAGGTGAAAAAGGTATTTATACGCAGTGGTATAAGGTATGATTATATGTTGCACGACCCAAAGGGTGATGTGTTTTTAAATGAGCTTTGCGAACATCATATCAGCGGGCGGCTAAAGGTTGCGCCCGAGCATATATCTGATAGAGTTTTGGCGGCAATGGGCAAACCGAGTTTTGAGGTATATAAAAAGTTCGTTCAAAAATTTGAACGAACCAATGAAAAATTGGGCAAAACGCAGTATTTGGTGCCATACTTAATTTCAAGTCATCCTGGCAGCACCTTAGAAGATGCGATAACTTTGGCGGAATATCTGCAATCCACAGGCTTAAAACCCGAACAAGTGCAGGATTTTTACCCAACGCCCGGCACGTTGTCAACCTGTATGTATTACACGGGCATCGACCCAAGAAATGGTGAAAAAATCTTTGTTCCAAAGAGCAAGCGGGATAAAATTGCACAGCGGGCATTAATGCAATATTGCTTGCCGCAGAATTATAATATTGTAAAAGAAGCATTGATACGTGCGGGACGCAAGGATTTGATTGGACACGACCCGAAATGCCTAATTCGCCCTAGGGTAAAGCGACCGCAGTTGTAGCGATGTACAGGCTATTTTGCTTTTGGTGACCATCTACTATGTTCCGCAGAATGTTACGTATGGGCGGTTTTCGTTCGGAGGCGGCGAAAATTCGGGTGAATATTGATAAGGATTTTGCAATGCGGTTAAAAGACTATTAAATAGCGTAAAATCGCCATTTTCGGCATTATCCAAGGCGGCTTGTACATTGTGGTTGCGTGGATAAACCGAAGGGATATTTTCTAAACCTTCCCGCCAATATACTTGGAAACGCTTTTCGTATAAGTCAATTTCATTATGCGCTATTTCTATCGCTTTTGCTTTATCGTTATGCAAAAGCGGCAACAATGCTTCGGAAAAACGGGATAAATTCCACGCACCTATGGCTGGTTGATTTTTGTAAGCATAACGCCCGTGTGTGTCAATGGAGCTAAAAACAGCATTGGGATTGTATTTATCCATAAAAGCACAAGGACCAAAATCTATAGTTTCGCCAGAAATTGCCATATTATCGGTGTTCATTACGCCGTGCACAAAACCTATGTTCATCCAAGCGGCGATTAGCTTTGCTTGCTTATCGGCAACTTCCCGCAGAAAAAGAACGTATTTATTGCTTTCGTCGGCATTTATAAGATGTGGAAAATGCCGCCAAATTGTATAATCGGCAAGGGCTTTAATATCGTCGATTGAGCCTATAAGACGGGCAAAATCGAATGTGCCGACACGTATATGGCTAGAGGCAATACGGGTAAGAACTGCGCCTTGCAAGGGTCTTTCACGCAAAACGGTTTTGCCTGTGGTAACGACAGCAAGCGAGCGTGTGGCAGGTATGCCGATTGCCGCCATAAATTCGCTGATAAGCACCTCACGAAGCATTGGGGCTATTGCCGCCAAACCATCTGCACCACGGGAAAACGCCGTTTGCCCCGAACCCTTTAACTGCACATCAAAACGCCGATTGTTGGGTGTTATATGTTCGCCCAAAAGCACCGCACGGCCATCACCAAGCACGTTAAAACGCCCATATTGAAAGCCTGCATAAGCCTGAGAAATGGGCATTGTACCATTCGGCAAAACATCGCCCGAAAAAATACGTGGCTCTGACGATAGGTCTGGCGAAAGTCCTAAATCCTGTGCTAAAGCAGTGTTCCAAAAGACCATACGTACATCTGGATTTTTGGCGGGTTCTTGCTTCGTCCAAAATATTTGCGGAAGTTTTATATAAGTATTGTCGAAATTAAACATATTTTCACCTTTTATTTGTTAGTGTGTCCATCGAAACGTAGAATAACCTCTAAAAATGCCTTGCCGTATCTTTCGGCTTTTACTTGACCAACGCCTGATACTGTAAGCATTTGCTCCATATTTTGCGGCATTTTTTTACACATATCTACCAATGTTGCGTCAGAAAAAACAACAAAGGCAGGTAACCTATTTTCTGTCGCAATTTGTAGGCGCAATGCTTTTAAGGCATCGAAAACATCCTTGTTTACGGTTTCTCTTTTTGCTTGGGCGTAGTACGAAGCAGGAGTATGGTGGGTTGTTTCTATCTCGCTTTTTGTTTTCATAGTTATTTTTGCGTCTTTTTGTAATGCGCCTTTATAATTTTTGCCTAATTTTAGTAATGAAAATTGTTCGTCAGACTTGCGTAAATACCCCTTTGAAATTAGATGGTTGACAATTTCAGTTAATTTAATGGCAGATAATTGACTAATTCCAAACGTAGATAGCTCTGTTAGTCCAAAATTACGTATTTTTTGGTTACTAACACCCATTAACACCTCAACAACCATTTTAATTCCAAAACGCTCACGCATACGTGCCACGCAAGAGATAATTTTCTGTGCTTCAATAGTAATATCTGCTTCGTCAAATTCTGCACCACAATTTGCACAGTTGCCGCAGTTTTCGGGTGGATTTTCACCGAAATATCGTAAAATATACCCACGCAAACAATCCTTTGTCAAACAAAGACCTTCGATTTCCTCCAAACGTCTGAAGTTTTGACGTTTTATCTCTTGCCTTGTAACAAAATCAAGTGTAGACATAGCATCTGTTTCTTCAATAAAATATCGTATCGTACTACTATCTTTTCCAGTATATAACAAAAGACAATTCGCCGGTGTACCATCACGCCCTGCACGCCCTGCTTCTTGATAATAGCTTTCTATGTCCTTTGGCATATTATAATGTACCACAAAAGACACATTGCTTTTGTCAATGCCCATTCCAAATGCATTTGTGGCAACCATTATTTTTATTCGGTCGTAAATAAAATCCTCTTGGCTTTGACGACGCTCGTCGTCGCCCATTCCTGCGTGATAGCGTCCGACTTCATATCCTTCATTAAAAAGCACAAAACGCACCTCGTCAACCGCTTTACGGGTTGAACAATACACAATTCCAACGGCATCTTTAGGTCTTTGTTCTAAAAAATTAAGCAATGCCGAAGTTTTGTTGCCAATTTTTATTATAGAAAAATGAAGATTAGGGCGGTCGAAACCTGAAATTGTAACCATTGGTTTATTTAACGCAAGTTTTTCTATAATATCATCACGCACACGGGGTGTTGCCGTTGCAGTAAAAGCCGAAACAATCGGACGATGTGCAAGCTGTGCTACAAATGCTGGAATTTCGGCATAACTAGGGCGAAAATCATTACCCCATTGCGAAATACAATGTGCTTCATCCACAACAACCATAGGGATTTTTGTTTTGGTTGCAAAATATAAAAAACCATTGGTCATCAGCCTTTCGGGGGCAACATAAACAAGTTTATACAAGCCATTTGCGGCGTTTTGCAAGGCTTTATAAATTTGTCGGTCGCTAAGGGATGAATTAATAAATGCCGCACCAATGCCCGCTTGGTTAAGGGCGTGCACTTGGTCTTTCATCAAAGAAATAAGAGGAGATACAACAATAACGACACCATCCATCATAAGCGCAGGGATTTGAAAGCATATAGATTTACCAGCACCTGTTGGCATAATGCCCAACACATCCCGCTCTGCCATAATGCCGTCAATAAGCTCCTTTTGCCCATCACGAAAGCTGTCATAACCGAAGTATTTTTTTAATGTCTTTTTTGCTGTCATTAATTTATGCTGTACAACAATTCGCTATAGGTGGGCATTGGCCAGTAATCTTTAGCACAAATAACCTCTAAATCATCCACCGTGTGGCGCAAAGCATCCATCGACGAAACCACATTGTGCTGAAATTGCTGTGCTTGCGTAAGCAAATCTTTCGCTTGTTCTGCTGTGTATAAATTTGACTTTAATATATTTGTTTTTTCAAGCAAATTTGTACAGCCTGACGCAATTTGCTTAAGCAATTGCGTTTCTAATGTACAATCTAAATTCATACCTAATTGCCGTTTTTGCAACAGCACATTTGCAAGTTTTTCTTGATACGATAAACAAGCAGGAGCAATACTTTTTCGCACCATTTCAAGCATTGTATGCGCTTCTATCATTATTGTCTTAGAATATATTTCAAGCAAAATTTCATAGCGTGATTGTAATTCTTCTGCCGTAAAAATATTGTGTTTTGCAAAAAGCTCTGTATTTTGCGGGGTAACATATTGTTCATAGGCGCAAACGGCATTGTCAAGATTAGAAAGCCCGCGTTGTGCCGCTTCTTCCACCCAATCTTGAGAATAATTATTACCCGAAAAAATCACACGCTTATGCTGTGTATAAACCCGTTTAATTAGCTCGTGAAGCTGTTTTTGGAAGTTTTCTGTATTTTCTAATTCATCTGCAAAACCTTGCAAAATTTCTGCTACAGCGGTATTTAGCACGATGTTAAAGCCAGATAATGAAAATGACGAGCCACTCATTCTAAATTCAAATTTATTGCCTGTAAAAGCAAAGGGTGATGTGCGGTTTCTATCTGTAGAATCCTGCGGAAAATCGGGCAGGGCGGTGACGCCTATTTGCACAGGTTGACGTGCCACATTTTCATAATCCGTGCCTTTTTCTATAGCTTCTAAAATATCTGTAAGTTCATCACCAAGGTACATAGAAACAATAGCAGGCGGAGCTTCGTGTCCGCCAAGGCGATGGTCGTTGCCAGCTGATGCCGCCGAAACCCTTATTAAATCTTGATATTTATCCACCGCCGCAATGACGGCTACCAAAAATAACAAAAATTGGGCGTTTTCGTGTGGGGTTTTGCCGGGTTTTAACAAATTTTCGCCCTTGTCGGTCGCAAGCGACCAGTTATTGTGCTTGCCACTACCGTTTACACCCGCAAATGGTTTTTCGTGCAAAAGGCAAACTAAACCGTGCTTGCCAGCAAGCGACTTCATCAAGTCCATTGTAATTTGATTATGGTCGCAAGCCATATTGGTTGTGGTATAGACAATGGCTAGTTCGTGTTGGCTTGGTGCGGCTTCGTTATGCTTTGTTTTGGCGTAAACGCCCATTTTCCATAGCTCTATATCCAAATCTCTCATAAATGCCGAAATGCGGGATTTTATCGAGCCGTAATAATGGTCATTTAATTCTTGTCCTTTTGGCGGTTTTGCGCCGAAAAGTGTACGACCGCAACTGATAAGGTCTGGACGGCGCAAATACACGTCTTTATCTACCAAAAAATATTCCTGTTCGGGTCCTGCCATTGGCACAACACTGGTTGCTTGATGGTTACCAAACAGGCGAATAATGCGCAAAGCCTGTTCGTTAAGGGTTTGCATAGAGCGTAGCAGAGGAGTTTTTTTGTCCAAAGCCTGCCCGCCGTAGCTGCAAAATGCTGTTGGTATGTAAAGTGTTTTGTCTTTTATAAACGCATAGCTTGTTGCGTCCCAAACCGTATAACCACGGGCTTCAAAGGTACAACGCAAGCCGCCAGAAGGAAAACTAGAAGCGTCAGATTCGCCTTTAACCAAAGCCTTTCCTGAAAATTCCATTATAACATTACCATCACCTGCTGGTGTTATAAAACTATCGTGCTTTTCGGCAGTAATGCCTGTCATAGGTTGAAACCAGTGGGTAAAATGCGTAGCACCTTTTTCTACAGCCCAATCCTTCATCGCATTTGCAACAACATTTGCCACATCTAGCGTAAGACCTTCACCTTGTGCCGACATTGTGCGCTTTACCGCCTTAAATGCATCTTTCGGTAACCGTTGCGCCATAACAGATTCATTAAAAACCATAGACCCAAATATTGCTGTAACACTTTCCATATATTAACACCTCTTTTATATTTTAACGCTTCCTTGCAAAAGACCAAAGCCCATTAGCCTCATACCGGCACTTGGTACGCCAATTAGGTCTTTGTCGTTGATATATACTGCAATTTTTGTATCTGTAATAGATGTGGTTATGCGGAAGATTTTTTCGCCCGATACTTCATTTGTTAGCTCCTCGACGGACAAAATATCAGCTAGTATAGAAAAAATTCCGCTTTGTTCAACAAGGTTTAAGAAATAACCTTCAAAAATAGAAAGCAAGTCTTCGTTAGCTAGACGTTCGCTAAGTTCCGATTCTTGCTCTATCGCCATTTGGTGCAAAATGTATTCGGCGTTGGCATCGCCGTCTTTTGCACGACTCAATAAATCCTTGCGCAAATCTTCTTCAGGATTTATCCATTCTTCGGTGTCGGATTTATCCACAGGCAAAAGCACCGTGCCATACATAATGAGCATAGCCATATTAACGCTTAAAATGCCTGCCTCAAAATCCATTACGTGTTCAAAAGTCGGTAGCTTTTTATATTCATCATATAATTGTAGCATATTATTAATGCGAAACTCGAAGGCATTACCGCTGGCGGCATCATCCGCAAAACAATATCCCATTTGAAGATAATCTATGTCAATAAAGGTGTTTGTAACAAAATTATCTTCGGTAGATTGGGCGAATATGTCCCATTCCATCACAACGTGCTTTTCTACACGTTTACCTTCTTTGTCCGTACGCATTTTGCGATAGCCAATAACATTAATCCCAAAACCATCTCCCAAATATTTGTAGCGGTCAAAAAATATGCGCCCTTTTTTATCCTCGGCACACTCAAACATAAAGTCTGGCGAAAACGATGCTTGACGCAAAATTTTGTTAATTTTGCGTTTGTCATCGGCTATTTCGGCAAGACCCAAAGCCTTGTAAATGCTTTTAAGTTTTATTGGACTATCGTTTGATTTGTTAATTTGAAACAATTTTGTCAACACCTCTCATATACGGTTGTAGAGCTTGTGGAATGGTAATGCTACCATCTGCATTTTGGAAATTTTCGATAATAGCTGCCATTGTGCGTCCTATTGCAATGCCAGAGCCGTTTAATGTATGCACCAAAGCAGGCTTTGTGCCGGCACCGTCTTTATAACGAATTTGTGCACGTCTTGCTTGAAAATCTTCAAAGTTAGAACAAGAAGAAATTTCGACATAGCGGTTATAGCTAGGCATCCAAACCTCTATATCATAAGTCATAGCGGCTGAAAAGCCTAAATCGCCTGCGCAAAGTTTTACAACACGATAGGGAATTTGCAACTGTTTTAAAACTTCTTCGGCATTTTCGGTCAATTTTTCAAGCTCTGCATAACTATCTTCTGGGCGGGTAAATTTAACAAGCTCCACTTTATTAAACTGGTGCTGACGTACAAGCCCACGGGTATCACGCCCAGCAGAACCAGCTTCTGCACGAAAACACGCAGAAAAAGCGGTGTATTTTATTGGCAAGTCCACACCGTCAATAATGCTTTCACGATGCATATTTGTTACGGTCACTTCTGATGTAGGGATAAGGTAATAATCCCAACCTTCCAATTTAAATGCGTCTTCGGCAAATTTTGGTAGTTGACCTGTGCCATACATAGAACGCTCGTGAGCAATAAAAGGCGGAAAAATCTCGGTATAACCGTGGTTTTCTACGTGCAAATCCAGCATAAAGTTTATCAAAGCCCGCTCTAGTCTTGCACCTGCGCCTTTTAAGAACATAAAACGGCTACCTGTGGTAATCCCTGCTGTTTCGTTGTCCAAAATATTTAAGCTCTTTCCCAACTCCCAATGGGGAAGGGGTTCAAAGGCAAATTTTGTAGGCTCTAGGTGCTTCCGCATTTCGATATTACTGGTATCGTCGGCACCGTCAGGCACAGATGGATTTGGAAAATTGGCAAAAATAAGCAAAAAATCATCAAGCTCTTTTTGGGTGGTGTTAAGTTCGCCGTCAAGTTTGGCGATTTTTTCGGACAATAATTTCATTTCGGCAAAAATTGCCGTTGTATCTTTGCCTTCTTTTTTAAGTATCGGCACCTGCTTAGAATCCGCATTTTGCTTGGCTTTAAGCTCTTCTACCTCCAAAATTAATGCCCTGCGCTTTTTGTCCATATCCAAAAACGGCGACAAATCAAAACCTTTGCCACGGCGGGCAATGGCGGCTTGTGCCGTATCAAAATTCTCACGTAAATATTTTGCGTCTAACATACTAACGCCTCCCTTTTAATCTATTATACCAAATTTTTTCACTACGTCAACAAAATTTTGCATTTTGCTGTGTTGACACGTAACGCAGTTTGGGGTATAATGAATATAAAAACTTATGGACGAAATATAAGGAGGTTACTATGCCGCAAAAAAAGAAGCAGGAAATCCTTTTAGAGTCTGGCACTAACGAGCTAGAGATTTTAGAATTTACCATTGACGGGCGACATTATGGCATTAATGTGGCAAAAATTGTAGAGCTTATGAAATACCACGAAGTTACACCAATGCCAAACGCCAATCCTTTTGTCGAAGGTGTTTTTAACCCACGTGGTCATTTAATGACGCTTATCAATCTGCCTGCATATTTGGGGCATGTGGATGGTGATAGTCGCAATATGGACATCTTTATCATCACCAATTTTAACAAGGTTTTCTCGGCTTTTCGTGTTCACGCTGTGGAAGAAATTCACCGCTTGTCTTGGACGCAAATCGAAAAGCCAGACGCTGCAATTTATGGCGGCCAAGATGGTTTGGCAACAGGCATTGCACGCATTGGTACCCGTCTTGTAACAATCTTGGATTTTGAAAAGATTTTGCAAGATATTTCGCCAGAATCTGCCATTAATATGAGCGATTTAGATAAACTGGGTGAACGTGAACGCTCTGATAAACCAATTTTGATGGCGGATGATAGTCCAGTGTTAAACAAAATTCTTGTCGAAGCCCTTACTTTTGCAGGTTATACCAACCTAACAATGTGCTCTAACGGACAAGAAGCGTGGGATTTGTTACGAGAATATAAAGAAAGCGGTCAACCTATCGAAAATTTCTGCAAAATCGTTATTTCTGATATAGAAATGCCGAAGATGGACGGGCATAAATTATTAAAAAATATCCGCGATGATTCGGATATGCGTCATCTGCCTGTAATCTTGTTTAGTTCTATTATGAGCGAGCAAGTGCGTATGAAAGGCGAAGGATTGGGCGCAACTGCACAATTAACCAAGCCGGAAATTTATGACCTAGTTAAGTTAGTTGACGCATATATTTTACCATAAAACAGTATAAATTGTGGGGGCGATAAAACGGGCGACCGATGGTCGCCCCTACGATAGTTTAATAAGGAGGTTTTCACGTGAAAAAAATCACAATGATTGGTTTTGGTAGCTGGGGCATTGCTATGGCTTGCGTCTTGGCAAAAAATGGGCATAATGTGACTATGTGGGAACCTAATGAAAAATTGGCGGCAATGCTTGATAAAGAGCGTGTAAATGAGAGGTCTTTACCCGGTATTGTTATTCCTTCATCCATTTGCATTACAGCCGATGTTGATTTGGCTTGTCAATCAGATGTAGTTATTATGGCGCTTAGTTCAAAACAGGTTACGGATGTTATGCCTATCATTGTTCCAAAATTGCGTGATGGCGTTATTTTAGCATCAGCATCTAAAGGGTTGATAGAAAGTCGCCAAATGCGGATTACAGAATATTTAGCAGAGCTTGCACCAAATTGTAAAATAGCTTGTTTTTCTGGTCCATCTCACGCCGAGGAGGTTTCTCGCAATATGCCGACGGCTGTTACAGCGGCATCTATTTGCGAGCAAACAGCACAAAAATTGCAAGACGTTTTCTCTAACGAAAATTTTAGGGTATATACCAGCAACGACATTGTTGGTGTAGAGCTTGGCGGTGTTTTAAAAAATGTAATTGCACTTGCAGCAGGTATGAGCGATGGATTGGGCTATGGCGACAACACAAAAGCCGCAATGATGACAAGAGGTATGGCAGAAATAGCACGTCTTGGCGTTGCTATGGGTGCTAATATCTATACCTTTGCAGGGTTATCGGGCATTGGTGATTTGATTGTTACTTGCACAAGCAGACATAGCCGAAATTGGCGCGGCGGTAATCTTTTAGCGCAAGGCAAAGATGTTAGCACCGTGCTTGCAGAGGTCAATATGGCTGTAGAAGGTATAAATACAGCCAAAACCGTATTGGCTTTGGCTGAAAAATATAATGTAAAAATGCCTATTGTTGAAGAAATTAACAAAGTGCTATACGAAGGCAAAGACCCAAAAACAGTTGTAAAAGATTTGATGAATAGGGATTTAATTGCAGAATAATAATGAAGGGCGGTCTTTGACTGCCCATTATGGCTTTATTTAAGTGCCTTTTTAATTTGCATAAGCAATGCCCTGCCTTTTGCATCCCGTATATATTGCTACCTACCACGGTAATATTGGCATTGGCAGGGTTAACTCTGGCGGGTTTGGGTTTAGGCTTGCCAAGCCTTCTTGTTCATCTCTAATAATCCTATATTAATGGACAAGTCAAAGGCATCTATTTTACTACATAGCCTAACATATAAATAGGAGATACGCAAGATGAAAATTTTAAATGTAGAGCTGGCGGCAGTTGCTGCTGTACCAAAGCAATATCCCGAGGTGGTTTTGCCAGAAATAGCTTTTGTGGGGCGTTCTAATGTCGGCAAATCTTCGCTTATAAATGCGTTGATAAACCGACGAGCACTTGCTAGAGTAAGCCAAAACCCAGGCAAGACACGTACAATAAATTTTTATAATATTGATGGTAAAATGTATTTTGTAGATTTACCAGGATATGGTTATGCAAAAGCTCCAAAAGCCGAAAGAGAAAAATGGGGCGATATGATTGATAAATATTTGTACGAACGCCCAAATTTAAAGGCGATTGTACATTTGATTGATATAAGACACGAACCAAGCAAGCAAGATTTGCAAATGTACGAATGGATGAAGCATTATAATTACAAAACAATTTTTGTATTAACAAAAATGGATAAAATAAACCGTTCGCAAATAGCAAAGCACGTTAAAATAATACGTTTGGCTTTGGGTGTTGGTACAGATACCACAATAATCCCTTTTTCATCAGAAACAAAGCAAGGTAAAGAAGAATTGCTTGCGGTGATAGAAAAAATAACTTTTGATGAGGAGCAAGAAACTAATGATTGATAATTATGCACAACTTTTGGACAAGATGCAGGGACGAAATGCAATGACGATAGTGCTTGCTGGTATTGATGATGGCTCTGTTGCGGCTTTAGATGAAGCGAAACAGCTTTGGGGTATAGACTATATCGGAACAGATGACGCAAAAAGAGCTGTAGAGCTTATAAAGCAGGGCAAAGGCAATGTTTTGATGAAAGGCTCTATGCCGACAGGCGAGCTGTTAAAAGCTGTCGTGTGCAAAGAAAATGGTATTGGATTAGGCGGGCTAATGTCGCATATTGCCGCCTTTGAATGTTTAAAATATCACAAACTACTTTTTGTCACAGATGGAGGAATGGTTACCGCACCAAATTTAGAGCAAAAAACACTTATACTTAAAAATTCGCTAGACTTTATGCGTAAATTAGGATACATACAACCAAAAATCGCTGCCATCTGCGCCGCAGAAGCCGTTAGTCCAAAAATACCAGAAACGGTCGATGCGCAAGAATTAGCAAACCGTGCTAAAAATGGCGATTTTGGCGATTGTATACTAGAAGGACCTATTTCTTTTGACTTAGCGATAAGCAAAAAATCTGCCGAAAAAAAGGGCTTCATCAGCCAAATAGCAGGCGAAGTTGACCTTTGCCTTGCGCCGAATATTGCAACAGGCAATGTGCTTGGTAAGGTGTTGATGTATATGGCAGATGCTAAAATGGCGGGTTGCGTATTGGGTGCAAAAGTGCCGATTGTACTAACATCCCGTGGTGCAAGCAGTGAAGAAAAAATGCTGTCAATGGCATTAGCCCTAGCGGCGAAATAGGAGGACTACACTAATGATAAAAGATGGCATTGAATTAATTAAGAGTATCGCCGAAGTTAAAAGGATGGCAGGAAAACTTGAAGATTATAAAATGTTAATTAAACTTAATGAAGACATCATCTCGTTGCAACAGGAAAATTCTCAATTGAGAAGAATTGTTGGCGAATTAGAAAGTAGAGTTGCAGAAAAAAATGAAGCCGAGTATCATAACGGACAATCTTTTATTACATTTAAAAATGATGAACAGACTGTTAAATTTTGTGCAGAATGTTGGGCGAACGAAGAAAAGCGTAAGCCGTTGGTTGAACTCCCATCTGGATATTATAAATGCAATCATTGCAACAATGGGCAATTCATTAAATGTTAAGGAGAAAAAGATATGAAAATATTGATGACAGGTAATGAGGCTTTGGCAAGAGGTGCTTGGGAAGCGGGCGTACGTTTTGCATCGGCTTATCCCGGCACGCCGTCTACCGAAATTTTAGAAAATTTATTGACCTATGACGGCATTTATGCCGAATGGGCACCAAATGAAAAGGTTGCGCTGGAAGCTGCTTGCGGTGCGGCTGTTGGCGGTGTGCGTGCCGTTTCTGCTATGAAACATGTTGGCGTTAATGTGGCGGCCGACCCATTATTTACATTCGCTTATACGGGCGTTAATGCTGGTATGGTGCTCGTTACAGCAGACGAGCCAGGTATGCATAGCTCGCAAAACGAGCAAGACAACCGTAATTATGCACATATGGCAAAGATACCATTGCTTGAACCTTCTAATTCACAAGAATGTTTGGATATGATGAAAATAGCTTTTGTAATAAGTGAAGAATTTGACACACCCGTGCTTATACGTACAACAACACGTGTTGCTCATTCCAAAAGCCTTGTAACACTTAGCGACCGCATTGAAATTGAACCTAAACCATATGAAAAAAATGTACGCAAATTCTTGCCGATACCCGCCTTTGCTGTTGGTTTGCGTGTTAAGGTTGAGGAGCGTATGGCACGCCTTAAAGAATACAGTGAAACCACACCGCTTAATTATATAGAAAAAGGCGGAAAAATTGGTGTTATTACCTCTGGTATGTGTTATAATTATGCTAAAGAAGTTTTTGGTGAAGATGCTACATACCTAAAATTAGGCTTTACCAAACCACGCCCAAACAGATTGTTAGATGAATTTTATAAGCAGGTAGACCCCTCAAAAGTCTATGTCATTGAGGAAAATGACCCATATCTTTTGGATTGGGTAAAGCGTAGTGGATATTCTCCAATAGCCATCGAACCACCTTATGGCGAAAAAACACCCGATGTTCTTCGTGCCGCAATTTTTGGCGAAAGTAACCCAGAAATTACTGTGGCGGTGGATGATGTACCAAACCGCCCGCCTGTTTTGTGCGCAGGTTGCCCGCATCGTGGCTTCTTTGTCGAGATTGCCAAGCGTAAAAACACCGTTGTGGCTGGCGACATTGGTTGCTATACATTAGGCTTTGCTCCACCATTTAACGCTGTGGATTATGTAATATGTATGGGTTCGGCATTCTCTGCGGGACACGGAACACAAGTTGCCCTTGACCAAGCAGGTGCGGATAAGCGTGTAGTTGCCGTTATGGGGGATTCCACATTCTTCCACACAGGTATGAACAGCCTTGTAGAAGTATTGTACAATAAATCTCGTGTTATTTGTGTTATTTTGGATAATCGCATTACAGGTATGACGGGTCAGCAAGAACATCCTGGTACAGGTAAATCTGCCTATGGCGACCCAGCACCAGAAATTGACATCGCCGCCGTATGCCGTGCATTGGGTGCAGAACACGTTACCGTAATCAACCCCAACGACCTATCACAAGTAAAAAATGCGCTTGACGAAGCGTATGACCGTGAAGTTGCAAGCGTCATCATAACTCGCTACCCTTGTGTGTTAAAACCGATGGGAGAAGCAGAATTTGAAGAATTTGGCAAAGACCTTTATAAAAATAAATACGAAGTAAACGAAACGGCTTGCATAGGCTGTAAGGCGTGTATACGTGTTGGTTGCCCTGCGATTTCTATGAGCAATGACAGAGCAATAATAGACAATGCTTGTGTTGGTTGCAGTGTCTGCGAACAAATTTGCCCTGTTAAAGCAATTAAAATACAATAGCGCAACGGGAGGAAAATATGACAAAATCTGTATTATTGGTAGGCGTAGGTGGACAAGGTACTATCCTAGCCGGAAAAATATTAACAATGGGCTTGCTTGCGGCAGGCTATGATGTTAAAATGAGCGAAATACACGGTATGAGCCAACGTGGTGGCGCAGTCAGTACCCACGTACGTTTTGGCGACAACGTATATTCACCCGTTATCGAAAAAGGCGGTGCAGATGTTCTCATTAGCTTTGAACAATTGGAAGCCTTGCGCTGGATAAGCTATTTAAAGCCCGAAGGCAAGGCGGTTGTCAATAGCCAAGCCATCTACCCAACGCCTGTTTTATCAGGTGCGGCGGCATATCCCGCAGATATTTTGCAAAGATTGGAAAACGCAATTGATGTGAAAGTGTTAGACGCTACCGAAGAAGCGGCTAAAATTGGCAATCCACGTGGTCAAAACGTCCTACTTGTTGGTGCGGCAGTTAAATTGCTGGGTGTAGAAGGCGTAGATTGGGATGAAATTATAGCCAAAAACGTAAAACCACAGTTTGCAGAGATGAACCAAAAAGCCTTTGAAACGGGCTTTGCATTAGTATAAAGGAGGAATTATAATGAAAATCAAGGTCAAAAAATCAACAATTAGAAAAGCAAAAAAAATAGGCAAAAAGCATTTGCCGTGGGTTTTGGCAATTGTTGCCCCTATTACCTTCCTTTTGCTCTTGTTCGGCATTTTAAGCAAACATCCATCGGATGGCAATTATTATGATGATTTTTAGGAGGGCGCAATGCAAAAACTAATTTTGGCGATTAATCCTGGCTCGACATCTACGAAAATCGGACTGTTTCGGGATTATGAGCCTGTGCTTATAAAAAATATCGAACACGACAGGGCAGAGCTTGCGGTTTTTCCTGATTTGCCGTCGCAAAAAGAATTTCGCTTGAGCTATGTGCTTGAAACACTAAAAGAAGCGGGCGTTGAGGTTAAAGAGCTTGCAGGAGTTGTAGGTCGTGGCGGCTTAATGCCTGTGCTTGAAACAGGCGGCTATATGTTTAACGATGTGATGAAAGAGTGGATTACGGCAGAGCGTGGCGGCTCGCACGCTTCAAATCTTGGTTCGCTAATGGCAGATTTGGTGGCACGTGAAGCGGATTGCAACGCTTATATTTACGACAGCGTTGCTGCAGGCGAATTGCCCGAAATTGCCAAAATAACAGGCTACCCCGAAATCCGACGTAAATCACTTTCCCACGTGTTAAATTCCCGTGCTCAATCAATTTTATATGCCGAAAAAATCGGTAAAAAGTTTGAGGATTTAAACATAATTATTGCACATTTGGGCGGCGGTATTTCACTATCTGTTTATGAAAAAGGGATACTAAAAGACAGCGTTGGCGATGACAACGGACCATTTTCACCAGAGCGTGCAGGGCTTGCCCCACTGATGGACTTCGTCAACACATTTTTTGACAAAGGTGTGGAAAAAGCCGCACTAAAGAAAAAAATGCGTGGCGCAGGCGGACTGATGGCACATTTGGGTCATACAGACTTTAAAAAAGTCGAAGATGACGCAAATGCAGGTTGCGAAAAATCCAAGCTACTGATGGACGCAATGGGCTATAACATAGCAAAATCCATAGGCTCGCTTGCCGCGGTTGTAAGCGGCAAGGTTGACGCAATCATCATCACAGGCGGCTTGGCTCGTGCAAAAGGATTTACGGCAGACATCGCCGCACGTGTGGGCTTCATCGCTCCCGTAGAAATTGCCCCGGGCGAATACGAGCTAGAAGCCCTAGCGGCAGGTTGCCTACGCATAATAAATGGCGAGGAAAAAGCCAAACGCTTAATAAACATAACAGACGATGGCTTTGGTATTACAGAAATAGTTTGATATAGATAGGGACACTGCAAAGAATTGCAGTGTCCCATTTTATTATTCGTGTCTAAACTAAGGGTTTTTGGTCGCAATATAGGGAAAATTGTAATTCGTGTAAAATTATTGCCGTTAAATTCATAAACGACCCTGCTATCGTGCATACTTCGATTTTTTAATTTTTTATTGCGGCGGTTTGCACGGCAACGGCAACGGCTTTTGGTACACGCATATCAAGTGCATTTGGTATTATATATTCGGCATTTAGTTCCTCGTCGGTAACAAGACCAGCTATAGCATATGCGGCGGCAAGGTTCATTTGTTGTGTAATATCTTTTGCACGAGCGTCAAGTGCACCACGGAAAATACCAGGAAAAGCGGCAACATTATTTATTTGGTTAGCAAAATCACTGCGCCCTGTGGCAACAACAGCCGCACCTGCGGCTTTGGCAAGGTCTGGCATAATTTCGGGCGTTGGGTTGGCACAAGCAAAAACAATCGCATTTTTCGCCATATTCGCAACCATTTCAGGCTTCAAAATATTTGGAGCAGAAACGCCGATGAATACATCCATACCAACGATTGCAACATCCAAACCGCCCTTGACATCACGTTTATTTGTAATTTTCGCAAGATTATTAAGACGTTCGCTAGACTGTTCCTCATCTGCACGGATAACGCCACGGCTGTTCATCAATGTAATGTCGTCAAAACCATCAGCAAACAAAAGTTCTGCAATTGCGCAACCCGCCGCACCCGCACCGCTTATTAAAATTTTGGAAGATTTATCTTTACCAACCACTTTTAGAGCATTTGTAAGTCCTGCCAATGTTACAACGGCTGTACCGTGTTGGTCATCGTGGAAGATAGGAATATCACACATTTCTTTCAACAAGGCTTCGATCTCAAAACAGCGTGGCGCAGCAATATCTTCTAAATTTATCCCTCCAAAAGAGCCTGACAAAAGCGCAATTGTACGGGCAATTTCTTCTGCATCTTTACTACGTATACATAACGGTATGGCATCTACATCCGCAAAAGCCTTAAACAATGCGGCTTTGCCTTCCATTACGGGCATACCCGCTTCTGGTCCAATATCGCCCAAACCAAGCACAGCTGTACCGTCTGTAACCACTGCAACGGTGTTCCAACGGCGTGTTAAATCAAACGAACGGCTAACATCCTTTTGAATTTCAAGACAAGGTTCGGCAACGCCAGGTGTATAGGCCACCGCCAATGCGCCTGGTGCTAAAATATCGGCTCTTACAGCAATTTCAATCTTGCCACGCCATTGTTCGTGCTGTTTGATTGCTTCTGTCATAATTTCCCTCCATTTTCATTGCAGGCTTGACCTGCAACCTCGCTTGTGTTAAAATTTAATTTGTGTCATCATCTTTTTTATTGGGTGTTTCGCCAAACTCCATTTTAAACATCTCTAACAGCTTTCGCTCCATTTCATCAATTTGTTGTTGGTAGATAGCTTTACGGGCGAAATACCAAAGGGCAAATGCTAGGATAAAAAATGCCAATATTAAATGCCTAATAAGAAATACTGGTAAATGTATAAAAACGCTAGAGTCTAACCCAAACGCACTAATCGCAATATCAATCATTGTGGCAACGACAAAATAAGCAACAAGAAAAAATACGGTAATAAAGAATGTAGAAAACCATCTGCCACGCACCAAAAAACGGCTGATAGATATAGCATTTAAACCCCAACGCCCGCTATCGGCAGTAACGTTGTTAAAAAATACTATTCCCACGCCAAAATATATTGGGATGATGATAAAGAATCCGCTCAAAAAACCAAACATAAAAAACAACATAACCGACACAATCGCCGTAGTTATCAGCATTTTAGGGAATTTTGGCATAACTTCATTAAACATTTCGCCAAAACTTGCACTTTCGTTTTTTACAAAGCGTGACGCAATAAATGTTGCGGCAGCTATCAAAAGTGGTAAAAACGCCAGCTCTATACCATAAAACAATAAAGCGTAATTCAATGCGGCTCCCGACAATGGTTCGCCAACTACAGTTGCAATATCAATGTTGCCTGCAAAATAATCCTGCAAACGGTCAGCAAGCCCGTCATAAGCAATAGTAAATTGCTCCTGTATATCGCCAACTAAAAACATACGTAAAATAAATACAGGCACAAATGCCAAAATAACAGCAACCGCTAAAAATTTTAAAGACTTTAAATATAAACCTACTGTTTCTCCCAATATTAGAAAAATGCTTTTCTGTGGGGCTTTTGGTGTATTTTGAAACACATCATTCTCCTTATAAACAAGTAATTCATCCATTATAACACAAAATCGGAGGCAAGTCAAGGATGCGAATTTTCATTACAGGCGGCACAAAAGGGATAGGAAAGAAGGCGGCAATGCATTTTGCGCAAAAAGGATATAGTATAGCAATTTGCGGTAGTTTTGATAAAGGTGCACTGCAAAACACTTTGTCACAATTGCAAGCAATAGATGCCGAGGCAATAGGATTTTTAGGGGATATATCAGATTACGAAAATGTCGTCGATATGTTTGATAAAATAAAAAAAAAATTTGGCGGCATTGATTTGTTGGTGAACAATGCAGGCATAGCCTACAACGGATATTTTGCAGATATGAAGCCATACGAATGGCAAAAAATAATTAACACAAATCTAAATGGTGTTATAAATTGCAGTCACACTGCAGTCAATCAAATGCTATCGCAGGGCAGGGGGGTAATCGTCAATATCTCAAGCATTTGGGGCAATGTAGGGGCTAGTTGCGAAGCAGTATATTCCGCCACAAAAGGCGGCATAAATGCCTTCACAAAAGCACTTGCAAAAGAGCTGGGTTCGGCAAATATACGCATAAACGCAGTAGCCGCAGGTGTGGTAAACACCGAAATGAACGCATTTTTAGACGACGATGAAGAAAAAGAACTAATCAACCAAATCCCGCTTCGCCGCTTTGCTACCCCGCAAGAAATCGCCGAAACCATAGACTTTATCGCCCATAGCCAATACATCACGGGTCAAATTATTACAATAGATGGAGGATTGACCTAAAACTGTAACAATCTTGACTTTGACAAAAACAAAAAAATCTGCTATAATAGGCTTATTAAAATTGCCTTATTGAATATATGCACCCCTAGTTTCATAGAATTATATACGAGCGCAATTGGCTCGGCTTTGTTTCGGAGGTGCTTTTGTGGAAGGCTTTATTAACAACATTGCGGCAGCCTTTGGTCTGTCGTGTAAAACTATTTCCCGTGAAAAATTTGGAAATATTTGTAATACCAACAAAGGACTTGTACGCATACAAAAATGGCAAGCTAATCAAATACATACAGATAATATTTTATTTGCACACGAAGTTAAAGAACACCTTGTAAAACAAGATTTTGATGGGGTTGACCGCTTTTTTGTAGCAAGCGCAGGTTTGCCATATCACAAAAACGGTGATGAAATTTTTACCGCAACCGTGGCATATAATTCACACAAAGCAGAATTTGCGAATCCGCAAGATTTTTTGGCAACCGTGGCATCACTTGGAGAAATGCACAAAATTCTTACAAATCCTAACTTTACTGCAACACCAAAGAAAAAACTTGAGCCAGTGCCCGCCAATAAAGCCTATGACACCATAACAAGTTTCAAAAAAAAGATGCTTAAAGCAGGAAAGTTTTCAGAATTCGATATGTTGTTTTTAAAAGGTTATGATAAATTTTCGACGCATATAATAGCGTGGAATGCTTTAGGCAATGATATTTTGGGGCATAATAAATATGTTTGCCACAACTTACTAAAAGAGGAAAATATACACATAGAAGCAAAACCTATATTCACAAATTTTGTTAACGCGGGTTTCGGGCATTATCTGCACGATTTGGTGTATATAATCAAGCGTTATCTAAAGGCGCATCCAATGGGTGAAATACCGCTTGCAGACGTGATAAAAGCCTATAAAACGGGTAATGACACACAAGATTTTGATATAGAAACCTTCAAAGCACTATTGCTATATCCAGACAAATTTATAAAAATTTCACGTGATTATTACAGTAAAAAACGCAGTTTTGCTCCAAAAACATATTTGACGCATATAGAACAATGCTTCGAGCGTGGCAATGCTATTGAAAATTACTTAAGATAAAAACGAGGTGTATAGGCAATGGATGAAAAAGAAAGAAGCGGCAGAAACAGAGGAATAAAGCGGGATGGCGCAGAATATATTCCCGGCGGGCATACGCCTCTTGATATGGGCGAAACCCGCAAAATAAATGTGGCAGACTTAATGAAACCTAGTGCGGCAGAAGCAGAGAAAACGAAAGCTTTGCCCAAAGCAAAAATAACGCCAAAAACCACCACAACTACCAAAAAAACTCCACCCAAAAAAACTAACTACGCCATAATAATGGTTACAGCCGTGTTTGTAGCTGTTATTGCGGTGGTTTTTGTGTTTGCAACAATGATAATTCCCTTGTTAAACAATGACGGAAACAGTGGTGGCACAGTTGTACAAGGTGGCAACGACACAGGTAATCAAACAAGCAACGGCAATTCATTAGAAGATAATGTAGTGCCTGTTGACCCAACAGGAACAAATTGGACGGGACTCATCCAAGACATAAGGGGTAACCGACTTGACGTATTTGTTTTTGAACTTGGCGAAGTGCGCAGTTTCTTCGCCGAAAGTTCGTCTAACCTTCGTGACAGGCTAAATAACCCCATTGTTTTGGTCGAGCTTTCAATTGGCGATGTTATTGAAATCAGCCACGCCGCAAATTCAAGCACAATAGGCACAGCACGACTTTCTGCCGAAGTACGCTCGTATCGTGAAATAACAGGCGTTTCCATTAATTTAGAAGCAAACGAAATCACAATAGGCAACAGACGATACAACCTGCAACCCAACCCAATCGTACGCTATCGTGGAACGCCAACAGAAGTTGGCACCCTAGACCCTGTAGATATTGTTACAATAGGCATTTTTCAAGACCGTTTTGTTACAGCAATTGACATAAACCGTGGGCACGGCGATATAACAATAGCCTTTGACGACCGCATTGTAAATCCAACAGTAGAGGTTGGAAACACCGCATTTACAGCCCTAGTTGAAGGCGGAACAACCCTGCGTGTGCCCACCGGTGAAGCACAAGTAATAGTCCGTGGTGAAAATATAGAAGCAAATATAATTAATACAAATGTACCACGTGGTGGCACGGTATCGGTTTCTGTAAATAATTTAGAATTCCGCTCGGGCGAGCTTATCGTACGCACCAACGCCGAAAATGCAACAATGTACATCGGCGACCGATGGTATCCTGTCAACGAAGAAATTTCAGTACCTTTCGGCAATCACACAATCACGATAGAAGCACCAGGATACCAACGCTTCGAGCGTGAAATAGAAATAACCGCTACCTCGCAAGAAATTCAAGCAACCCTAACAGCCGAAGCAATAACAATGCAGATTATGATAAACACATCACCAGCTGACGCAAGAGTATATATCGACGGCGAATTTAGGGGCATAACACCGCTTTGGTTAGATTTAGAAACAGGACGCTACACAGTAACCCTGCACAGAATGGGCTTTTTAAGCGGCAACCCCAATCCTATACACATAACAGAGGACGGACAAACAATTTTTAATTATATGTTAGCCCCCGACCCAGCTTGGCCAGCGTTTAACTAAAATAAAAGACAACCGTAGACAGCAACTCTATACAAAATACGCGCTTACAAAAGCAATTATCCAAATTCTTTTAATTTTTTAACCTATGCTTTGATATGTATAACGAAAACGGCTACGACCAAATGACGTAGCCGTTTTTATGTGCGTCAAATAATCTGAAGAAATGAACAATATTTGCCTTGACAAAACTTGAGAAAATTAAGGAGCTAAAATTGCAAAAAAATACTTGACACGGGGG
>WRBJ01000002.1 GCA_009784615.1 Defluviitaleaceae bacterium | reverse complement strand
TAAAGTTGTTTGATGGTCTTTGCTTGTGCTTGTCGGCTGCCCTTGTGTTGTCGAACACCCATTACTGGATTGCTTCGGGCTTTGTGTGTATTGGTTTATGTAGGTGGTAGCCCTCGCAATGACAGGGTGAGCAGTTCTGCAATATAAAAAAGACGGACATATGCCGCCTTTTTAGGGAAATGTGTTAAATTAAGCACGTCCGCGATATTCGCCTGTTCTTGTGTCTATTTCCAAAATATCGCCGATGTTGATAAAGAGCGGCACGTTGATAACTACACCTGTTTCCAGCGTTGCCGGCTTTAGCGTATTACCTGACGAGTTGCCGGCAAAGCCTGGTTCTGTATCGGTTACAGCTAATTGTACGATAATCTCGGGTTCTATACCAAAGACATTGCCATTGTGAGATAGGATTTTGACGTTATCGTTTTCACGCACAAATTTTAAAGAATCGCCCACATCAGATGCGTTAATGCCCACTTGCTCGAAAGTTTCAAGGTTCATAAAATGATAGATGTCGCCGTCGTTATAGAGATATTGCATATCTTGACGCTCTATATGCGCACGTGGCATTTTTTCTTGTGGACGGAAGGTTTTTTCTGTTACAGAACCCGTTACAATATTTTTGATTTTGGTGCGGACAAAAGCGGCACCTTTGCCTGGTTTAACGTGCTGAAATTCAACGATGGTGTAAATATCACCTTCGTATTCGATTGTAATGCCGTTTCTAAATTCACCTGCAGAAATCATTATTTTGTTCCTCCTAAATATATTAAATGATTGATTGCTAACAAATAACTATCAACACCAAAGCCTGATATTGTGCCAATGCAATACGGAGCTATGACGGATTTTTGCCTAAAATCTTCACGAGCGAATATATTTGATAAATGCACCTCGATGACAGGCAGGTTGCAGCCTGCTACCGCATCGGCTATTGCATAGCTGTAATGCGTGTATGCGCCAGCATTTAGCACAATGCCGTCAAAGCCTTCTATATGGCACATTTGGATGAAGTCGATTATTTCGCCTTCGCTGTTGGATTGGAATTGATTTAACCCCAAAACTGAACCAGATGCTGTAGCTATGCGGCTTGCGGCTTTTTCTATATGCTCGCATATTTGCTCGAAGGTGGTGTTGCCGTAAACTTCGGGTTGGCGTATGCCTGTAAAATTAAGGTTTGCGCCGTGTATTACTGCGATTTTCATCATATCCCCCTATCAGCTTTTGTATATTTTACAACATTTTGCGGGAGATTGCAATATATTTTTAAAGGTTTGCATAAAATTGTGTGATGGGGGATAAGGAAATTATGCGCAGATTTGATAAAAACGGCATAAAAAGGCGGCTTGTAACGGCGTTAGAGCTACCCAAGGATGTAACGCTGGGCTTGCCTGTGGTTAATATGATGGGCGGCGAAGAAATTTTTGTGGACAATCATAAAGGGATTTTGGAATATAGTGTGGCACATATTAGGATTGCAACAAGCGTTGGGGTTTTGCGGGTTTGTGGTGAAGAATTGCTTTTGCGGCAAATGACGCACGAAAATATTGCAATAGCAGGCAAAATAGAAAAAGTTTTGTGGGAGGCATAAAATTGTTTCTAAAGGTATGGAATTTTTTGGCGGGATATGTTAAAATAGAGGTGTCAGGTTTTTCCGTGGAGCGGTTTGTTTCACAGGCTATAGCCGCAGGTGTTATTTTTTGGGATATGCGCAGGGATGGTGCAAAGTTTTACGCACATATTTCACGCAAGCATTTTAGCGCGGCAGAATTTTTTGCGCAAAAAACAGGGACAAAGGTTGCGGCGTTGGGGTTTTATGGCTTACCGCAGATTTTAACGCATTTAAAGCGGCGGTTGTTTTTGCTAATTGGTGGATTTTTGTTTGCGGCAGGGATGGTTTTTTTAACATCTTTTGTTTGGCGGATTGATATCGAAGGAACACATCGCATTAATTACACCGATATTACAGCATTTTTAGAGCAAAAAGGGTTGTACATAGGCAGTTTTAGATATGGTTTTGATTATCGTGAAATCGAGGACGCTATGCGCTTACAATTTAGCGATATTGCTTGGGTTTCGTTTAGCATAACGGGTACTAGGGCTGTTGTCAGCATCGCCGAAAGCATTGTGCCAACCGAGATTATCGACACGTCATTACCAGCTGATGTTGTAGCGGTTAAAGATGCAATTATTGTTTATATAGCAACGACTGCAGGGCAACCACAATTTAGAGCAGGCGATGTTGTGGCGGCTGGCGAAACCATTGTTGCGGGACAGTTGGTGCTAGGTTCTGCGGAAGAAGGAAACCTGTCTTATGCCTATACTCACGCTATTTCAGAGGTTTGGGGCAGGGTTTATTACACAATGGATTTTGAAATTCCTCTTACATATTTTGAAAAAACCTTTACAAATAGGGTGTCTAGGGGTTATACTATAAACATTGGTAATTTTAGCTTTGATTTGCCTCGAATTTTTAGGGGAGATGATTTTGTTTATTACGAAACAATTGAGAGGCGTTGGCAGGCAAGCATTGGGGAAAATTATCCATTGCCGTTATCACACACTACCACCTTGCAATACGAGCTGGTGCGGCATTTGCGCAACCGCAGTGTGGATGTTGCCAAAGATTTTGCAATAGAATTTGCTAACCGCCGTATTGCCGAAGAAATTGGGGAAGACAACGAGATTGTCGATAAACAAATTGTTTTTAACGAAGGTGAAAGGTCGCTTACGGCGCAAGTTTTTTTGATAACTATAGAAAGAATTGACCAAACGCAGTCTATACAGCCGGCACAGGTCATAAGGGAAGAAAATGACGAATGAAAAGACCTTGCCTATAATCTTTGGGCAATTAGACGAAAATATAATACAAATTGAAAAAGCCCTTGACGTAAGCATAATAAACCGTGCAGGGCAGGTTGTTGTGTCTGGAAAAAATAGGGATGCCGCACAACAAATATTGCAAAAAATGCAAGCAATGGCAGAAGAAGGCAAAGAGATTGATGGTATGGCAGTTAAATATTTGTTAGATTCTCTTGACGACGGCACGATACAGCAGGTTGCAAAAAATACAAACGGAAACACCGTCGCAATAACCTGTAGCGGCAAGGCGATAAAACCAAAGACATTGGGGCAGGAAAAATATGTTGAACTAATTAATAAAAACACCGTTATCTTTGGCGTTGGTCCTGCTGGTACGGGCAAGACCTATTTGGCTATGGCAGCGGCTATTGCTTCGTTTAAGCGGGGCGATGTTTCACGCATAATTTTGACACGCCCCGCTATTGAAGCAGGTGAAAAATTGGGCTTTTTGCCTGGTGATTTGCAACAAAAGGTAGACCCATATTTGCGCCCGTTATATGACGCTTTGTTTGAAATTATGGGACCCGAAGCTATGGCACGCAATATGGAAAAAGGGCTAATTGAGGTTGCACCGCTTGCTTATATGCGTGGGCGCACGCTTGAAAATAGCTTTATTGTGCTGGATGAAGCGCAAAATACCACGCCTGCACAGATGAAGATGTTTTTGACACGCATTGGTTTTGGGTCTAGGGCAATTATTACGGGCGATATTACGCAGATAGATTTGCCAAGCACACAAAATTCGGGCTTAAAGGATGCATTGCCTATTTTGCGGGATGTTGAAGGCATTGGGGTGTCTATGCTTACAAACAAGGACGTAGTCCGTCATCCGCTTGTACAGCGTATTATAGCCGCTTATGATAAAGCAGAAAGCAAGGCGGAATATAAAGAACAGAGGAAAAAACGAGCTATGGTTGTGAGAAAACGCCTATAGCGAACGAACCTCGAAATAGTGAATGTAAGCCACAAAAGCTCGATGGCAAACCGACCGAGTTTTGGGGCGCAGTCATTCACTGATTGAGAGGGCATTAGCTATATAATGGGGTTAAGAGGTGTAAAATGAGAGATAGGCAAAAGAAGAAAAAGCGGCAAATTCCGCTGTACATCACCGTGCTAACGATTGTTGCATATGTCGTTAGCTTGATTGTGATTGGCTTTGATTATATCGCACCGCAAACGCACGATATAACGGTTGGTATGATTGCCCCAGTTGATTTTAGTGCGACAAGGCAAATTGAAAACACTTTTTTGACAAATAATGCACGTGATGCGGCGGCGGCGGCAATAGCACCGCAATGGCAGGTTGATTATGTTCTTACCAATGAAATTTTACAAAATGTTAATGATTTTTTTGCACAAATATCCGCTATGCGTGCGCAAAATATGCCTATAATATCGCCTTTTGATTACGAAGAAGCAGAGGAAGCTAGACCATTTGTACCAACGCACGACGGACTTTTAGTAGAATTAACCGACGAGCAGTTGATATATTTGGTAGAAGTTGGCTCTAGTTTTCTTACACCATTTAGAATTGATTTGGTGCAGGGCATAGAGGAAATTTTAGAAGAACAATTGTCTGCGACGAATGTTATGGAAAACCGCATAATTGTATTGCGAAACGAGCTAACCGAAGACCGTGGCGAATTTTTGGGGCAAATCGGTTTTGAAGTTGCCACGGCGTTTTTACATCCAAATTTGGTGCCAAACGAAGTGGATACTGAACGTATGCGTCAAGAAGCACGTGCAGCAGTTACTCCAATAACTTTTCAAATGAACCAAATGATTGTGCGTGCTGGTGAACCTATTACCGAAGAGCATTATGCGGCTTTGGTCGAACTGGGATATGTTGGCACAAATTTTGCGGCTATTTTTTCAAGAATTTTAGGGTCATTTTTGGCAGTTACAGTTGTTTTTACCATATCAATTTTCTTTATACATTTGTTTATGAAAGAAATGGCTTTGGACAAAAAGAAAATTGTGTTGCTGTTTACGCTGTATATGATGGTCTTGGTGCTTGCACGTGTTATGGTACCATTAGCATTTTATTTCACGCCTATTATGCTTTTTGCTATGTTGTGTGCAATTTTGATAGATATGCGGCTTTCTGCCGTTTTAACGGTGGCGGTCAGCATTATCACCATTGTAATGGATCCTACAAATACAATGTTTATCACATATGTAATTGTTAATGGTATTTTTGCGGCTATGATAGCACGGCGCATTATTGTGCGGTCTAATATGTGGTCGGCGGCTATTGCTTTCGTTTTAGTTAATGCTTTAACGGTTTTTGCCAACTACTTCCTTTTTGGTGCGGGGTTTGGTGAAGCGGCGTTGACATCTGCTTTGCTTGCTATGGTTGGCGGAGTTATGACAATAACATTGGCATATGGCTCGCTTCCGTTGTGGGAATCTCTTTTTTCCGTGATAACACAAAACACATTATTAGAGCTCACAAACCCCGACAATGCGCTATTACGTCGGCTTTTGATAGAAACACCTGGCACATATCATCATTCGCTTGTTGTGGCAAATTTGGCAGAAGCGGCTTGTTACGATATTGGTGCAAACCACGTATTGGCAAGGGTTGGGGCTTATTATCACGATATTGGTAAAATGAAGTATCCGCAATATTTTGCAGAGAATCAAACAGAAGCTAACCCACACGACCATCTGCCACCAACGACCAGCGTTGAGGTTATTAACGAACACGTAACGGGCGGTTTGGCATTAGCACGCCAACATAAATTGCCTGAGCAAGTTATGGATTTTATAGAACAACATCACGGCACATCTTTGATGAAAGTATTTTTGCATAAAACACGCACCGCAAACCCTGATGCTGATGTGGACGAAAAGGCTTTTCGTTATCCGCACCGCATACCGCAAAATCCCGAAACAGCGGTAGTTATGCTGGCGGACACTTGCGAGGCGGCTGTGCGTGCAGTATATTCCAAAGGCGATAAGGATTTGGGCGAGATGGAAGGCTTTGTACGCAAGCTGATAAAGGACAAGCTAGATGACGGGCAGTTAAATGAATCTGGTTTAAGCATTAAAGATTTGGATACAATTGCGCTGTCCTTTATGCGGGTGTTTAAAGGGATGCACCACGAACGCATACCATATCCCAGCGGAACCAAGCCAGAGTCTGTGGACGCTAAGGATAAAATGCTTGACGAGGTAACAAAACGTGGGTGATAATATGAAATGGAAAGTTTTGTTAGAAAATGAAACAGGTGTTGAGATTGTAAAAATGGATGAGATTATCGAAAAGGCATTTTTGGTAACTATTTTGCACCAAAAAATTAAGTTTTTTGGTGAGGTTTCTGTGGTTATTGTTAGAAACGACGAAATGCAAGAGATAAATAATACACATCGTGGTAAAAATACCACTACTGATGTATTGTCTTTTCCACAATACGAACCGCAGGAAATTGTAAATATACCAAGCGATGATTATATCGTGTTGGGTGATATTGTACTTAATATTGAAAAAGTGCAGGAACAAGCCGATGAATATAGCCATAGTATAACCCGAGAAATAGGTTTTTTGGTGGTACATTCTACATTGCATTTATTGGGCTATGACCACGAAACAGGTCATAAAGATGAAAATGAGATGTTTTTCATTCAAGAAGAAATTTTAACACAAATGGGAATAACACGAGGTGCAGTATGATACATTGGTTTATGCCCGTAGCGGTAATAATTCTGGTAGTTTCGACGGTGTTTGCGTGGAGAGATTATGCCTATAGAGGTCGGGATAGGCGTATTTTTACGAAAATGCGGATGATTACGATTTTGATTGCAATACTTTATATAATAATTTTATTAGCAGATTTTGTTGTTTATACATAGGAGGTTGAAAATGAAAGATACATTTAAATCGGGTTTTGTTGCTATTGTTGGTCGTCCTAATGTAGGCAAATCTACATTATTAAATTCTATAATGGGCGAAAAGATTGCAATTATTACCAACAAGCCGCAGACAACTCGCAATATTGTGCGGGGTATAATTACAACTGATAATACGCAGATTATTTTTATTGATACGCCTGGTATGCATAGACCTAAGGACAAGTTGTCAGAAAATATGGTAAAGATGGCAGAAAATTCTATAAAAGATGCGGATGTTGTGCTGTTTATAACCTCACCGTCCGAAAAAAGCGATATTCACCCTGCCGATAATGATATTTTAGCACAATTGTCGGGTGTAAAGACAAAGAAGTTTCTTGTTATTAACAAAATTGATACCATTGATAAGGGCAGAATTTTGCCTATTACAGACACTTATAACAAGATATGTGCTTTTGATGAAACCCTGCCAATATCGGCATTAAAGGGCGAAAACTTGCTTATTTTGCGGGAAGCGATTGAAAAATATCTGCCTTTAGGACCAAAATACTTTCCTGAGGGAATGATGACGGATGCTCCTGATGCTTTTATTGTGGCGGAAATGATACGTGAAAAGGCTTTGTATATGCTACAAGAAGAAATCCCACACGGTATTGCCGTGGAAATAAATTCGCTTAAAAAGCGGGAAAATAAGGAAATTATTGACATTGAAGCGACAATTTATTGCGAAAAAAATTCACACAAAGGTATGATTATCGGCAAAAGCGGGGCTATGCTAAAAGAAATTGGCATACGAGCAAGACGGGATATACAAAGGTTATATGAAGAAAAAATAAACCTTAAAACTTGGGTTAAAATTAAGGAAAACTGGCGGGATTCTGACTTTTTTATGCGCAATTTCGGCTTCAAAGTTGATTAGCTCACTAGGCAAGATTAATTTACCAGCATATTTTTTCTTTCCAAGCAAACCCTAATTGAAATAAGATTGGGGGCGACAAAATGCAAGAATTGCTTTGGGGTATTTTTTTAGAAACAGGTAGCATAGATGCGTTTTTGGACTATAAGTATTATTTAACGCTTGGGCATTTGCCCGGCGACAGGGGTTTTAATGTCTATCATTAAAGATTGTGGCATTGTTTTGCGGGAGAATATAGCGGGCGAAACCAACAAGCGTTTGGTTTTGCTAACAAAAAACCACGGCAAGGTCGTGGTTTTTGCTCGTGGGGCAAAAGGTGCGAAAAGCAAACTATCCGCAAACAAATTATCCTACAACGAGTTTGTAATTTATGACGGCGGGCAGTTTTTTAGCTTGACACAATGCTCGCCTATAGTGCAATTTGCCAATATTCCTTTAGATTATAACGCTTTTTGCGTGGCTAATTTTATTTTAGAATTGTCGGATAAAATTATGCTAGAAAATATGGAAGCTCTCGATACGCTTAACCTTGTGTTGATGGCTTTTTATCGGCTTGAAAAGGCGGCTTTGCCCAGTCTTGTACAGGCAGTTTTTACATTAAAATTGCTACAAAAAGAGGGGTTTTTTGGCGAACACTGCACCGAAAACCCCGATTTTATGAACATTAGCAAAGAAGCAAATGCCGCAATAAACTACATACTATCCACCCCAATTAAAAGAGTGTTTAATTTTAGAGTATCATCAGATGTGATGAACGAATTGCAACAATATGCATTGTTATTTTTGCAACAAAATGTTGATTTGCAGCTTAAAAGCCTTGAGTTTTTTTAAAGCGAGTTTATTAATTTTATACAAATTTCGGCGGCTTTTTCAAAATCGCTGTGCAGATATAGTGTTTGATGTATTTCGTCAATTGTGGATTTTGTTATTGCGTCAAGCGGTTTTGTGGAAATTTCGTCAAGCTCAACAAAGGCTTGCCCATCGTCATATTCATCACAAAAAGCTATTATTTTTTGCAAACTTTCTATTAATAGTCTATTGTCTTGTTCTATATTTTTCGTGCTATTTGTTGTACTTTCATCATCGGCTGGTTTAAATTTTTTTACAATATCCCCTAAAATTGCAATAAATTCGGGGGCGTTTTCTTTCACTATATCCAAAAGCCCTATTCTTGCGGCATCTTCTAGGGTTGCGGCTAGACCTGACGCTTCGGCTTCACCCACATTTGCAAGGGCAGATTTCATAGCGTGTACGGTGATAGTAAACAGCTTTAAATCCCCATTTTCAAGTGTTTGAAGCAATACAGGCAAAGCCTTTTCGGCATCACGGCAAAAGATTTGCAAAAGGCGGGAATCTAGCCCAAAATCAGCTTTTGTTGCAATCTCTACACCTTTGTATTTTTCGGCTTCTTCTGGATATTTGTTTCTTATATGCTTAACCAACACACTGTTTAAAAACATTGCGTCTATGGGCTTTGCAACCGTGCCGTCAAAGCCGTTATCTGCATACATTTCTTGGCTTCCTGCAAGCACATTTGCCGTTAATGCAATTATCGGTTTGTCATAGCCCATTTTGCGCAGTTTTTGCGTGGTTTCTACGCCGTCCATTACTGGCATCATAAAGTCCATAAAAATAATGTCGTAAACCTCGCCGGATTCTACTTTTTCTATAGCGTCAAAGCCGCTTAATGCAGTTTGCACGTGCATACCATAAGGCGCAAGCAAGCCACGTGCGACAAAAAGATTAACCTCGACATCATCCACAACCAAAACACGCCCATACGGCATTAGCTCGTGCTTAAATTTTAAACCGTCAAATTGCCCGCTGTTTAGATAGTCAAAGCGCATAAGGCTTTCGACAACTTCGGTGCCGATTGGTGTACATTCTACAGCGTCTTGCATTAGGGTTGCGGTAAAGGATGTGCCTTCGCCCCAAGTGCTGTCAACATCAATTTTGCCATCCATCATATCTACGAGCTTTTTTGTAATGTTTAGACCAAGCCCTGCGCCTTCTGTAATACGGTTTACATCAGTGTTTAGGCGTACATATTCGTGAAAAAGCCTTTCCAAATCTTCTGGGCGAATCCCCTGCCCTGTGTCGCTGACGCAAAAACGCAACAAAATCTGTTCGCCCATATTTTTATGACTTACGGTCAGTTTTACAATACCTTCGTCAGTGTATTTTATTGCATTTGACAATAGATTGTTTAACACTTGTTTTAGCCGTAGTTCGTCACCATAAAGAATTGACGGCAGATTTTCGTCTACTTCCAGCTCGAATTTAATAGGTTTTGAACCTATACGAACCAAATTAAGCTGTATTGCGTCGTTTATAAGGCTTGGCACATCATAATTGTTTGGCAGAAGCTCTAGCTTGCCTGTTTCTATTTTGCTTAAATCTAAAATATCGTTTACAATGCCCAAAAGATGGTTGCCCGACGAATTTATTTTGTATAAAGATTCTGTTGTGCGGTCGGACAAATCTCCGCTTTGAATTTCTATTTGCGAAAGTCCTAAAATGGCGTTTAGCGGCGTGCGGATTTCGTGCGACATAACCGCCAAAAAGTCTGATTTTGCACGGTTTGAAGCATCTGCACGGAATTTTTCCATCATAAATTCGTTAAGATTGTTCATTATTACAAGCGTACCTGCCGAAACACCTTCTATACCTGCGACACGGGTTGTTCCGTCGGTTCTTTGCAGTTCTATACCGTAAAATTCAAAATCGCCCGTGCCTTTAAAGTCAATCCACGCATCAAAAGCGGCTATACCGTTATCCTGCACAACCATTTCTATATTTTGTGTAAATTTTTCCATTGTAGATTTTGATAGAAACTTTGATAAAACATCAGTGTATGTATGGTTTTTTACAAAACCAAAGTTTGGTATACCGGTTTCACGGAAAAATTGATTTGTCGTTAAAACAAGCATCCCGCTGGAATCGAAAAGCATTATTATGCTTGGGCAACTTTCTAAAAGCATATCAGTATGAGCCTTATGGCGGGAATTTTCAAGCGAAAGCGCAGTAGACAGCGCCTCTTTTGCATCAGCAGATTTTCTTGTACGGTCCATAAAATTTTTCTGCACACGAATTTCACGTGATAGTTTTCTATTCTCGATATTAAGGCGGTTTATTTCCGCCTTTAGCTCGATATTTTCCGCTTCAAAGTTAATTGCTTCGCTCACAAAAGCACCCCGCTATTATAGTAATTAAAATACACAAGCCACAAATGTGTTATTGTGGAAACGGTTGATTGCATTATTATCTGAAATTTGCGTTGGGCACATTTCGCCGCCTGATGTAGACATTAAAATTGGTAACTTGTTTGCTAGTTTTTCGTTTACAAGCTCCATTTCGCTATATTGTTCTACACCCATTGCCATAGCCCGTGCTACGCAAGAGTATACTAATAAGCCCGAGGCGTTGGGGTTTTCTTCTAAAATCTGGTCAACCAATTTGCCTGTTGTCATTAAAACATCGTTTTTATCGGTTAATGCTATATGTATGTCGTTGCCTTCTGACACGATACCGCCAAAAAGTGCATGATTTTCGGGTGTTAGACCTATAAAGATTTTTGCCACCATTGGTGTGTCGTCTTTATAATCTACCAAAAACGGCAGCATGCTCATTGCGTACTGTGTTTCGGCGGCTTGTGAAAGACCAAGCGTATCAAAATATTCCAAAACAGGTATTCCATTTACTTCTTTTACAATATGCCCTTCGCTTTTTGTAACAACCGCAGATTCGTCAGAAACCCTTTCGTCCGAAATATTGCACATATAAAATTTGGGGTTAAAGTTGCCGTATGTTAGTATCATCATCATTTTGTCGTTGTGGTTTTCGCCGTTTGATATTGTGAAGCAATTGCTAAAATCTGCTGTATCGTCCACGGCTAATGAGCCAAATACAGGCACACCTTCTGAAATGTCTGTTAAAACATTGACATAATTGTCGCCCGAATTTTGTGGCATAAATGGTGCAAAGGCAAAAATTGCCGTTGGTTTGTCACCCGTGTGGTTCGTTGCGGTTTTGTAGCTTTGTGCTATTATATCGCTGGCATTTTCTGCAATTGATGGTGTTACAATCTTAATAAATTCGGTGTCGTCGCTGGTTATTACCATCACGGTTAAAAGCAAAGAGTCTGCCTGTGTGCCGTCGGACATTGGCGATGCCACAATGCCTGCTACATCAAACGGCAGGGCTTCGCAAACAGCCTTGGCAACGCCTGAAATTACAAATTCGTAATGGCAAGAAATTATACCGATAGAGTTTGTTAAAAGGTCGGTTTCAAGATTGATTTGTGATTTAATTTCGTCCAAAGCAATAATTGGGTCGTCAATTTCTACTGTAGAGATTACGAATGTTTTTGTCATTTTAGATTTCCTCCTAGGTGGGTTAATTAGCTTCGGTAATTGCCGCAAATTCGTCTGCTATGTTTACAAATGCGTCTATTAAAACAGGTTCAAAATGTGTGCCGCTGTCTTTGACCAAAATTTCTACTGCTTTTTCGTGTGAAAATGGTTCTTTGTATGGCCGCCAAGAGCGCAAAGCGTCATAAACGTCCACAATGGCCATAAGCCGCCCTTCTAACGGAATATCTGTACCAGACAAACCACGGGGATAGCCCGTGCCGTTCCATTTTTCGTGATGGCTGAAGGCAAAGCGTTTTGCGTGTAGCAAAAACCCGTCGTCTTCTGTACGTGATATAATTTGGTCTATAATACGCTCGCCTTCTATGCAATGTGTTTTTATTTTTTCAAATTCTTCGTTGGTTAGCCTGTCGGGTTTGTTTAATATAACATCACTTATTGATATTTTGCCTACGTCGTGCAATTGGGCTGACGGCAGAACTATGGATAAATCCCAATTGCCCATCTCGTCCGCATATGTACCATTGCGCAAAAGCTCGTTAATTAATATTTCAAGATATGCTTGTGTACGGTTTATATGCCCGCCTGTTACTTCGTCCCTATTTTCTACCATATCTGCAATAACGCTTATTGTTGCATTATGTAGTTCACGCAGTTTATGCGTGGCTTGCTTTAGCAATTTGTCTTGTTCTATATGTGTTTCTATACGTTTTAATAATACAGGCGGCGAAAATGGCTTGCTTATAAAATCTAACGCACCCATTTCAAATCCTCGTATTTCTGAAGCAGAATCGCTACGGGCTGTAAGAAATATTACGGGAATATCTTTTAACCTTGCGTCTGCTTTTAATGTCATCAGAGCCTCGTAACCATCCATTTGCGGCATATCAACGTCAAGAAGAATAAGGTCGGGCGTAATTTTTTGCAACAATTTAAACATACGCTCGGCAGATGGCAAAGCGTATGTTTTATATGCGCCTTCCAACGCATTTTTTGCCCACATCAAATTTGTGTCGCTGTCGTCAACTATAAATATAATCTTCATAAAATGCTACTCTCCCAAATGTATTCGACATATTATAGCACATATCCGGTAGGTTTTCAAGCGTTTTATACTTGTTGTTTTAGAAAAATTATGGTAAGGTTGTATAGTGATACTTATATTGTTAGAGACACAATATATTGTGTTCCTACTCGTCTGCCGCCGCTTTGTGGAAGTCGTGCAGGCGGTTGTAAACCCTTGCGTGTATTGTGTTTTCGGTATCTATATCGCCTGCTTTTGTGTTTAGCAAAATTTCTAAGCCTTCATCAATATGAGCTATTGGGTAGATGTGAAATTTGCCGTCTTTTACAGCTTCTATCACATCATCGTTAAGGGTTAGATCGGTTATGTTTTGTTGCGGAATTATTACGCCTTGTGTGCCTGTTAAGCCTCGATTTTTACATAGGTCAAAAAAACCTTCGATTTTTGCCGTAATTGCGCCAACGGCTTGTATTTCGCCACGTTGGTTAATAGAGCCCGATACGGCTATGCCTTGGTTTATTGGCAAGCCCGAAAGAGAGCTTATTATACAGTAAAGCTCAGTAGACGACGCAGAATCACCGTCTACGCCGCTGTAGCTTTGCTCGAAGGCAATGCGGCAAGATAATGACAGCGGAAACTTTTGGGCGTATTTTTGCCCAAGATAGCCAATGACGATTTGCACGCCTTTTGAATGTATTTCACCGCTCATTTCCACTTCGTTTTCTATATTTATAATACCCGCTTTGCCAACATATGTTGTTGCGGTTATTTTTGTGGGTTTTGCAAACACGGCATCACCAGTATCAAGTGCCGCAAGTCCGTTTATTTGCCCTATTTTTGTGCCGTCGGTGTCTATCATTATAACGTCGCTTTCTATAAGCTCTGTCATTTTTTCTTCATACAAACCATAGCGGTAATCACGTTGTTTTATGGCTTCTTTTACGTGTTTGGCAAGCACAATTTGGGAATTATCACGTTTTGCCCAAATATCCGCTTCACACAAAAGTTCTGAAATGCGGTCAAAACGGCTGGTTAGCTTCTTTTGGCTACCTGCAAGGCGTACGGAATGTTCTATAACAACCGCAACGGCATCTGCCGAAAAGTCAAGAGTGCATTCTTCACTGGCAAAGCGTTTTACAAAGCGGCATATTTGTGTTATATTTTCTTCATTATAATTCATTTCGTAGTCAAAAAATGCAGACACTTTGAACAAATCTACAAAATCTTCATCATATGCACGCAATATGTCGTGATAGTAATTTGAGCCTACAAGTATTATTTTTGTGTTAAACGCCACAAGTTCTGGGCGGATGGTTGACACTGGCACGTTTTGATGTTCTTTTGGGTTTTCTACAACAATCTCTTTTGTGCGAATAGTGCGCTTTAGTGCTTCCCATAAAAATGGGATGGTAAGCACGTCTTTTGCTTGCAAAATAAGGCATCCGCCGTTTGCAGCGTGTATTAGTCCGCCTTTTATCTTCATATAGTCTGTAACAAGGTTGCCCATTTCGCTATCGTATTCTATTTCGCCCATAATGTTGGCAAATGTGGGGTTTACGGCGATTTTAACAGGTGCACAATCACACCCGCTATTGTCGGCAATTATATTAACACGATAGTTGTTTAACACATCATCCTTTGTTTTTTTAGACACCCACGGTATTAAATTGGCAATAGCGTCGTCATCATCTACTTCGTGAGAGGTATAAAAGTTGCCTATATTTTCTAAAATATCTTCTTTAAGATGCCCTAGGTACTCTAAAATACATTCTTCACATTCATATTTTTCTTGAAGGCGCGCCATTTTTTCGCCTACGGCAAAGAAAAGTATATTATATTCCAAATCGTCTATTTGCTTGCGTGCCGCCAAATCTAGCGTACGCACCTTTGTCATTACATCCGTTGCTTCTTCCTGCACTGTTTCAGATTTTGCAACAATGGTTTCTTTTAGGGCTTCATCTAACTTTTTAAAGTCGTCGATACTAACTGGTTCGCCGTCAATAATTGGTGCAAATGTCATACCTTTGTCATTTATTTGTACTTCAAAATCGTATTCTCTAGCAAATTTTGCAAACACGTCAAAAATTTGGTCACGCTCTTTTTCAAACTTTTTGGCTATGTCGTTTCTTTGCTCTTCAAAATTTGGGTCTTCTAGTATTTTTGGTATTTCGGTCGTAAGGATGTCCAAAAGCTCTTGCAAATCCTCTTTAAAAACTGCAATTTTGCCCGCCTTAACTGCTAGTAGCTTTGGGTTTTTAGGCTCTTTAAAGTTATAGACATATGCCAAATCTTGCGGTACGGCTTCTTTGTTGGCGGCTTCTTTGGCAAAATGCGCCGCAAATGTGGTTTTGCCGCTACCCGAAACGCCTGCAACATAAATGTTGTAGCCGCTACGGCGTGTGCCTAGCCCAAAGTTAAATGCGCTTACGGCACGGGTTTGCCCTATTATTTCCATATCAAGACTACAGTCCAAATCTGCCGTTGTATCAAAACCTAGCGTGTTTACATCGCAAAACCTTTTTAATTCGTTATATTCAAGCCTTTTCATTGCCATCCTCCAAAACTTTATTCATCAAAATTGCATCCTCTTTTGGTTTTGTATAGTATTCTTTTCGCAACCCATTCGCAACAAATCCGTGTTTTTCGTACATTTTTTGTGCAATTGTGTTGCTTTTTCGCAATTCTAAAAACACTGTGGCAACACCTTTTTTGAGGCATACATCCAGCAAATGCACAAGCATTGTTTCGCCTGCGCCAAACCCTCTAAAATCAGGCTTTACGGCTATATTTTCAATATGGGCTTCTTTAATTTCTTTATACACCCATAAAAAGGCAAAACCTATAATTTGGTCATTTAAAAAACAGACAACGCTTGTATTTTCTTCTTGGTCTGCTATTACCTCACGCAGCATATTAACCGTCCACGGGTCTGTGAAACATTCTTTTTCTATTGCAAATATTTGCGGCAACATCCCTATTTCAGCGGGCTTTACCCGCAATATGTTATTCATAGCCAAGCATTATCCTTTCGGCTTGCGACAGGCGTATGTAATCCAGCTTAAAGTCATTAACATCCACTGCTTTATCCAAATGCTTAAAAGCCGTCATTGCAACGCTTGCCGCCGATTGTAGCAGTTTATGCGGCGGGGCTATTTCAAAACCTTCTGACAAAATTTTTTCTGCGTGTAGCGACGTAGCATCGCCCAAAAACACAATGCTTTCGCTTATATCTGCCGCCGAGTTTAGCATATCGTCAAATGGACAAATCTTCGGCTGGATATAACATTTTAAATCCTCGCCGACAAAGGAATATAATGCCGTGTAAACCTCGTTTCTGCGTGCGTCCATTATAGGGGCTATTAGTGCGTTTTGCCCATACGCATTATATGCCAACGCAACAAGGCTTGAAACAGGTACAATTTTAAAGTTAAGCCCCATTGCAAGCCCTTTTGCCGTTGCCGCACCAATGCGCAAGCCTGTAAAAGACCCAGGACCGTTTGAGCAAGCTAACATCCCAATTTCACGTTTGTCAACGCCGCTTGTGGCAAGCATTTGTTCTACCATCGGCATTAAGGTTTCGGAATGTGTTAGGTCGTTTCTTATCGTATATTCGGCAATAATTTTGCTTTTGGTTGCCAATGCAACAGACGCTACTTTGCCAGATGTTTCAATTGCTAATAGTATCAAAATTTTGCCCCCCTATAGTAATCTTTCTATATTGTTCGCCTTTTGCCAAATCTTGTTCAAACCTTACTATTTTCGCATTTGGCGGCAATATTTCTGTTATCATATCTGCCCATTCTACCAAACAAACACCGCTGGCATAAAAATATTCTTCAAAGCCTGTGTCGTACATATCGTCTGCGTTGTTAATTCGATACACATCAAAATGATACAGCGGCAAATTTCCGCTGTATTCATTTATTATAGCGAAAGTAGGGCTTGTTATATGTGCCACAACGCCAAGCCCACGGGCAAAACCACGGGCAAAAGCGGTTTTGCCTGCGCCCAAACCGCCAACAAGCGCAAAAAAATCACCTGCGACGGCTTTTTTTGCAAGCTCTGCCGCAAAATCTTCTGTATCTTTTTGAGAATAGCTATCGAATGTCATAATATCACCAAAAGCATTGTATCATATTTCCCGAGCTTTGGCAATCATTTCATACAGTGTTTCCATTGCGGCGTTTAGCCCCCCTACTTCGTCAATCAATCCTTCTTTTACGGCTTCTTCACCTATTAAAAATGTTCCCATATCCATTGCCAATGTTGCAGTGTCCATCATCAGTTCTTTCAGCCGCTCTTTTGATATTTTAGAATGGTTTATTACAAACTCCAGCACCCTATCCTGCATCTTGTTAAAATAATCATAGGTTTGCTGTGCACCGACCATTGTGCCGTTCATCCGCACGGGATGTATTGTCATCGCCGCCGAAGCTGCTATATAAGAATAATTGGCACAAACCCCAAGCGGCACACCAATAGAATGGCCGCCACCCAAAACAAGCGACACAGTAGGTTTTGAAAAATGCGATATAAGCTCGGCTATAGCAAGCCCTGCTTCCACATCACCGCCCACTGTGTTTAACACAACCAACAGCCCGTCAACATTAGGGCTTTGTGCGGCGTGCAAAAGCATTGGTATTATGTGTTCGTACTTCGTTGTTTTATGCCCTGGTGGCATTACGTGATGCCCTTCTATATGCCCAATTATAGGCAAATACCATATATTTCCACGTGGATTATTTTCGCATTGCGGCAAACCCATCAAAGCATCAACCTGACCATATTTTTCCAAATTATCTGACGGCGGCGAGCTTTGTACATTTTCTTCTTCGTTTGTTTGATGAAATGCATCCATATTAAACACTTCCTTCATAAATAATATCTGGAATTATCTTCTCACATATCCAAAAAAATAATCATTTGTATGCTTGAAATATTCTACAACATTTGTTATAATGTAGACAAGCGAAAATGGAGGTGGCATATGCAAGCGAATGTAATGATTTTAACCGCAGACTTAACATTAAAAGCCTTTTTGTCTTCTATGCTTGCAAAAGAGGGTTTTTTGGTCAACATCAAGGTCAATTCCATTTTTGGTGTGCAGGCGGCTATGGATATAGGCAAGGCTAATGTATTGGTATTAGACACCGACACAACCGTTGCAATGCCCGCCGCTATCAAATTTTTAGCTGATATTAAAAATCTTTCTACTATACTTTTAGGTATTAAAAATTCCGCACCATACCAAATAGCGGGCATAAAAGGTGCATTATCAAAACCCGACGGCGACACAGAATTTGTGCGGCGTATTTTTGTACGCAATATTTTAGATAGAATAGAGCTTTTTATGCGCAATGCTTCACCACGTGGCATTGCAAATATAACTGCGGCGGCAGGTGTTGACGAAAAAATAATTGCCATTGCGGCTTCTACTGGCGGCACGGACGCTTTGCACACTGTTCTAACCGGTTTGCCGGCACAAGTACCGCCTATCCTTATCGTGCAACATATGCCCAGTATGTTTACGTATCAGTTTGCAACCCGCCTTAACCTTGCGGTAAGGTTTACCGTTAAAGAAGCCGCAATGAACGATATGGCAAAGAAAAACGTAGCCCTTATCGCCCCTGGCGATTATCATATGAAGGCGGTTATGCGTGATAAAAAACTGCTTTTGGAATGTTTTCAAGGCGAAAAAATGCACGGCGTACGCCCCGCCGCAGACATATTGTTTGACACAATGGCAGATTTTACAGGCAGAAACGTAATAGGTGTTGTGCTGACAGGGATGGGTGCTGACGGCGCACGTGGTTTGATGAAGCTGAAGAAAAAAGGTGCGACCATTATAGGGCAAGACAAAGAAAGCAGTGTTGTATACGGTATGCCAAAAGCCGCTTATGATTTAGGTATTGTTGATTATCAATTGCCGCTTAATCAAATTGCTAATAAAATTGCAGAGCTTGTGTAGACCCTTTGCTGGATTGCTTCGGGCTTTATGTGTAATGCCCTACGCATTTAGTAGCCCTCGCAATGACGTAGCCTGTTGGTGTTATACGACCCTTGCCAAGGATTATACAACAAAACAAAAAACCCCCTTGACAAACACCGAGCAATATTGTATAATCGGTGATGGGAGATTAGTATATATAGGATTGGTATAAAAATGCTTGTTGGGGCAAAAATCGTGACAGACAACACCCCAACAAGCACCCACACCAGTCCGAAGACCTAAGATGATATTATCACATTTAGGTCTATTCGTCAAGCACTTCTTTTAAAAGACAATAACCTAAAAGGTGGTATTTTTTTATGCTAAGGTATTCTATAAAAGCCATAGACGATTTAGGCAAAATTCAGCTACAGATTAATTTAAGGCGTATGTTGGATTTGGAAGTAGGCGACACCATAACCCTATTATCAATGGGCGGCATTGTCATCTTACAAAAATTAGAAGAAGACAAGCCTAATATAAGCCAGCAATTGGCACCGCACAAAATAATTAAATCAACAATTGGTCCAGCGGGAAGGTTTGTTTTGTCTAAGGGGTTAAGGGACGAAATGGGTTGGAAGGTGGCAGAAAATAGGTTGGGCGAAAGAATATGCGTATATTATGTAGATGACAGTATGCTGGTTTTAAGCAGGTTGCAATACAGGGATAAAGATTTGTGGTAGATTGCAAAAGATGAGATTGTTTGTTAGTCGCATATGTGCTATACTGATATTGTGAAAGAATAATATTATGAGGGCACATAATGAATGGAGTTTTTTAAAATACCAACCTAGCAGACCTGTTTATTGACGTTGTGCCTGAAAAAACTCGTAAACCGCTTCGGCGGCTTTTTTGTTCATCCCCGTGGTTGTTGCCAAATCTTCTAGCGTTGCGGATTTTATGGCTTCTATCGTGCCAAAGCGCATCATTAGGGCTTTGCGGCGGGTGTCGCCAATGCCCGTTATGTCGTCCAGCACCGATTTTGTAACGGTTTTTTGGCGCAGTTTTCTATGGTATTCTATCGCAAAGCGGTGTACTTCTTCTTGAACACGGGCAACAAGCCTAAAGCCTTCGCTTGTCAGCTTTAGCGGCACTTCTTTGTCGTTATACAAAAGTGCCCTTGTGCGGTGCTTGTCGTCCTTAACCATACCGCATATTGGGATGTTTATGCCCATATCGTGCAAAACCTCGCTAGCGGCGGCAATATGTCCTTTGCCACCGTCAATAAAAATAACATCAGGCAAACGGGAAAAAGAGCCTGTTGCCTCGGTTTCGTGTCTTTTAAACCGCCTGTGCAATATTTCTTGCATAGCGGCATAATCGTTGGCTTCGCCCCGCATCAGCGATTTTATTTTAAACTTGCGATAATCGTTGCGTCTTGCCCTGCCGCCTTCAAAAGCAACCATAGAGCCAACGTTTTCAAAACCCTGTATATTTGATATATCGTAGGCTTCTATACGGTTTATTGGTGCTTCTATGCCTAATGCCGTGCGTATTTCGTCCAATGCGCCTGTGGTGCGCTGGGCTTCGGTTTTAATATGTTTACCAAATTGTTCCATTTGGATGATGGCGTTGCTATGTGCCAGTTTTACCAGCTTTAGCTTTTCGCCTTTTATCGGCACGGTTATCGTTACCTTTTTGCCACGCTCTGCTTCCAGCCACGCCGCAATTATTTCTTCGTTTTCTATTGCGTGCGACAGTACAAGCTCTTTTGGCACAAAGGGCGTACCGCTGTAAAATTGTGTTACAAACTGCGTCATAATGGCGGTTTCGTCAGCATCTGTAACGCCCGATACCATAAAATGCTCTCGTCCTGTCATTTTGCCATCACGTATAAAAAACACCTGAAACAACGCTTCGTCGGCGTTTATGGCAAAAGCCACCACATCTTGGTCGCCTTTTGATATGCGCTGTGCTTGTTGCTTTTCGTTAATACGTTTTATTGCGGATATTTTGTCACGCAAATCTGCCGCACGTTCAAACTCTAGGTTTTCTGCGGCTTCGTTCATTTGTATGTTTAGCTGTCGCACAACATCGGCGTGCTTGCCGCCTAAAAATTCTAATATATTACGCACACGCTCGTTATAATCTTCTTTAGAAATATGCATACCGCAAGCACCAGGGGATAGCCCAATGTGGTAATTAAGGCAAGGGCGGCCGCTTTTTTCACCCGCTACAATCTTTTTGGTGCAACGGCGCAACGGCCATATTTTAAGGATTTGCTCCAAGGTTTGGTCAACAGCAAAGCTGGATGTGTATGGACCAAAATATTTGCCGCCGTCCTCTATATAATCACGGGTTGAAAAAACACGGGGGAAATCCTCGTTGATAGTTGCTTTTATGTATGGGTAAGATTTGTCGTCTTTTAATAAAACATTGTATTTTGGCTGATGTTCTTTTATTAGGTTACATTCCAGCACCAGCGCCTCTGTTTCTGTATCGGTAATAATATACTCAAACCGCTGTGCTGTCCCCCTAATATTGCGTATTTTTGTATGTATTAAATTTGCTTCGGTGAAATAAGAGCGTACACGAGAACGCAAATTAATAGCCTTGCCAACATAAATAATTTCTTCGGCAGAGCCAATAAACATATAAACGCCAGGCTTTTGCGGCAGTTTTTTTAATTCTGTTGGAAAGTCAAACATCTAATCACCTTTTGAGATTATATCATATGTTTACGATATTTTCAAGCCTTTACGAACAGGTCTGTTATTCGTTTTTACGTGCTTGCATTTTTTTGGGATATATGATATTATTTAACAAAGTGCAAAAAATAAAATTTGGGAGAACTTTATGAACAATGTTTTGATGGCGATATTGGTTTTGGCTTTGGGTACGTGGATTGCGGCGGCATTGGGTGCGGCTATTGTAGCATTTTTTAAGGAAAAAAATTTGACATTATCCCGCATTGTGATGGGTTTTGCGGCGGGTGTAATACTGGCTGTAACATTTTTCGAGCTATTGTACCCATCAATGCATCTGGCAGAATATTTGGCTATGCCAGCTTGGGTAGCCGTGCCGGGTAGCTTTATACTGGGCTTTTTGTTCATTTTTGGGCTTGACACATTTGTACATAAAAAAGCACATAGCAAAAAGGTTGCGGGGCAAGGTGGCTTTAAATACCGCCAAAGCGTTGTTTTGGCTTCTGCGCTGTCCTTCCACAACATACCTGAAGGCTTTACGCTGGGGCTAATGCTTGGCATACTAGGGTCGCATTTTAATATGGATGAGTTATGGACAATTTTACCAATGGTTATAGCCGTCGGCTTGCACAAATTGCCTGAAGGCAGTGTATTGTCCGTGGCTTGGCGCAAGGAAGGTATGGGGCGTGTTAAAGCCTTCTTTTTGGGGCAAATATCGGGTTTTATTGGTTTTGCTTTTGGTATAGGTGGTTTTTTGCTTGCCGCAGGTATGGACGATTTTATGCCGTTTATTATGGCTTTTGCGGGCGGTGCTATGGTTTGGGTTGCTGTACACGAGCTTATACCGGAAAGCCAAAAATGCGAATGTGGGGAAAAACGTAGTTCGCTTGCCACAATCGGCATAATTTTGGGTGTTATGGCTATGCTTATATTACATACGGTACTACCGCACGACCACGGCGGACACGACCATAGCCACGACCACTCAAACAGTGTAACGGATAGCGCACAGCTTTAAGTGCGCTGTAGTGGAATGATTTTTCGCTAAAGGCGAAAAAAGTTTTCCTTATAATCGGAGAGAGGGTTTTATATGCAAACGATTAAAACTGATGGATTGGATATTTTGTGCTGGGCTATGAACCCTGAAGAAGGAGCGATAGAGCAAGCCAAAAATATTGCCGCACTGCCCTTTGCGCACAATCATATTGCCCTAATGCCAGACACGCATCAAGGCTTTGGTATGCCCATTGGCGGCGTTTTGGCGGCTGTTGGTCATATTATACCCAATGCCGTTGGAGTTGACATTGGTTGCGGGATGATTGCTACAAAAACATCATTAACAGAAATAGACACCGCCGTGCTTAAAAATGTGCTGGGCGGTATAAGAAAGTCTATTCCACTAGGCTTTAACCACCGCAAAGAAGCATTGGATATAGAGCCTGTGCCAAAAAATGCACCCATTGTTGCCGACCAACACAAAAAAGCACGTTTTCAAGTAGGCACATTGGGCGGCGGCAACCATTTTATCGAGTTTCAGCGGGGAAGCGATGGGCATATTTGGTTTATGGTTCATTCTGGCAGCCGCAATTTAGGCAAGCAGGTTTGCGACCATTATAACCGTTTGGCGAAAGAGCAATCGAAAGATATTCCTAAAAATTGGGATTTGGCTTATCTTAAAGCGGATAGCGTTACGGGGCAACAATATATTATCGAAATGGAATATTGCCTACGTTTTGCAAAACGCAACCGTGATGTAATGTCACAGATTATTTCCGATATTTTACAAAACGAAACGGGTGCAAAAGTAATTGACAGCGTAAACATTCACCACAATTACGCCAATCTTGAGCATCACTTTGGCAAAGACGTTTGGGTACACCGCAAGGGTGCAACAAGCGCAAAAGCAGGGCAAACAGGCATTATACCCGGCTCACAAGGCACAAAGTCATATATTATTAAAGGCAAGGGCAACCCGCTGTCTTTTGAAAGCTGTAGCCACGGCGCAGGGCGTGTTATGGGACGTAAGCAAGCCGAACGCACGCTTAATTTGCAAGAAGAAATTGAAAAATTAGATAAATTAGGTATTTTGCACGGCATACGTGGCATAAAAGATTTAGACGAAGCCGCAAGCGCATATAAAAATATTGATGTAGTAATGCAGGAACAGCAAGATTTGGCGGATATTGCGATAGAATTAATGCCGCTAGGTGTTATAAAGGGGTAAGAAAGACCCTTTGCTGGCTCACTTCGGGCTTGATGTGTATTGCTTTAAGTATTTAGTAACCCTCGCAATGACGATAGTCCTTGGTATCGGTCAATCCTCGCCAAGGTAAGCCGTCATTGCGAGGGACATTCCTACGATAAGATGTCAAGCGAACCTCGAAGCAATCCAGTTCGCTTGACATCAATAACTTACACTCTATACTTACACCCCTCGGATAGTGTCAATAACGCTATCCTTTTTTATTCCCCCAATCGCCGCTTGCATTATAACAAATGTTACGGCAAAAACCGCCACGGTGCATATAGCCATTGCCATAAACGGCGGATAAAACGCCATTCCTACAGGATTGCTCGGCTCTACTGAAAGATATACCACATAAGCCGCCGCAAAACCCAGCGGCAAGCCAAACAGCAACGCCCTTGCAGAGCTTAATATACTTTCAAGCGCAAGCATATTGCGCAGTCCCTTTTTATCCATACCAATGCTGGTAAGCACGGCAAATTCCCGCTTGCGCATCTGTATGCTTGTTACAATAGTGCTGATAACATTGGTAAGCCCCAACAACGCAAGCATTGTCGAAAAAATAGCAATGGATGTGGAAATTGTGCTAACTATTGCCTGCATTAGCAAAAAGCCTTCTGTCCAATCCATTTCGGTAAATTCTTCATATTCACCAAGTATATAATGGCTTTCAAAAACATCACGTGCAAAGCTCGCAAAGCCTTCGGGTTCTGCTGTATTTATATTCCATTGATACATCCATATATCGCCGTCGGGCATTACAATGGTTTTAACGCCTTCGGCTAAAAAGTACAGATGACGGGGCAACTCTAAAACCTGCCCGTGTACAGTAATTTCTTCAACAAATTCGCCTTCAAGCGAATATTTACGTATAACATCGCCATCTTCAAAATCAAAAAGCCTTTCTTGCGTAAACACGCCGTTTGTATCAATATTAAGCCGTACATTAACAAGCACATTAGAGCCGTAAGGCACACCTGCAAGTTCGACAATTTCGGTATATGCGGTATCATTTAATGTCATTATCCACAATGCGTCAAAGGCAGAGCGTGGCGCATACGGCACACGGCTACCATAGCTAAACCCCATACCATTAACCCTTGTGTCGGCAAATTGTTGCAATTCTTCAGTAATTTTTGTTGCTGTAGCCGCATTAAAGTTTGTATTGCTTCTGTCATTAGGGTTTGATGTAAACAGCAAACCGATGTTTGGCATATCAATTTGTTCCATCCTGCCATCTAACAAGCGTGTCATATGCCAATTAAGGCTTACTGCCGTTAATATCAAAATCAAGCTAACGCTAATAGAAATAACCGTTGCCCTAAAATGCTTGCGGTTTCGACGCAAGGTTTTTGCCGCCAAAAGTCCTTCAAAGCCAAATATTTTGCCTACAATTTTGCCGCCGCCAATCCTTTTTGTATGCTTCTTTACTTCACCAATACCACGTATAGCATTTATTGCGGGTGTTTTTGCCGCTTTTCTAGCAGGAAGCCACGCCGAAGTAAATATTACTATCAACGACAATATCAATGCTATTAAAAGAATAATTGGTTGAAAATGCATACTAAACTGCAGATTTTCGCTCATAAAATTTAAATCCACAAATATATTCATTGCCGCCATAGATAGATAGTACATCAAAAAACCAAGCGCAAAACCTAACGGAATACCTATTGCAGAAAGGATTGTCGCTTCTGCCAAAACCGTTGCCTTAATATGCTTTTTTGTTGCACCAACGCTTTTTAAAATTCCAAACTGCCTTGTGCGCTCGCCTGCCGATATTCTAAAAGCATTGGATATAACCACAATGCCCGCAAAGGCAACAATGCCGCCAAAAAAGGACGAAAGACCATAAGATATTATGTTTGTTGCACCACCTGTCCAACCATCCACATTGGTTGTTAGGTCGTTTAACGCAACCATAGCAGATGTTCCAAAGCCACCTATAGCAACCAACATACCAACCGCAAGCACAATGCTAACCAGTGTCCAAAGGCTATGACGTTTTGTGTTTTTAAGATGTTGCGACGCTAGTTTTATTGTTAATTTTCGCATTATTATCGCACCTCCTCATCACGTAAAATCTTTCCGTCGCCTATCGTGATAATTCTATCGGCTTGCAGAGCAATTTTTTCGTCGTGGGTTATCATAACAAGCGTTTGGTTATATCGTTTGTTCGCCATTGTTAATAGCTCCATAATCTCTTTGCTTGCCTTGCTGTCTAGGTTGCCCGTTGGTTCGTCTGCCAAAATAACAGCAGGACTATTTATCAAAGCCCTTGCTATAGAAACACGCTGTTGTTGTCCGCCCGATAATTCGCTTGGCAAATGCTTTGCACGTTCTGCTAATCTTGTTACGCTTAACAAATCCGCAAGCATAGCCGCCTCGGGTTTTCTATTGTCAAGCAAATACGGCAACATAATATTTTCCTCTGCTGTAAGCGTTGGGATAAGGTTATAAAATTGATAAACGATACCCATATTACGCCGTCTAAAAATAGCCATATTGCTTTCTGTCATTGCAAAAATATCCTGCCCGTCAATCTGCACCTTGCCTGCCGTTGGTCTATCCACACCGCCCAACAAATGCAATAGCGTAGATTTGCCACTGCCAGATGCACCAATAATTGCTACAAACTGACCTTTTTCTACCGCAAAGCTAACACCATCCAACGCCTTAACCTGCGAGCTACCTTCACCATATGTCTTTGTCAAATTCTCTACTTTTAAAATGCTCATTTTTTATTCCCCTCTCGATTTATTAACCTCATTATAAATCTTAAATATGACTGCACGGTGACTAAATCAGATTTTTAAGTGACAGTTTTGTCATAATTGCATACTATGGCGTAAATGGTTAAACAGGGAGATTGTATGTTTTTATCAATATTATCAGGGCTTATTGTGTCTGTTGATGCATTTTTTATCGGTTTATCGCTTGGATTGCAAAAACAATGCAGGTTTGTGCATCTTGTAATAATAAATATAGTTCTTTTGGTATTATGCATAATCGGCTTTTTCTTGGCAGTGGAGCTTTATAGTGTTATTAATTTTGAAACAGATATTGTAGTTGGCATCTCGTTCATCACATTAGGGTCTTGGTGTATAATACAATACTTCGTGTCAAAACACGCCAAAAGCGGCAAAACAATAGTTTTGGTCGGGCTTGTAATGAGCCTTGAGGCAATGCTTATTACAATGGGCATAACCCTTATATTCATCCCTAATTCCACATTCGTCATACCGCTTGCCGTCGCTTTTGCTCATTTTGGCTACTCTGCACTATCGTTTTTCCTTGCACGCACAAAATACGTAAAGCGTATACCAATTGCAATAAGCCATATAATATCAGGCGGAGCGTTAATAATATACGGCTTGATGGCGATTTTTATAGATTTTGGAATTTAATAAAAAATACTATTGACAAACCTTGGTTGCATATGGTAGATTATAAGTTGAACAGGCGGCAAGTCTAATAAGATTTGTGCAGTCGGGCTATTACGGCAGCAGATTACGGATTTTTGTATCTGTGGGACAACAAATTGTTCCGCAGGTACTTTTTTATTACCTTCGGAAACATAATATAATTTAGGAGGTAGTTAAAATGAACAAAACAAACCAACAAATCGCAATGCGTGCAGGACGCAACAGTATCATCATTAACATAATCCTTTCGGCGTTTAAGCTATTTGCGGGTATATTTGCAAATTCTGCCGCAATGATTTCAGACGCTGTGCATTCCATCGCCGACCTATTTTCAACCGTGGTTGCTTTGATAGGCATAAAACTGGCGGGCAAAGAAGCCGACAAAGACCATCCATACGGACACGAGCGTTTTGAATGTGTCGCAACCCTTATTTTGGCGGTGCTTGTGCTTTCGGTTGGTATTGGCATTGGCTGGGCTGGTATACAGCGGGTTATAGCGGGTAATTTTGGCGATATTGCCGTGCCGGGCATACTTGCTCTTATTGCCGCCGTTGTATCTATCGGCGTTAAAGAAGGCGTGTATTGGTATATGCGTGCCGCCGCAAAAAAAATAGATTCTACCGCACTAATGGCAGATGCTTGGCATTCTCGCGCTGATGGCTTGTCATCCATTGGTAGCTTTATTGGCATTTTAGGCGCTATGTTGGGTTTTCCGATAATGGACTCTATCGCCGCGATAATCATATCTGCGTTTATTATCAGAACCGCCATTGGCATTGGTGTTGATGCACTTAAAAAAATGACCGACAGGGCGGCCGATGACGAAACTTTGGATGAAATGCGCAAAATTATATTAAAGCACGAATGTGTAGTGTCGATAGACCAATTAAAAACCCGTCTTTTTGGCAATAAAATCCATATAGACCTAGAAATTAGCGTGGATGCAGACTATACCCTGCAAAAAGCACACGATGCCGCACACGATGTGCAAGACGCAATTCAAAACAAATTTCCAAAAGTAACACATTGCACAGTACACGTAAACCCTGCAAAACAAGAAACACAGACAAGTGCAAGTGTAGAATGTTAAGTTGTTGATGACGAGCGAGGGGTGCTACTTCGGGGTTCGCTTCACATCTTATCGTAGGAACGTCCCTCGCAATTACGACTTCCCTTGGTATCAGACAATACTCATCAAGGGATGACGATAACAACACGCTCCGTCATTGCGAGGGTTACTAAATACGTATAGCAATACACAACAAGCCCGAAGTAATCCAGTAAAAAACTACTTAAAAGGCTTGTAAAATTTAAGAGTAAATGTTGCGCCTAGCCCATCTTTGCCGCCATCTATCTCAATATCGCCATTTTGCCCTTGCATTATAGCAAAAGCAAGCGGCAAACCAATACCCGTGCCTTTTTGCGAATTATCAAAACGCTTGAAGGCATTTTTAATTTGCGCCGTTGTCATCCCGCCGCCCATATCCGCCACGGTAACCCAGCCGCAAATGGGGTTTTGTCCTACATTTATCATTATCGTACTATCTTTTTGCGAATGTTCGCTTGCGTTTTTAATTATATTCGTCAACGCTTCCGCCGTCCAGTTTTTATCGCATTTTATAGCAATATCTCCGTTAATTTCTACCCTTTGGTTTTTAATATCCAGCAACACAGCAAGCGGTTGTAATGCCGCATTTATAATCTCTTTCGCCGTTGTTTCTACAATATTAAATTCTACCGTGCCGCTATCCAGCTTCGCCATCTTTAACAGCGAATTAACAAGCCAACTAGTTTGTATCAATCCCTGTCTTAGGTTTTGCCTAAATTCTGCTTGTTTTTCGGGCGGCGCACCTTCTAAAAGCTCTACCATTAATTCCATAGCTGTAAGAGGCGTTTTAAGCTGATGAGAAATATCTGCCAAAGTATCCGCAAGGGCTATTTTATCATTCTTTAACGTCGTCGCTTGCTCGTTAAGCCGTCCCGCCAAGGTATGGATGTCATTTTTTAATATAGAAAGCCGTCCCTCAAGATTATCCCGCAAATCCACCACTTCACCGTCAATAATCCGCCTAACATCACTTGAAAGCCGTTCTATTTCACTTCGTTTAATTATCATTAGCACGATACCCCACACCACGCACGGTTTCAATCGTTACATTTGTACCCAATTTTTCTCGCAACCTTTTTATATAAACCGTCAGCGTATTATCTTCTACAAAAATCCCTTCGCTATCCCAAATCAAATTTAAAATTTGACCACGTGTAAGCGTTTGCCCTTTATGCCCTGCAAACACCAATAAAAGGCGATATTCTAACGCAGTTAGCTCAATCGTTACATTATTTGTATAGACCTTTCCTTCGCTAATGTTAATACTAACCTTACCCAACGTTATCATATTGCCGCCGCCAGACCTGCGCCGCAAAATTGCTTTAATACGTGCCATAAGCTCGCCAAGCCTAAAAGGCTTTGTAACAAAATCCTCTGCACCTGCCTCAAAAGCCCGCACGATATTGCCCTCGTCATCCACCGCAGTTAAAAAAAGCACCGACGCACCAATAGCCCGCAAACCATCTACAAGCGAAAAACCAATGCCGTCGGGCAAGCCTACATCAAGCACTGCCGCATCAAACTTATGCGCAGACACAGCCGCAACAGCCGCCGTAATTGTTGCCGAATGAACCACAAAGAAACCCTCTTTTTCAAGGGCATAGACCAAACCCGAAGCGATTATTGTATCATCTTCAACAAGCAAGATTTTGTGCATAACACACCACCAATTAGTTTTGAAAAATTGCGGTGTATTTGCCGTTTTCTTCGATATAAACGGCATCCACCTCATAATCATTATAATCCGAATTGGGCTGGTTGTCAAACACCACACAAATCCCGCAAGAAGCAGATAGCTTGCGGGGTGTTGGCATTGCTTTTGCATTGATATTTTTGTCTTTTAATACCTTTAAAAATACTATTGCGTCATATTGGCTATAAAACGTGGCTATATACTTCATTTTGCCTTCCTAATCTGCAAATGATAATCGCCTTCTGTTTGCGTTACATCCACAGAAAAGCCTTTCTTTTTCGCAAAATCTTCACAATTTTGTGTGGCATTTTTACTATCCGTCATCAAAAGTATGTCTTCGTCAGATTTTAGCCCATTTTTAAGCATTAAAAGCGGCTCTGGGCAAGAAAAGCCCCTTGCGTCTATCGTTTTCATGCATTTGCACTTCCTTTCTTGTTAAAAAATGTATTGTATACAGCTATGGCAACTGCAATAACTGCGGCAATTGCAAAGCCCCAAGGGCCATTTTCGCTTACACCCGCAGACGATGACGCAAGGCTGAAGTTATGTGCCAAAGCCGCACCAAAGGTCATACCAAAAACAGCCGCAACAGAATCTGTATTTCCGCTACCTGCAAGCACAACCTGCCTAAACGGGCAACCACCAAGCAAAACAGAGCCAAAACCAACCAAGCCAAGCCCCAAAAAGTTCCACAAACCATCATTATGCGCAACAGGTTGCCCTTCAAAGCCCAAATTAAAATTGCCCATAATCAAATTACCAATTATCATAACAACAAGCAAGGCAACAAATGCAGATAACATCGAAAAGTTTTTAAACATAATACTATCACGTATGCCGCCTACAAAACACATACGGCTGATAAAGCCCACGCCGCCTACAACCAAGCCAATTGCAAGCGCAATCCATAATGGAGCGTGCATTGAACCCGGTCCTGTTTCTGACGTGCTAAGCAAAGCTGGAACAAAAAGCAAACCTAACAAAAGCAACACAGCTATGACGGGCAACGCAAAACCATCTGTTTTAGCCACTTTTTGTGTACGTTTAAGCGTAAAACCTTTGTTAAGGAAAAACATACCCGCCAATATGCCGCCGACAAAACCCGGCAAGCCCACAAGCGCATTAAGGTCGCCGCCCGCCATACGTATAACCATACGTGTTGGACAACCCAAAAACACCAACGCACCGACCATAACACAAGCACCAAGCACAAAGCGTGTAATGGGTGCAGAGCCGCCTTTTGGCGAAAATTCTTTTGTTATCAAAGACACAATCATTGCACCTAAAATAAGCCCTATTACCTCTGGTCGCGCATAGCTGGGTCCGTTATGTAAGCCAAGTGCGCCTGATGTATCACGCAAAAAACAGGCGATACAAAAGCCCATATTGCCCGGGTTGCCGTGCGCTACCAACGCAAGCGACACAAGCCCCAAAAACACACCAACCAAAGGCAGTTTAAGTTTTTTTAACATAAATATCCTCCTAAGACCGTGATTATATTCACATTATACTTTGAAAACAAAGCACTTGCAATATTTTTAATTAATATGTATAATGAGATTAATTAAAAATTTTAATAAAGAGGTGGCTATGAGAAAAATATATGTAGATAACGCCACAACGTCATTTCCTAAGGCACCGAGCGTATCGGATGCTATAAAAGCATTTTTAGATTGTTCGCCCGCTAACATCAACCGTGGTGGTTATGCAGCAGCTTATGACGTGGCAACAACCGTGGCAGAAACAAGGCAGATGTTATGCGATTTTTTTGGTTTTGACACGCCACGCAATGCTGTATTTACACCCAGCGTTACATATTCGTTAAATATGATTTTACGTGGATTTTTGGGGCGTGGCGACCATATAATAACCACGTCAATGGAACACAACGGATTAATGCGCCCACTGCACGATTTGGCAAAAAACGGCGTAAAAATAGACATTGCGCAGTGCGATAGCGAAGGTACGCTTGACCCAAAAGATGTTAAAAAACTGATAGAACCCGAAACCAAGGCGGTTGTAATGACGCACGCTTCCAATGTTTGCGGCACAATTTTACCTATACAGGAAGTGTCCCAAATTTGTAAAACCCACGGTATCAAATTTATATTAGATGCTGCACAAACAGCAGGTTCTGTACGCATTAGTATGAAAGAAGATATTGACGCACTGTGTTTTACGGCACACAAAGGGCTTTTATCATCGCCTGGTCTTGGTGGAATGTTAATAAAAAGCGATTTTGCGGCACTTATTAACCCCATAATCACAGGCGGCACAGGAAGCGGCTCGCATAATTATGCTCACCCCACAAAAATGCCTGATAAATTTGAGGCCGGGACACCAAATACCCCCGCAATTATCGGATTACGTGAAGCATTGGGTTATATTAACCGCATAGGCATTGACAAGATTTTTGCCAAAGAAATGGAGCTTACACAGCGTTTCCTTACACAAATTAGTGGCTTCGACGGCGTTAATAGTATCGGCAAAAAAAGTACAGTTGGCAGAACCGCCACAGTCTCATTAGATTTTAAAAACCACGACAATGCAGAAATTTCCGCCATTTTAGACGAGCGTTTCGGTATAATGACACGTTGTGGCTTGCACTGTTCACCTGCCGCACATAAAACTTTGGGTACATATCCAAATGGTACTGTGCGCTTCTCATTCGGATATTTTAACACAATAGACGATATTGATTATATAACAAGGAGTATAAAATGGATTTTAGACAATTAGAAGCATTTGCAAAAGTGTCAGAATTGCGCAGTTTTTCAAAGGCGGCAGATGCTATTTTTCTTTCACAGCCATCAGTTAGCCTTTACATATCTGCGCTTGAGAAAGAATTAGGTCAACCGCTGTTAAACCGCTCTACAAAAGAGGTTGCGCTAACCCACGCTGGCAAATTGTTTCTTGAAAGTGCGAAACAATTGCTCGCCTTAAAGGAAAATGCAATGGCACAAATTCGCAGTATCGAGGGCAATTTCAGTGACAAAATCAATGTTCTAGCGTCCAGCGTTCCTTCGCAATATCTATTGCCACAAATTATTGCAGATTTTCGTGCAATTTATCTCAAAATTATCTTTAATGTAAGGCAAGCCGATACAATGCGTGTTGTAAGCGGCATTGCGGCTGGTGATGCTGAAATTGGTTTTTGCGGCGGAATTATAGATAACGAAAAATGCGATTTTAACGAATTTGCAACAGAAGAAATGGTGTTAATTGCACCTATTGGGGGCGAAATTTACGCACCGAAGATTTACAGTCTTGCAGAAATTTTGTACAGCCACCCATTTATCGGGCGTGAAACGGGTTCTGGCACAAAAAGTGAGTATGAAAATTTTATCAATATCAATAAAATCAATAGTGAAAAAATTAATATTGTTTCGCATTTTGATAATACACAAAGTATTATAAATGCCGTCATTAATGGTCTTGGTGTCGCTATTGTGTCCAAATTTGCGGCAAAAACCTATGTTGACAAAAGGCTTGTAACGCAGGTAAAACTGTCGTGCGAGCTACCACAACGCAAATTTTACTATGTATTAAAAAAAGGCTTTGCGCCATCACATTTAACAAATCTTTTAACAAGTTTTGTATCAAAAAATAGAGGTGTTGCAGATGTTTAATGTATTTTTAGGCAGTATGTCAACCCTTGTGGTCTGTGTATTTATAGGCTTCGTCGGGCGCAAGCTCGGCTTTTTATCCGACAACGCAAACGACGCAATGGCAACGCTTTTGGTAAAATTCACATTACCCGCCACGGTCTTTGCTTCCATAACAATGCGCTCATTTTCACGCGAGCTATTGCTCGAAAGTCTTATAACGCTGGGCATTATGACGATTATATACTTTCTAGGATATTCAGCCGCAAGCATTTTTGCAAAACTTGTAAAAGCAACCCAAGCCGAGAAACGCATTTGGCAATTTTCGCTTATGTTTCCAAATGTCGTATACATAGGCTTTCCAATAGTGCAATCGGTTTTTGGCGATAATGTAATGATACACGCATCTATGTCAGCAATGGCGTTTAACATACTTGTTTTTACGTTTGGGGCATATCTTATTAAATCTTCTGTCGAAAACGAGCAACCAAAAGCCGCCTCTACAAAGCAAATTTTATTATCGCCCGCCCTTGTAGCTATGTATATTGGTATTATTTTTTTCGTGATGAATTTACCAATACCCGCCCCGCTTCAAAATGCCATTTCGATGTTCGCCGCTGTTACAACGCCGCTTGCAATGCTTCTAATGGGTTCGCTCCTTTCAAAATACATATCCGCCTTCGGCATTGCAAAACTCTTTGCAGATTGGCGCATTTACCCGCTCGTCATCCTGCGTCTAGTCGCCATACCTCTCGTTGCCTACTTCATCATCCGCAACTTCATCACAGACCCTATACAACTGGGCGCAATCATCACGCTGGGCGCAATGCCCGTGGCAACCATCACAATCATCTTCACAGAGCAACACAAAGCCGACACAGGCATCGCCCTAAAGCTAACCGTGGCAAGCGACCTGTTATGCCTAGCCACCGTTCCGCTAATTTCGTTGCTTTTTGAAAAGAGTTAAATCTGTGCCATTCTCAATTTAATAGGCAACAATAGTGAAATAAAATAAAAAACTTGCAATGCTAGTTATTTTGTGATAGACTCTTTGTAGTGGTTTTGAAAGGAGAATTTAGGTATGTTTGACAGAATCAGTGTGGTTGCGTAGCTAACTGAATATGGCGCACAAGATATATTGTTATTTTGTTGCGTCGAAATAACAACTTGACGTGAATAATTTATTATGGGCACGACTTTGGGTTGTGTCCTTTTTGATTGCAGAAATGGAGGAATAAAATGAGTAAATTTATATTGCACAATCTTACCTTTGCTTATAGCGATTACTATTCACCACTTTTTGATAATGTAAATCTTGAGATTGACGCATCTTGGAAACTGGGGCTTATAGGCAGAAACGCAAGAGGAAAAACAACATTATTAAAATTACTACACGGCATATTAAAACCCACTGGCGGGCAAATCGCTTCTAGCGTAAGTACGGAGCTTTTTCCATATGACATAAATAGAACATACGAGAATGTTGCAGATTTTATTAAAGAAAATGTGGGCAAATTTAAAAGCGCAGAGGATGCCATAAAACATTATGAAAAAAATGAGCAAACAAGCGACCCACTGTATATTGAGAAATTAGCAAAATATTATGAAGATGGCGGAGGTACGATTGAAGCCGACATTGAAAAAGAATTTTATCGTATGGGACTGAACAGCGAAATTTTGCGCAGAGATTGGGAAACGCTTTCGGGCGGCGAGAGAACAAAAATTATGATAATCATTTTGTTTTTAAAAAATCCCGATTTTGTATTGTTGGACGAACCCACAAATCATCTTGACGCCAAAGGGCGGAATGATTTGGCGAGTTATCTACAAAAAAAGCAAGGTTATATTATTGTTTCGCACGATATAGAGTTTTTGGATAAAACTATAAAACACATATTATCCATAAATAAATCTAATATCTACATCGAAAAAGGTAATTTTACCAGTTGGAAGGCAAATAAAGATAATTATGAGGAATATGAAAAACGCCAAAAGAAAAACCTAGAAAATAAGATGGTTCAACTTGAAAAAGCGGCAGAAAATAGCAGAAAATGGTCCGATAATTCAAATACAAAAAAATATCCTTATGCGGGACATAACCGAAATAGGTCTTTGCGTATAATGAAAAGTGCCATTACTGCCGAAAAAAATATTACTAAAAATATTGATAAAATAAGCACTATGCTTACCAATTATGAAGAAACAAGACCTTTGCAGTTTTCGCAAATTGCTTTTAAAGGTGATGTTATGATTGCTGTCGAAAATTTAGACTTTGCTTATTTAGACAAATTCTTGTTTAAAGGGCTTTCGTTCGAAATTAGTGCTAATGATAGGGTTTTAATAAGCGGAGCAAACGGCACGGGTAAAAGTACGCTACTAAACATTATTACAGGGCAAACCGGTCTGCAACAAGGCAGTTTGCATATTAACAAAGCCTTGCAAATTAGCTATAGCAAGCAAATCCCAATATTTTGCGAAAATTATTACGAAACTTTGGAAAATAATAAAGATGCTATGGAAAAATTTAAGTATTTGCTGACGGTTTTTGATTTAAAAGTGGATTATGTACAAAGACCTTGGCATTTTATGAGCGATGGCGAACGCAAGAAGATTGATATTGCCAAATCACTTGCCACCCCACATAATTTGCTTATTTTGGACGAACCGTTAAATTTCACCGATATATATTTTCGCAAACAATTAAGTGAAGCGATTATTGCACTAAAGCCTACAATGGTTTTTGTAGAACACGATGCGGAATTTTGCAGAAATATAGCAACGGAGGTTGTTAGTTTGTAAATCGAAAAAGTTTGCCTAATACATTCTAATAAAATAACGAGCAAGACTATAAGCCGAGTTTTGTATCACGCATAGCGTGCGGCAATCATCTATCTGCGCCACCTGTTGCCAGCGTGGCTGTTGCGGAACTACGAAAGCAGGGCGGGCAGCCCTTTGCGCTTTCTCCCTTGCACCGGATGGGGTTTACATATGCCACCATTGTTGCCAACGGTGCGGTGCGCTCTTACCACACCTTTCCAACCTTACCCAGCACACTATATGCCTAAAGAGGCGTAAGTGTGCTGGGCGGTTTATTTCTGTTGCACTATCCCTAAGGTCGCCCTCGCCGTGCGTTACACGGCATCCTGCCCTGCGGAGCTCGGACTTTCCTCACCAATGCATAACATTAGCGCAATTGCCCGTCTTACTCGTTATCAAAATTATCTTTACTTCATCAAATCCAAATACTCTCCAAACCCTATATTTTCGAGCTTTTCGGCTTTTGTCAGCACCATTTTTTCAAGCCCTGCGGCATAATCAGCTATCTTTGCAAGCAGTCCCTTATCGCCCGTTGCCAAAATCTTTGCCGCAAGCAAGCCAGCATTTAATGCACCATTAACAGCAACCGTTGCAACAGGTATGCCAGGTGGCATTTGCACAATGGATAAAAGGCTGTCCCATCCGCTTAAATTAGCAGATTTTACCGGCACACCAACAACAGGCAACGGTGTAATAGACGCTACCATACCTGGTAAATGCGCCGCACCGCCAGCCCCTGCTATAATAACACCAAAGCCATTGTTTACGGCATCTTTGGCAAAATCAAACATACGCTGTGGTGTGCGGTGTGCCGACACAACCGTAAGTTCATATGGCACACCCAATTGCCCTAAAATATCTGCCGCACCACTCATTATTGGCAAGTCGGAATCACTTCCCATTATTATTGCAACCTTTTTCATACTATTTACCACCTTTTATCTTCAAATCCAAATGTGCTTGGTTAGCCAGCTTTACAGCTTCATCAAGCGTGTCTGCTGTTACGGTTATATGACCCATTTTGCGCTTTGGCACCGTTTCTGCTTTTCCGTAAATATGCAGTTTTGCGCCAGCAATTGCAAGCACTTTATCGGCACCTGTTACCACCGCTTTGCCGTTTTCGCCTTCTTCTCCTAGAATATTTTTCATCACGGTCGGTTTTATCAGTTTTGTACAACCAAGCGGCAAGCCAGCCACCGCACGTATATGATTGTCAAATTGGCTTGACGAGCATCCCTCTATAGTATAATGTCCACTATTATGCGGTCTTGGGGCTATTTCATTAACGCTAATGCCGCCGTCTTTTGTTACAAACATTTCGACGCAAAACATACCAACGCCGCCAAAGATTTCCATAACCCTGCGAGCAACGTCCATCGCCTTTTGGCTTATTTCCGAGGAAATATTTGCAGGCACACGTGTTAAATCCAGCACTTCGTTTTTGTGGTCGTTTTGCGCAACTGGATAAACAGCAATATCGCCATTTTGCCCACGGCAAGCAAGCACAGAAATTTCCATTTCAAAATCCACAAAAGATTCCACCATTAGCGGGGTTTTACTACCACCCAAAGCATCAAATGCCTCTTGCGCCCCGTCAGCAGAGCGCAACAAGAAATTGCCTTTGCCATCATACCCGCCCAAACAAGCCTTAACCATCATAGGATAGCCAAATTTTTCACCAGCCTCAAGCAAATCTTTCACGCTGTTGACCTCCATCAAATCGGGACAAGGCACGCCTTTTTCAAGCAAAGTACGCTTTTGCGATAGCTTGTTTTGAATAACCGCAAGGCTTGCAGGCGTTGGATACACGGGTTTTCCACTTTTTTCAATCTCGTACAATGCATCCACATTTATATGTTCAATTTCATATGTTATAACATCAGAAATTTCGGCAAGTTTTAAAATAGCATCACGGTCTTTAAGACCGCCCACAATTAGCGTGTCGCAAATGCTGGATGACGGGCAAGTATGGTCAGGGTCAAGCACATTGATGTAAAAACCCATCTTTTTAGCCTCCAATATCATCATCTTACCAAGCTGACCGCCGCCAATAATACCAATCTTTGTAGCAAGTGGTGTATTTGTATTCATTTTCATCCTCCTGTATAATAAAAGCCTCCCTACGGTTTGCCATAGGGAGGCACTGTGCTTTATAAACCACTATATCAAAACCAAACTAAGTGTTTTACTATGTGAATTTAAAAGCAAATTGGTTTTTCGCTCTTAAATTAGATACGAGAAACATTGGCAGCTTGAGGTCCTTTTGCGCCATCTACAACTTCAAATTCTACCTCTTGACCTTCTTCAAGGGTTTTATAGCCATCAGTGTTGATAGCTGAAAAGTGTACGAAAACATCGTCTTCGCCCTCAACAGAGATAAAACCGAAACCTTTTTCCGCGTTGAACCATTTAACTGTGCCGTTTTTCATGTTACATCCTCCTAGATAGTGAAAAAAATACTTTTGTGAGCTTTTCGCTCTATACTCCGTCATACTACCACATTAATCCACCTTTGTCAAGCAAAACTTTACAAAAATATAAAAATTTTTTATTACACCCTACATAAAAAGAAAATAAAACCCACCCACAACAAGCAAAGCCGCCAAAACAAAGGAAAAAACCAAGAAGAACCAAGCAAAAACCATACCCGCCGCCATACACATCATAGCCAAACCCCAAACACGGCGAAAAGCCGCAGGGCGCACTGGTCGTTTCATAAAAACACCCCTTGGCATTATATGCAATAAAGCCCTATCATATCATCATATTCTTGTTCAATGATAAAGCCCATTTTTTGCCAAAATATTTTTGCGTCGGGGTTTTCCTTAGCTATGCCCAGCTTTATTTGATTATGTCCGCCGTCTTTACGCACCGCTTCAATCACAGCTTTTACAATTTTTGAACCCAGTCCACAGCCCTTTACATCTCCGTGTATTATTATTTCGCTAAACCAAAGCACGCCTTGATTGGGAAAATGCGGCAAAATCTCTACAACCGCCACCGTAAAACCATCTTTGCATAAAGCAAAAAACAATTGCCATACCGCATCATATCCATCCACCAATCGCTCCCAAGTCGTCAAAAAATACTTTTGCGGTGATATGTCTTTTTCGTATGTATCTAAATAATTTTTATTAGTTTCATAAACTTTAGCCACAACGTCATAATCATCAGGGTTTAATATTCTAATTTCATAACCTTCCACGTAAGTCAAAATCATTGATGTCAAATCCTCCCATATTGTTGACTATATGGTGGTAAATTTCCTCTGTTAAATCGTGCATTTCATCAGCATCTGCCACACACTCAAAAGCCCTTTTAATCATCTGCACAAATTCTTCATCTTTATGAACAGGATAACCATATTTGTTAAAATAACTATCATCCGTCAACCATCTGTATAATTTAGGAAAATTAGGCACAGGGCAACATTTGTAACGTGAATAAAATTCAAAAGCATATTTAACAAAATACCAAAACTGCGCCGTAAAATCAGCCGAATTAGTCGCATATGCTTTGCCCAGCTCGTCAAAACTATCCCACAAATGATACAATCCCATTTTCATATGAAATTCGCTCATTTTAGGAAAATCTTCCGCCAATTTTTGCTTGCAGTATTTAATCAGCTCATCTACAGTATTATTTTTATCAAAAAGCACAATGCCACTAAGTAGCATATTTATATCGGCAATTTGCGCAACATTATGGGCATCATCTATGTATTTCTTAATCTGTCGCACAGGATTTGCAAAATATTCAATTAAAAAGCCATTAACCCGCTTATTGCCGCGTTCACGCCAATCAACATTGTCATTTAACACAATATCCAAATCAACATCCGAAAATTCGTCCGCATTGCCCGAAGCATAGTTTCCTGTTAAAATCACAGCGTCAATATCGCTTTTAAAGCTGCAATTATCAACAAAATCTCTTGCCGCCATTTCCCATTTTTGCATATACTTTCTCCTACTGTAAATATTTTGCTGTTTCGGCAGTTACATCATCTTTGCCAAAAATCGCAGAGCCTACAACAATAACATTTGCGCCAGCGTCAAGGGTTAATTGTAGGTTTAAAAGGGTAATGCCGCCGTCCATTTGTATATCAATTTCGGGATAGTTTTGACGCAAAAATTGGGTTTTTGATAGGGTTTCCGCCATAAATCCCTGTCCGCCAAAACCCGGCACAACACTCATTACAAGCACCATATCAAATTCTCCTACAATTGTGGCAATTTGTTCAATCGGCGTTGCGGGATTTATCGCAATACCCGTCTTTTTGCCCAAATTGCGTATTTTTTTCGCAATCGCCAATGCCTCTAAATCGCTTTTGCAGGCTTCGATGTGTAAGGTAATAATATCCGCCCCAGCCTTTGCAAAATCTTCGATATATTTTTCTGGTTCACTTATCATTAAATGCGTATCAAAAATAAGCTCAAGTCCTGCTTCGTCAGCAAATTTGCGCAAAGAAGCAATGACAGGTATTCCAAAGGAAATATTTGGTACAAAATGCCCGTCCATTACATCAAGATGTACATATTTTGCACCGCCTGTAGCAATCTGTTGCAAACCTTCGCCTAACCTAGCAAAGTCTGCCGATAAAATTGATGGAGAAAGTATCATTCATTGACACTCCTTATCTATAAATTTAGCATACTGTTCATATCTTTTCGGGTGTATCGCAATGCCCACTTGTTGCTTTACGGCACAGTCGGGCTCGGTTATATGTATGCAGGCATTGAAAAAACAACTAAAACGATACGCCTCAAATTCGGGGTAATATTCCTGCAATTCACGCTTTGCAATCGTTCCAATGCTGATGGATGTAAAGCCTGGAGAATCCACCACATAGGTATCATCATCCACCCTAATCAGCGACGTGTGGCGTGTGGTATGCTTACCACGCCCAATCTTCTCGCTTAAACCACCCGTAGCCAGTTCTAAATCAGAAAAAAGGGCGTTGATAATGCTGGATTTGCCAACGCCGCTTGCTCCGGCAAAAATGCTTGTTTTGCCTGTCAGTAAATCTCGCAAATCATCCGTACCTTGCCCCGTTTGCGCCGACACTGCTATAACCTTATATTTAGCCATTTCGTATACATTAATAAACTCTTTATGGCTATCGTCCGCATCCAAATCTACCTTATTGATGCACAAAACAGCATCTACATTTTGCAACTCACAGCTAATCAAAAAGGCATCTAGCATATGCACATTTATCGCAGGACGAATAGAGCAAACCACTATAACTTGGTCTATATTAGCCACTTTTGGTCGCATTAGCTCATTATGCCTTGGCAACAATTCTTGCACATAGCCCGTTTTTGCTTCTTTGTCAATAATAGAAATCTCTGCAAAATCGCCTACAAGAGGCGTAATTTCGTACTTTTTAAACAACCCCCTAGCACGACACGCAAAATCGCCAAAAGACGTTGCGACTGTATACAATCCGCCAACGCCTTTGGTTATTCTTCCTTGCAATATAGAATTAATCAAAATTTATCACCTGCGAAAACTCTACACCATTAACAAGTAGCACAAACTCAACCGTTCCGCTACCTTGCACGGTAATGCTCCACGGCATATCATCAGGCGTTGCAGTTCTGCTTGCTATGGTCGTCAAACTGCCGTCAGGATTGCGGCGTGCAAATGTCAAATTCGACACCTCCCCTTCAGGCAAAACAGGATTAAGCGGTACAACACGTGTCGAAATCACGGGTGTTGTTGGCTCGTCTGGCTCGGTTGGGTCTTCGCCATTAGGTTGCGTTGGTGCTTCGGTAGGCGGCTCGGTCGTTGGTTGCTCTGTAGGCGGTGTAGTTATCGTTTCTACTGGTGGCGTTGTAGGTTCGGCACCTTCAACCGGAATATTTCCGTTTGAAATCGTAATATCAATCGCTGTGCCATTATGGCGCAATTGATTAGCTGGTACAGATTGACGGATTACCGTTCCAGCAGGGAAAACTGCGTCTTGTTCCACAGAAACCTCGCCTAAAGTCAACCCTGCCGCCAAAATTTGCGATTGTGCTTGTAATTGTGTTAGGCTTATCAAATTAGGCACGGTGGCCATCTGCGTTTCCTGCCCCAAGCTCCACACAATATATATAGCTGTGCCAAACGGTACTTCTTCGGGATATGCAGGGTTTTGCGATATTATATGATTTTCAGGCACAGTAAGCGAAAAAATTGCTTCTTCTTCATTAAGCTGTAGTCCTAAATTTGTTATAATATCACGTGCGGCAGTGATAGAAAGCCCTGTAATGTCAGGCACTGTGATTCTTTGGTCATCTTCCGAACCCTGCGAAATTACAACTTCAACATTAGCCCCAATTTCCATATAACCCGCCTCGACAATACTAGACCAGATTATATAATTAAAGCCTACATCATCGCTGTATTCAAAGGATTCGTCAAGGGTCAGACCCAAATCACGCACGGCATCAATATGCATACCATCAAGCATAGGTACAAAAACCATATCTGTATCATCATCGCCAAAAAGCCCAACAATCCAGCTTATCAAAAAACCCAAGCCAACCAAAACAACCACTGCGGCGGCAATTCCGCCTGTTATAAAAATTTTGTCACGCAATTTGTCTTTTTCGGTTTTTCGTGGTCGTGGTTGCGGCTTGCGTGGTGCAGGCGTGTCATTTTGATGACGGGCTTGATAACGTTCACCTCCGCCTTCATCACCAGCCTCTAATTGTTGATATTTCGCACATTCATGTATCGCTTGCTGAATATCTTTATATAAAGAGTTTGCGCTTTGATAACGCTTATAAGTTGCTTTGCTAGTTAATTTTACAATTATCTCCCGCACCTTTGGCAAAGTTTGGGGGTTAAATTTGGTTATGCTTGGTAGCGGAGCTTCCATATGCATAACAGGTATCTCGTCAACATCCTCGCTGTCAAAAGGCAAAACACCCGTCATCATCTCGAACATAGTAATGCCAAGCGAATATAGGTCGCTTCTAGGGTCAACTTCCGCAGAGCTTGCCGCTTCGGGTGAAATATAATGCACGCTACCCATTGTCGAGCCTTCTTCAACAATAGCCCGACGCGAATTTTTATCGTCAGCAATGCCAAAATCTGTTACTTTTACCGTGCCATTGCTCATCACCAAAATATTTTGGGGCTTTATATCCTTATGCACAATGCCATTTTCGTGAGCGTGAACAAGCGCAAGCGTAATTTGCTCGGCAACACCAAGCATAATTTCGTTAGAAAAAGGTGCACGTTCGTTAATCAGTTCTTTAAGGGTTTTGCCGTGCACATATTCCATTACAATATATTTAATGTCGTCTTCACGCCCAACGTCGTATACATTAACGATGTTTGGATGGTTAAGGCTGGCGACCGCACGTGCTTCTGTATCGAAGCGTGCCAAAAAGTTTGCATCGGTTACATACTCTTCCCGCAACACCTTAAATGTTACATCACGTTGCAATTTTGTGTCTAAAGCCCGATAAACATAGGACATTCCACCAGAGCCAATTTGTTCTAAAATCTCATATCTTCCCGAAATAATACTACCGATAGATAAAATCATAATACATCACCCCACCCTATCACTATTACCGAAATATTGTCAAGACCGCCTGCGGCATTCGCTGCTTTGGTCAGTTTTTTCGCCATTTCTTCCAAATTATTTTCTTCATTAATAATTTTCGATATTTGATTGTCGTCTAACATATTATACAGTCCATCACTGCATAAAACTACATATTTCATACCATCTAGCGACGATTGCCCAATATCAATCTCGACTGCGGTATCTGTTCCAATTGCCCTAGATAATACGGTTGCGGGATATTTTCTTGCTTCTTCCTGTGTTATTAATCCCTGCTCTAAAAGTTCTGCTGTAATGGATAAATGGTCTGTTGTCATTTGTATAATGCCGCCATCATTCCCCACAAGATAAATGCGGCTGTCACCAACGTGTACAAAATGTAAATTGCCTTGCACAATTGTTGCCGCAGAAAAGGTCGTCCCCATTCCTTCGTGTTCTTTGTTCTTTATGGAATCATCGTATACTTGCAGATTAGCATATGCCAAAGCCTCTGCCAACACATTTTGCGGTGGTTTTGACAAATTTTCGTCATCACAAACAAAGCTGTTAAAAAAACTGCAAAATGCCTCTGTAGCACGGCGGCTTGCTACTTCGCCGCTACTATGCCCACCTAGCCCATCCGCCACAATATAAAGATTTGCAAGCGGCGGCAAGCCATCATTGCAAATAAAAATGGCATCTTGATTTTGACTTCTAACCTGCCCTATATGGCTTTTTCCTACACCCACCATTTGCATAATTACCTCTTTTATTACGGCTATTATTTGTGTTCGTTTCGCAATTGCCCACAAGCGGCAGAAATATCCGCCCCAAGCTCTCTGCGTTGTGTTACTGTATGACCCGCCTTTTCTAGTGTTTCTTTAAATTCTACCACTTTGTGCGGCTTGCTTTTTTTATACCCATTATATGGAATTTCGTTGGCGGGTATCAAATTAATAAGGCAGTTAATGCCTTTAAGGTGCTTTGAAAGCTCTTGCGCATTAGCCATCGTATCATTAATTCCATCAAGCATAATATATTCAAATGTGATGCGGCGACCATTTTTAGAATATTCCCGACAAGCATCAATTGTTTCTTTGATGCTGTATTTACGAGCAATCGGCATAATTTGTCGTCGTATTTGGTCATTGGGTGCGTGTAAAGAGATTGCAAGATTTATCTGCAAATCTTCGTTTGCCAAATCAGCAATTTTATCTACCAAACCGCTTGTTGACAGGGTTATATGGCGTTGTCCGATATTAACACCCTTTGGATGATTTATTAAATGGATAAATTTTATAATATTATCATAATTATCCAAAGGTTCGCCCATCCCCATCAAAACAATGTTCGATATGCGCCGACCTGTGTGTTTGCTTATTTTATAAAGCTGTGCGGCAATTTCGCCCGCTGTTAAATTGCGAATAAGCCCCGTGGTGCCAGTGGCGCAAAAGTCGCAACCCATACGACACCCTGCTTGGCTAGATAGGCAAACGCTTAACCCGTGGCGGTATTCCATCAATACAGCCTCAACATTAACACCTTCTCCATCCATCATACCATAATTTTGCAATTTAAACAAGAATTTTTTTGTGCCATCTTTCGATTCTTGAAGTCGCTCAATATCAATTTGCGAAATTTCGGCATATTGCATAAGTTTTTGCCGCAATTCTTGCGACAAATTGGTCATTTCGTCAATACTTTCAACAAACTTTTCGTTAATCCATACAAAAATTTGTTCACCACGAAAGCGTTTCTCACCCAGATTTTCTATAAAATTGCAAATAGCCTCAAGTTTTGCCGACCGTAAGTCAAATTTTTCCATATATCATTACTTTATCCTTTCCAAAACTGATATAAAAAATCCATCAGTGCCGTACTCCTGTGGTAGCACTTGCAAAAATCCATCTTTCGCCGTCTTAACGCCCCAATTTTGCGGCAGTTTGTCAGAAAAATCCACTGCCCTAAAAGGCAGGTTTTTCAATATCCAGTTAAAATTATCCTCATTTTCTGCCCTGCTAATGGTGCAGGTACAAAACAACATTTTTCCGCCAATCTTGACATATCTATGCGCCGTTATCAAAATCTCACGTGAAATTTCTGCAAGCACATCAAGGCTATCTGCTGTTTTATTTAACTTAATATCCGCTTTACGCCGCAATGTGCCAAGCCCACTGCAAGGCATATCTAAAATTAACAAATCTGCCGTATTTTCTAACCTTTCATCAAAAACGCGAGCATCGCCGAGCTCTGCCGTCAAGTTCCCTAAGCCAAGACGTTTAGCCCCGTCTTTTAGTAGCTTGATTTTATGAGGATGTACATCCCTAGCAACAATCTTCGCTTTATCGCCAGCCGAATAAGCCGCCAAAAACACCTTGCCACCCGGTGCGGCACAAAGGTCGATTATATGGGCATTATCTGCAATACCTGTACAACGCACCGCCAAAGCCGCCGCTGTGTCCATAATGTGATATAATCCACTTTTAAAAGACTGTAACCCCGACAAATCCGATGTTTTGCTTAATTTAAGCGTATTTGGCAAAATCCCTGCCGAAACCTCCACGCCTTCATCTTCCAAAATCCGCAACAAATCCGCCGTGGTTGTTTTTATCGTATTTACACAAATATTAATTTCGGGCGGTTGCATAATATTTTCAAGCAATGCCTGCGTCTTTTCCAATCCCAATTCATCCAAAAAATGTCGCACAATCCAATCTTGCGTCGAAAATTTCAACGACAAATGCGCCACGACATCCTTATCAATCCCAATAATCCCTATATCGCCACTGCGTGCAATATTGCGCAAAACTCCGTTTACAAAGCCCGATAACCCACCAAAGCCCTGTATTTTTGCCATCTCTACGGCTTCATTGCAAATGGCAAAAACAGGTTGCTCGTTCATAAATTTTAATTGATAAACCGCCGAGCGCAAAATATTTACAATAACTGGTTTCATCCGCTTAATCGGCGTTTTTGAAAAACTGCCGATAATATGGTCGATAAGCAACAAATTGCGCAATGTCCCCGAAACAACCTCGGTAACAAAAGCCTTTTGCCCACGGGAAAAATGACCCTGCACCGCCAAAAACCGCCGCAAAGCTACATTGCTATAAGCCCTGCCGTCTATCACTTCACCCAAAACCAGCACGGCGACTTCTCTTTCGTTAATTTCCTTGTTATTTTTACCCATAGCGCAATCATACCACAAATGACGCATTATGTCAATCAAAAGAAATCCATTGAAACATAAGAATTACTTAAATTTATCAGTATGTTTTGCCGGCAGCCTTTTCGCAACTTCTTGAATTCTAATTTTATCTGTCATAAATCGCATAAATATCTCTAAGTATTCTCTTTGCTCTTGAAAATCGAAAGGATGACCAAGCAATGGATAATGGGTTGCCGAGTTTCCAAATTCCTTTATCATATATGCCGAAACCGCTTCATCAATCCCATCAAGATAGTCCGCTATACATTCTTGCAACCGCTTGCGCATTAGCTTTTCATCTGCTTTAATGTCCTTATATTTAATAGCATAATCTTTTACTAATGCTTCTATCGCATTTCTATAGCCGCACGCCGCCAAGTCGAGATGCCCTAAGCGTTCGGCGGATGCCGCTTGGCTGTACAAATCAACACATCTCGGTGATAAATTGCGGATTTGTTCGGATAATTCAGACTGAAATGGCTCTGGATAAGTATATAGCATTTTCAAAACTGTATATAAGTTCTTGCTGTCTTTTCCCACTCCAATATATACAGAGAAAAACATTTTTTTGCAATTTACATTTGTGCAGTCCATAAAAGATATGAATACGCTTCGACCACAACTATGAAGTGAAGTTGTAGGGTCTATCATTACACCGCAATGTGGACAAATATTAGATATTTCAAAATTACAAACTATATTAGAGTTACTACTAAGGGGTAATTTTCTTTGTAAAAACACATAAATCCCTCTTTTCTTATAAGCATTGTAGCAAAATTATACAATAAAATCCGTATTTTGTCAAGACAAACAAAAATCCCCCACAAGGGGGATTTTAATATGCTATACCAATTCAATAAATACTTCTTCTGCGCCATCGCCTTTGCGTTTGCCAATTTTGACGATGCGGGTGTAGCCTCCTGTACGTCCTTCGTATCGCGGAGCGATTTCGCTGAACATTTTTTCAGGCATATTGACTACTTTTGATTCACTGCGCTTTTTGCGACCGTCTGCTGGCACTTCTGTAACAGGGTACAAAATAGAGAGCATTTTACGGCGGGCATCAAGGCGTGATGGGTTATCCACACGCACTGTACGCTCTACAGTATCAAAAATAGTTACACGTTTGCCATTTTTATCCTCTTTAACACGGCTACCAGATGCGTCTTTTTGTGGCACTTTGTAAGACTTTGTAACTTCTGTATAATTGTCTTTTTCTGCAACAGCAAGGGTGATTAGCTTTTCGGCTATTTTACGCACCTCTTTTGCACGTGTTTCAGTGGTTTTAATGCGTCCGTGGTACAAAAGATTTGTTGCAAGACTGCGCAACATCGCTCTACGCACATCGGATGCACGTCCAAGTTTTCTATAACCAGGCATTGTGATACCTCCTAACTTGTTTTAATAAACTTCATAATACTAAACTTCTTCCCCGGGCTTAAGATGAAGCCCAAAATCCTCCAGACGATGAAGAACTTCTTCAAGGCTTTTGCGCCCTAGGTTTCTTACCTTTATCATTTCTTCTTCTGTTTTGCTTACCAAATCTTCAACGGTATTAATGCCCGCACGTTTCAAGCAGTTGTAAGAGCGCACGCTTAAATCCATTTCTTCAATAGACATTTCAAGGATTTTTTCCTTATTGCTGTCCTCTTTTTCAGTCAAGATAGTGGCTTCTTTGGCATTGTCTGTTAAATTGATAAACAAGTCCAAATGGGCGTTGAAAATTTTGGCACCAAGTGACACTGCTTCATCCGGCGTTAGCGTTCCATTTGTCCAAACTTCTAAAATAAGTTTGTCATAGTCCGTTACCTGCCCTACACGTGTATCTTCTACGTGAAAATTAACACGTGTTACAGGCGTGAAAATAGAGTCTATAGGAATAACACCAATGCCTTGACTATGCGATTTGTTTTTTTCAGACGACACATAGCCACGACCACGTGTGATGCTTAATTCTGCCGCAAAGCGTGAATCTGCACCAGATAATGTGGCTATATGCAAATCGGGATTTAAAATCTCGACATCAGCATCAACTTTAATATCGCCAGCTTTAAGCTCGCCGCTACCCGAAATTTCGATATAAGCCTTCTTCGGTTCGTCAGCATTGGCAGTATTTTTAATTGCAACGCCTTTTAAATTAAGGACAAGCTCGCACACATCTTCTGTAACGCCCTCTATATAGCCAAATTCGTGCACAACTCCCTCTATTTTGATATTGGAAAATGCAGCACCCGGTAGTGAACTAAGCAAAATACGACGCAAGCTATTACCCAGCGTTGTGCCATAGCCACGTTCTAGCGGTTCAATTACAAACCTACCGTAAAAATCTGTCTTTTCTGCAATATCAATATGAGGCTTTTGAAAACCAATCATTATGAAATAACCTCCCTTATGCGTATAGATGCAGGATAGCATCTCTCTAATAATACCATAAATTTCCAACGAACACAAGTATTATTTAGAGTATAGCTCTACGATAAAGGTTTCATTCACTGGCGTGTCAATTTGTTCTCTTGTTGGTGTTGTTATAACTGTACCTTGAAGATTTTTTAAATCAACATCAAGCCAGCTTTCTACACGTCTGCCGTCTGTTGCTGCCAAAATATCTTTAAAGCGTACGCTTTCTTTGGCTTTTTCAGTTACAGCAACAACATCGCCTGGCTTGGTGTGGAAGGACGCGATGTTAATTTTTCTGCCATTTACAGTAATTGACTTATGGCTTACTAATTGGCGAGCTTCACGACGTGTGCGAGCCAAACCCATACGGTAAACCACATTATCAAGGCGCATTTCCAAAAGCATCAAAAGGTTTTCGCCCGTGATGCCTTCACGGATTTTTGACGCTCTGTTGTAATAGCCTTTAAACTGCTTTTCTTGTACGCCATAGCAGAATTTTGCTTTTTGCTTTTCTTTAAGCTGTAAGCCATATTCTGACACTTTTTTGCGTGAAATAGCAGGTTTAATTTTTGATTTTTTAGTGGAGCCAGTAAAAGCGGCTTCGATGCCAAGACTTCTAGCTCTTTTCATTACAGGTGTTCTGTCAATTGCCATTTTTAATCTGCCTCCTTATTAGATTCTACGTCTTTTTGGTGGTCTGCAACCATTATGCGGTACAGGTGTTACGTCTTTTATCATTGACACTTCAAGCCCAGCGGCTGATAACGCACGGATTGCCGCTTCACGACCAGACCCCGGACCTTTTACAAATACTTCAACAGAGCGAAGTCCAAATTCTTTTGCGCTGTTTGCCGCAGTATCTGCCGCCATTTGTGCCGCATATGGGGTGGATTTACGGCTACCTCTAAAGCCCAAACCGCCAGCAGATGCCCACGCTAATGCATTGCCGTTTTGGTCAGTTATGGTTACAATTGTGTTGTTAAAAGTTGCTTGAATATGCACTTGCCCATAATTGACGACCTTTTTTTCACGACGTCGTCTGGTCGTACCTTTTTTGACTACACGTTTAGACATTTAACGACATCCCTCCTATTTCTTCTTATTCGCCACTGTACGGCGTGGACCTTTTCTTGTACGGGCATTTGTTTTTGTACGTTGTCCACGCACAGGCAAACCTTTGCGATGACGAATGCCTCTGTAACATCCAATTTCTGTAAGCCTTTTGATATTAAGGGCAAGCTCACGACGCAAGTCGCCCTCTACTGTTTGGTTAGCTTCGATGGCAGAACGAATCTTCGCCACTTCGTCGTCTGTTAAATCTCTTACTCTTGTATCAGGGTTTACCCCTGCAACGCTCAAGAGTTTGTTAGAGCTAGAACGACCAATGCCGAAAATATAAGTCAAGCCTATTTCTACACGTTTTTCACGTGGCAAATCTACACCAGCTATACGAGCCATAGTTACCTCCTTGATTAGCCTTGTCTTTGCTTATGCTTAGGGTTTTCGCAAATCACACGGACTGCGCCCTTTCTGCGTATAATTTTACATTTTTCACACATTGGTTTAACCGATGGTCTTACCTTCATAGTGAATACCTCCAATGTTTGATGCGGCGGCAAGTTTTATTTATCCCGCCAAATAATTCTTCCTTTTGTTAGGTCATAAGGGCTCATTTCAATAAGCACCTTATCACCAGGGATTATCCTAATATAATTCATTCTCAGTTTGCCCGAGATGTGTGCTGTGATAATATGTCCATTTTCTAGCTCCACCTTAAACGTGGCGTTAGGGAGCTTCTCCACAATAATACCATCAACCTCTATTGCGCCGTCTTTAGGCATATTCCTTTACCTCCTACCCGTTTTCGGTTTCGCCAACACTGTCATTGCAGGCGCAACCCGCAATGACATCTTGTATCTCATCATTTAAGCGTTGCGTAGCATTTTTTATAGCGGTACGAAAATCGCTATTTTTCAAATGCGCCCCGCTTATGATGGCTTGCGCCAATTGCTTATCAACTGTGTTTGTGTGTTGAATATGCATACGCTTTTTTAATTTCGGTCTTTCGATGGGTCTGTTGCGACCGTCCACCAAATGTGCAAAACTGCCCTCTGTGGCAACAACCACAAAACATTCACCTTTATCACGTCCAGCTTTAGAATACACAATTTGCCCAATTTGTAAATCCATTTTCGATACGGGATTAATCATATTGTTAAAATCTCCGCTTCGCCTGATGTTATTAGCACAGTGTTTTCATAATGCGCGGACAGTTTTTTGTCCTTTGTTATCACCGTCCAACCATCAGACAAAATAACTACTTCGTGTGTGCCGACATTAACCATAGGCTCTATCGCCAATGTCATACCAGCTGACAGCCTTGGTCCACGACCTTGCTTTGGGTCACGAAAATTTGCAACTTCGGGTGCTTCGTGAAGGCTTGCACCAACGCCGTGTCCTACAAAATCACGCACAACGCTATAACCTTGGTTTTCTACATAATCCTGTATAGCTCCTGAAATATTGCCCAAAAATTCGCCGACCTTGGCGTACTTCACACCTTCAAAAAAACTTTGCTTGGTTATATCCATCAGCCTTTGCGCTTCGTCAGAAACCTTTCCAACAGCAAAAGTCCTTGCCGCATCACCGTGAAAACCACCTTTATACGCACCTATATCAATGCTTATAATATCGCCTTCTTCAAGCCTTTGCGGACTTGGTATGCCGTGGATAACCACTTCGTTAATAGATGTGCAAATAGATTTTGGATAGCCACGATAATTTTTAAAACTAGGTCTTGCGCCATTTTTTTTCAAAAATTTAACAACAATCTCATCCAGCTCTTTTGTGGCAACGCCCGGCACAATTATGTTTTCCAAAAGGTCAAAAGTCTGCTTCACCAATTGGCACGATGCCCGCATTTTTTCTATTTGCTTTGCATTTTTAATTATTATTGACATCGCCAAACTTCTCTTCTAGCTCTTTAATAAGCTGTTTTGTAATTTCGCTAATATCACCCACGCCGTTAATGCTTACCAAAATGCCTTTTCTACGATAAAAATCGATAATTGGGTCTGTAAGGTCGTGGAACAATTGCAGACGGCGTTTTACTGTTTCCATTGTGTCGTCCGGTCTTTGGTATAACTCTGTACCACATTTGTCGCAAATGCCGTGCTTTTTAGGCGGCAAGAACACATTGTGAAACATTTCTGTACATTTTGGGCAAACAACACGTCCTGTTATGCGCTGGATAATTTCGTCGTCAGGGCAAGTGATGTTTACGGCAACCTCTATCGGTGCTCCAATTCTGTTACAAATAGCATCAAGTGCCAATGTCTGCGAGAATGTGCGTGGAAAACCATCCAATATAAAATTGCTTTCTTCTGCCAAAATGCCTTCAACCACAGACAGCATCAGCTCGTCAGGAACCAAATCGCCTCTGTCCATCAACCTTTTAACGGCTTTGCACAAAACCGAGTCCTTTTTAACTTCTTCACGCAAAACATCGCCCGTAGAGATATGCTTCATACCAAAATGCTCTACAATAGCTTTTGCTTGCGTACCTTTGCCAGCACCGGATGGCCCTAAAATGACTAATCTCATAGTATCCCTCGCTCACGTTTGGGTCGCCGCTTTTTGGGCGACCCTTCGGTATTTGGTTACTGTGCTAAAAATCCTTTGTAATTGCGCATTAGCAATTGGGATTCTATTTTTTTAATGATGTCAAGAGCTACACCTACAACGATGATGATGGTCGTACCGCCCCAACCGATTGGAATACGGAAAATCCACTCCATAACAATTGGTGCAATAGCTACTATTGCATATGATGCGGCACCAACCCAGCTCATACGGTTTACAGTGCGCTTGATAAAATCACTGGTCGGTTTACCTGGACGTATACCTGGGATAAATCCGCCATTTTTCTTTAAATTCTCTGCCATTTCCACCGGATTGATAGAAAATGATGCATAGAAGAATGTAAAGACAAATATTAATACGATATAAATTGGTGCGCCAATTGCTCCCGAAATACTAAGAATCTCAGACGCTCTTTCTAACCACGCCCAATTTGGGAAAAACATAGCCAATTGCTCTGGAAAACCCAAGATGCTCATAGCAAAGATGATAGGCAAAACACCAGCCAAATTAACCTTTACAGGTATAAAACTGGATTGTCCGCCATACATTTGGCGACCCACCATTTTTTTAGAATACTGCACCTGTAGTTTTCTTTGCCCTTCCGAAATCAACGCTACAAAACCTACCATTATAACAAACAGTAGCATAACGATAATGACCGATACCACATTAAATACAGAGCCGATAGAATGGTCGTATAATGTAATAATGCCACGTGGCAATGAGGATAGGACATTAGCAAAGATAATGAAGGACGCACCATTACCCATACCTTTTTCTGTTAAAAGTTCAGATAACCACATAATGAAAATTGTACCAGCAACCATTGTCAAACCCGCTACAAAAAACACATAAAAGTTGCCAAACGGGAAGGCTTCACGCCAAGCAAATGTCATACCATATGCTTGACCAACCGCCATAACTACAGCTAAATAGCGTGTGATTTGGTTGATTTTTTTGCGACCTTCTGCACCGTCTTTTTTCATTTGCTCTAAACGTGGTACAGCAACAGCAAGAAGCTGCATTATAATGCTGGCTGTGATATAAGGACCGATACCCATTGTAAAGATTGTTCCCCATTCGCCGCCGACAAGCATACCAAGTATGCCACCGCCACCGCCTGTTAAATAATCCATATTAATACCAGGAACAGGTATATGCGAACCGATTCTAAATATCAAAAGCACCAGCAAGATGTACAACAGCTTGTTGCGAATATCTTTAATTTTCCAAGCGTTTGCAAATGTTCCAAACATTAAATCACCTCTGCTGTGCCGCCTGCAGCCTCAATTTTTTCTTTCGCTGTTTCGCTATAATAGTTTACTTTTACATTTAACTTTTTCTTCATTTCGCCTTCGCCTAGAATTTTAATGCCATCTCTAGGGTTAGAAACAAGACCCTTTGACTTTAATGACACAAAATCTACCGTATCACCGTTTTCAAATACATCCAAATGGAAGATATTTAATGTAACGATTTCAAGACTATTGCGGTTTTTAAAACCACGCTTTGGCAAACGACGGAATAATGGAAGCTGACCACCCTCAAAAAGAGGTCTTGTGCCGCCACCAGAACGTGATTTTTGACCATCACGTCCACGTCCAGCCAATTTGCCGTTGCCGCTACCGTGCCCTCTGCCCTTTCTCCAAGCCTTTTCTTTAGAGCCTGCGGCAGGTTTTAGCTGACCTAGTTGCATAATTTCACCTCCGTACGTATGTTATGCTTCTTCTACTTTTACAAGGTGACTAACCTTTTTTATCATACCACGTATAGCGGCATTGTCTTTTTGCACCACGCTGGAGTTTACTTTACCCAGCCCCAAAGCCTTAACATTAAGACGTTGTTTGGGTTTGGTGCCGATTAAACTTTTCACCAAAGTGATTTTTAATTCAGCCATTTCGTTATCCTCCCAGCTTTGTTACACCAAATCTTCAACATTTTTGCCACGCAAACGGGCAATTTGTTGCGGTGTTTTAAGATTTCTTAAACCATCAAAAGCGGCCGCTACTACATTGTGTTTGGTCCTGGAGCCTATGCATTTTGTTACGATATTTTTAATACCTGCAAGCTCCATAACCGCACGCACTGGCGAACCAGCGATGATACCTGTACCAGCTGGTGCAGGACGCATAACCACTTCAGATGCTCCATAATGACCAACATTTCTATGGAAAACGCTGTCGTTTTCATCGCGCTCTACATAAATCATATTTTTCTTGGCATCTTCTCTGCCTTTACGGATAGCTTCTGTTGTTTCGGCGGCTTTGCCCAGTCCATAACCCACGTGTCCTTTGCCGTCACCGACAACCACTAATGCGCTAAAGCTCATTGTTCTACCGCCTTTTACTACTTTGGTAACACGTTTAATTGCTACCACTCTATCCATAATATCTAAGGCATTAGCATCAATTTTTTTACCCATACTACCTCCCTAGAATTTAAGACCGGCTTCGCGGGCGGCATCTGCCAAGGCTTGAACCTTGCCGTGATACTTATATCCCGCTCTATCAAACACTACACTTGTAATGCCCAACGCCTGCGCCTTTTTACCAATTGCCTCGCCGACAATTTTGGCTGCCTCTATATCAGAGGTCTTTTGCAATTTAGCAACAATGTCTTTTTCCATTGTGCTTGCGGCACAAAGGGTATGCCCTTTTGTGTCGTCTATAATTTGCGCGTACATATGCATATTAGAGCGGAAAACATTCAAACGTGGCTGTGTGGCTGTGCCTTGCACGCTGTTTCTTATCCGCAGATGCCGTTTTTTTCTCGCAATCTTGCGAGCAGGCTTCTTTATCATATGGCTACGTTAGCTCCTTTCAGTTGCAATTAATAATTACTAAGTTAATAATTATTTCTTGCCAGATTTACCAGCCTTGCGGCGTACTTGTTCGCCTTGATAGCGTATACCTTTGCCTTTATATGGCTCTGGAGCTCTCTTAGCTCTAATGTTTGCGGCATATTGCCCTACTTTTTCTTTATCAATACCCGATACGTGGATTTTTGTGTTGCCCTCCACTTCAGATGCAATGCCTTCTGGGTCTTCCATCTCTACAGGATGAGAATAACCAAGGGTCAAAGTAAGTTTATTACCAGCTTTTGCGGCACGATAACCAGTACCAATAATCTCTAAAGACTTTTTATAGCCGACAGTAACACCAACAACCATATTGTCAATAAGGGTTCTGGTCAAACCGTGCAAAGAACGATATTTTTTCAAATCGTTCGGGCGGGTTACTTCCATAACACCATTATCAATTGTGATTGTAATTTCAGGTGTTAATTGGCGGCTTAATGTGCCTTTTGGACCTTTAACGGTCATAAAATTGCCATTTTCCAACTTAACTTCAACGCCAGCAGGAATAGTAATAGGCATTCTTCCAATTCTTGACATAATAACTTCCTTTCAGCCTTGCTTTCTGTCAATGCACAAGGCTCTTTAATTAATAATTAATATTCTACCAAACATACGCCACAATTTCGCCGCCAACGCCCGCTGTGCGTGCTTGTTTGTCAGTAAGTAGGCCTTTGTTTGTAGAAACAATAGCACAACCTAACCCATTTAAAACCCTTGGGATGTCCGCAGAACCAGCGTAAACACGCAAGCCCGGCTTTGATATGCGCTTGATGCCGCTTATAACTTTCTCATTTTTATCACGGCCGTATTTTAAGGTAATGCGGATGTTTTTCTTTACAGCATCGCCTACAATCTCGTAGCCTTTAACATAGCCTTCGTCAACCAAAATTTTGGTGATGGCTTCTTTTGTGCTGGATGCAGGAATATCAACAGTGCTATGCCTTGCAGAATTAGCATTACGTATGCGCGTAAGCATATCTGCAATAGGGTCGCTCATTGCCATTTTTTTACCTCCTTATAGAGTTGTTGCTTGTGCATTTTTGCCCCTACTACCAAGAGGCTTTGCGAACGCCAGGGATTTGCCCTTTGTATGCCAATTCTCTAAAACAGATACGGCATATGGCGTATTTACGCAATACAGAGTGCGGTCTGCCGCAAAGTTTGCAGCGTGTATACTCTCTTACACTAAATTTTTGTTTGCGTTGTTGTTTAACAACCATTGCTTTCTTAGCCAAAGATTACGACCTCCTTATTGGTTGCGCTTATACGGCATACCAAAGAGTCTTAGTAGCTCGTGAGCTTCTTCGTCAGTTTTTGCAGTGGTAACGATGATTACATTCATACCACGGATTCTATCAATTTTTTCATAGCTAATTTCTGGGAAAATGATTTGCTCTTTAATGCCTAATGTGTAGTTACCGCGACCATCAAATGCTTCGCCAGAAACACCTTGAAAGTCACGCACACGCGGCAATGCCACAGAAATCACTCTATCCAAAAAGCTATACATTTTATCACCACGCAATGTTGCTTTTACGCCAATAGGCATACCTTCACGCAATTTGAAGTTTGCAACAGATTTACGGGCAAGTGTTGGCACTGGTTTTTGACCTGTTATTGTGGCTATATCACCAAGACAGGCTTCCATTGCCTTATTATTTTCTTTTGCTTCACCAAGACCTACGTTTACAACGATTTTTTCAATCTTTGGCACAGCCATTTTATTTTTGTACGCAAACTTTTCCATCATAGCAGGAACAATATCGCTTTCGTACATTTGTCTAAATCTTGTCACGGTTTTTCTCCTTTCAGCTTTGGGAAAATACCAAAGTTCGGATGAGTTTCTTAGTCAATTACCTCGCCTGTTGACTTTGCAACACGCTTTTTAACTTTAACATTTTTGCCATTTTTCTCTGTCATTTCAACCACAAAACCGATTTTTGACGGTTTGCCTTTGTGCATATATGCCACGTTTGAAATGTGTAAAAACGCTTCTTTTTCAATAATTCCGCCTTGCGGATTTTGTTGGTTGGCTTTTGTGTGCTTTTTAATCATATTAGCACCTTCAACCATAACCTTTTGGTTTTTGTGATCCACCGCCATAACTGTGCCTTGTTTGCCCTTGTCTTTGCCGGTGGTTATAATGACGTTATCGCCACGCTTAATTTTACTAGCCATTTTTTATAACCTCCTTATAAGACTTCTGGTGCAAGAGAAAGTATCTTCATATATTGCTTATCACGAAGCTCTCTTGCTACCGGACCAAAGATTCTTGTGCCACGTGGATTTTTGTCATCTTTGATGATGACTGCCGCATTGTCGTCAAAACGAACATAGCTACCATCTGCACGACCAACCATTTTTTTGGTGCGTACCACAACGGCTTTTACAACGTCGCCTTTTTTTACAACGCCGCCGGGTGTTGCATCTTTTACAGATGCGATAATAATATCGCCAACACCGGCATATCTACGACCACTACCGCCAATAACACGTATGCACATAATTTCTTTTGCACCGCTGTTATCTGCCGCAACAAGTCTTGTTTGTTGTTGAATCATATTCGATTTTCTCCTTTCCCGCTCCGCCATAAGGCGACCAAGGGATTACTTCGCTCTTTCTAATATTTCAACCAAACGCCAACGTTTGTCTTTTGAAAGCGGGCGACATTCCATAACACGGACTTTATCGCCAATACCGCAATCGTTATTTTCGTCGTGGGCTTTAAGTTTATAGGTGCGCTTTACAATTTTTTTGTACTTTGGATGGCGCAAGTTAATTTCAACAGCAACAGCTATGGTTTTGTCCATTTTGTCGCTTGTAACTGTGCCAATACGTGTTTTACGCAAATTTCTGGAAACTTCGGTTTGAGCCACGTTTAACCTCCTTTACAAGGGTTATATCCCCTTCGCAATCTCTTTATGCCAAACCACGCTCTGTGCGGGTTATAACTGTATTAATTCTGGCAATATTGCGTTTCACTTCTTTTATTCTTGCGGTGTTGTCTAGCTGATTTGTGGCATTTTGAAGCCTTAGATTAAATAGCTCCTTTTTTGCGTTCACAAGCTCGCTTTGCAGCTCTTTTGGGGACTTTGCTGACAATTCCTCAAGATAGTTTCTACTTTTCACCGCTATTCACCATCTTCCTTTTATTCATTAATAGCTTGCTTCTCTTGAGCTTTTGCAAGCTGGTCAGCTGCTTTTTGGTCAAGTTCTTTGTCTAGTTCTTCTCTGCCGTAGATTTTGCATTTAATAGGCAATTTGTGCATAGCAAGACGCAATGCTTCTCTTGCTGTGCTTTCGGCAACACCGTTAAGCTCGAACATTACACGACCAGGCTTAACAACTGCTACCCAATAATCTGGTGCACCTTTACCTTTACCCATCCGTGTTTCAGCAGGTTTTGCTGTAATTGGTTTGTCTGGGAAGATTTTTATCCAAACATTACCGCCACGTTTGATGTAACGGGTCATTGCGATACGAGCAGACTCGATTTGGTTGGATGTAATCCAACTAGGCTCTTGTGCAACAAGACCAAAATCGCCATAGATTATTCTATTGCCCTTCAACGCTTTGCCTTTAAGGCGACCACGGAATTGTTTACGTCTTTTTACTCTTTTTGGCATTAACATTAGTTCCTGCCTCCTCTTGCGTTATTTCCGCCACGATTTGCACCGCTGTTTCTGTTTCCACCACGGTCGTTGCGTCTTCCTCTGCGCTCTTGGCTTGCAGGTGGAATATCAGGCTCTTTTGCGGCATTCATACCTGGCAAAATTTCACCTTTATATACCCAAACCTTAACGCCCAATTTTCCATAGGTTGTATCGGCTTCTGCAAAACCATAGTCAATATCAGAACGTAGCGTTTGTAGCGGAATAGAGCCTTCATGATAAGTTTCACTTCTAGCAATATCAGCACCGCCAAGGCGACCCGACACCATTGTTTTAATACCTCTTGCGCCAAATTTCATACTGCGTGTCATAGCTTGTTTCATTGCGCGTCTAAACGTAACACGATTTTCAAGCTGTTTTGCAATATCTTCTGCAACAAGCTGCGCCGCAAGCTCTGGTCTGCGTACTTCCTGCACATCTACAGCGGCTTTTTGTTTTGGGTCTGTTATAAATTTTTGCACTTGCGCTGTAAGTTCTGCAATGGCTTGACCGCTTCTGCCTATAACAATACCTGGTTTTGCGGTGTGTACCACAACACGGCATTTGCTTGGTGTTCTGGCAATGGTTATTCTGCTAACCCCTGACAAAAACAGCTTTTTCTTTAAGAATTTGCGGATTTTAGCATCTTCTACAAGCTGGTCGCCAAAGCCTTTTTCAGCATACCATACACTGTCCCATTCTTTATTTATACCTACTCTTAAACCGTGGGGATTTACTTTTTGTCCCAAATTTTTTCACCACCAATCTTATCTACTTTTTCTCATTCAATATAATGCTTACGTGACTAAACTTAATTTCTCTGCGGTTTGCACGACCTCTTGCACGAGGCTCTAAACGCCAGCGGCTGTAATGACTGCTTCCTTTGTTAGCACGCACTTCTTGTACAAACAAATTGTCGACATTCATACCAAGGTTGTTTTCTGCATTAGCAACGGCAGAATCCAATACCTTTAATGCAACAGATGCCGCATAGCGTGGGTTGTATAAAAGCAATGCTCTTGCTTCTTTTATGCCCTTGCCTTTTATTTGGTCAAGCACAATGCGTGCTTTTGTATCAGACAAGCGAATATATTTTGCATGTGCTTGTGGTCTGTTATCACGCTCGGTTTTATTTCTTTCTCTTTTATATTGAGTTCTTGATTGTCCCTTCGGCAAAATCTTTTCCTCCTTCCAAGATTTCTGTCATTGCGGGCTTGACCCGCAATCCCATCATTAACGACGCACTTTAGAACGCTTTTCGTCCTTTGTATGTCCACGATAGGTTCTTGTTGCCGCAAATTCGCCCAACTTATGCCCTACCATATCCTCGCTTATATAAACGGGTACGTGTTTGCGTCCATCGTGTACGGCGATAGTGTGTCCTATCATTTGTGGGAATATTGTAGAGCGTCTGCTCCAAGTTTTTATCACAGTTTTTGTGCCAGCTTCGTTTTGTGCGTCCACTTTTTTAATCAAATGGTCATCCACAAACGGTCCTTTTTTTAGAGAACGTGCCATTGTTTGCCTCCTCTCTTACTTTTTGAGCTTACGTTCGATTATAGGGATATAAATATCAATGGTTTGTTGTGTTGGGTCTGGATTTGACATACGCTCGTCATAATATTCAAAACTTACGTAATGGGCTATGGTATAGCCGTTTTTCTCCATCCATTCGATAGAATAACCCCAAGTATTGCCTAAATTAGGCAAGGTGGTTTCAAAAACGGCATAATCACCTGCTGGTATTGTACATCTGTGCCAATCGCTAGGCACATCCACGCCATCCTCCAAAGCCATAGCTATAACATAATCCATATCGTCATCATTAAGCATTATACAAACGCCATAATCGCCAAAACATCCAGCTTCGGGTGTACGTGGTATATTGCGCAATGCCTGATACCTTCCATCAGCCATTATCTCGCCCCAAAACGCAGGGATTGGGTTGTTTGCACCAACCTCTGTCATACTAGTTTTAAGCAAATACCCCGCACACTCAATTTTATCAAGTTTCGCAATACGTGGTTCCATTTAAGCACCTCCGCATTATTTACGATTTTTGCTTTTGCGTTTGCTAACAATATATTTATCACTATGCTTGTTTTTCTTACGGGTTTTGTAACCCAACGCAGGTTTGCCCCAAGGCGTAACAGGTGCAGGGCGACCAATTGGCGCACGTCCTTCACCACCACCGTGCGGGTGGTCATTTGGGTTCATTACAGAACCGCGTACTGTTGGGCGTATACCCATATGGCGTTTACGCCCAGCTTTACCAATTTTAACAAGCTCGTGGTCGCTGTTGCCCACTGTGCCAAGAGTTGCACGGCATTCTACAGGCACCATACGGGTTTCGCCCGATGGCAAGCGCACTGTGGCAAATTTACCTTCACGTGCCATAAGCTGTGCCGCATTACCAGCAGAGCGTACCAATTGCGCACCTTTGCCTGGCTTCATTTCGATATTATGAATAGTAGAGCCAAGCGGAATATGCGTCATTGGCAAACAGTTGCCTACGTGTATTTCCGCATTAACGCCATTCATCAATTTGTCGCCAACTTTAAGTCCGGCAGGAGCAATGATGTAGCGCTTTTCACCGTCTGCATAAGCCAAAAGGGCAATGTTTGCAGTGCGGTTTGGGTCATATTCAATAGTTTTAACTGTTGCAAAAATATCGTCTTTTGTACGCTTAAAGTCAATAACACGATATTTAATTTTATGACCGCCGCCACGATGACGAACGGTTATTCTGCCCTGATTATTCCGTCCCGAATGTTTTCTCAAATGCTTTGTAAGGCTTTTTTCAGGAGCATTTTTTGTTGTTATCTCCGCAAAATCCAAACTTGTCATATGACGGCGGGATGGCGTATAGGGTCTAAAACGTTTAATACCCAAAATTTTCACATCCTTTTCTTAATTACATTCCTTGGAATAATTCAATATCTTTACTGCCTTGTGTAAGCTGAATAATAGCTTTTTTACGTCTAGCCGTTTTGCCGTATTTCCAGCTTCTTTGGCGTTTTTTCTTGCCTTGAAGGTTCATTGTGTTTACTTTTTCAACTTTTGTGCCCTCAAACATTTTTTCCACAGCTTCTTTTACTTGATTTTTGGTAGCTTGTGGATGAACATAGAAAGCATACCTTTTATCAGCCATAGTATCCATTGATTTTTCAGTGATAACAGGCTTTAAGATGATGTCATAATATTTCAAATCAGCCATTATGCATACACCTCCTGAATCTTGTTTACCGCTTCTTTGGTAATAACCAAATTATCGTGTTTTAAAATATCATAAACATTGATAGTGTTTACACCAGCAGTTTTAACGTCGGGAATATTTCTTGCAGACAATACTACATTTTTTGTATTATCGTCATCATTCATAACAATCAACGGCTTGTTAGCTTTTATGTTGCCAAGCACTTTAACCATATCTTTTGTTTTAACGCCGCCTAGTGTAAGCTCGTCCATCACTAAGATTTTGCCGCTTGCCGCTTTGCTGGACAAAACACTTTTCATAGCAAGACGTTTAACTTTTTTGTTTAACTTAAAGCTATAATCACGTGGTTTCGGTGCAAACACTACACCACCGCCAGTCCAATGCGGTGCTCTTATAGTACCTTGTCTAGCACGACCAGTACCTTTTTGCGGACGAGGCTTAGCTCCGCCGCCACGCACTTCTGCTCTTGTTTTAGCAGATTGTGTGCCTTGACGCTGGTTTGCCAAATATTGGACAACGGCAAGATGTACAACGTCTTCGTTAGGTTCAACGCCAAAAACTGCATCATTAAGCTCTAATTTGCCAGCAACACTGCCGTCCATTTTCAATATATCAACTGTAGCCACAATAACTCTCCTTTCTTACAAAATTATTTATTTTTCGTTGTATTTTTAATGCTAACCATTTTACCCTTTGGTCCAGGTACTGCACCTTTTACCAAAATAAGGTTGCGCTCTGCATCTACACGCACTACTTGCAGATTCTGTGTGGTTACCTGTTCACCGCCCATACGTCCAGACATTGGTTTGCCTTTACGCACACGTGCTGGCGTTGTACCAGGACCCATAGAGCCTAACGCTCTGTGATGTTTAGAGCCGTGCGTTTCTGGACCTCTTCCAAAGCCGTAGCGTTTGATAACACCCGCATAACCTTTACCTTTAGATGTGCCAGTTATATCGACTTTTTCGCCTGCTTCAAAGATACCAGCGTCAATTGTAGCACCAACTTCATATTGGTCGCAATCTTCAAATCTAAATTCACGCAAATATTTTTTATAAGCCACGCCAGCTTTATCAAACTGCCCTCTGTCAGGTTTGTTTAGATACACATTGCCACGGGCATTTACCCTCGCCTCTTTAAAGCCTACTTTTACTGCGGCATAGCCGTCATTTTCTACTGTCTTTTTTTGCACAACCACACAAGGTCCTGCTTCCAAAACAGTTACAGGCACTAATTCGCCATTATCGGCAAAAACCTGCGTCATACCAATTTTTCTAGCCAAAATCGCTTTTTTTGGTTTTAACACTTTACATTTCCTCCTTCAGCGGAACCTAGCGGTTCTTGAAATAATTACATAGTTTTTACAGTAATCCCAACACCTTCAGGCAAATCTAATCTGCCCAACGCTTCAACTAATTTTGGTGTTGTTCCCAAAATATCAATCAAACGCTTGTGGGTGCGTTGTTCAAATTGCTCGCGGCTGTCTTTGTATTTATGCACAGCACGAAGTATAGTAACCACTTCACGGCGTGTAGGCATAGGAATAGGTCCTTTTACCTCTGCGCCATTTTTTTTGGCTGTGTCAATAATTTGCGCCACAGATGCGTCAATAATTTTGTGGTCATACGCCTTTAAGCAAATTCTAATTTTGTTTGACAAGTTTGTAACCTCCTTTTGCAAAATGTCCTTGGTTTTACGGGCAACGTCCGCATACCATATCGTGCCGACTTATGCTTAATATAATTTTGTTTTTAAGGCTTTGCCTTACATAAAACTATATCAGCTCACTAACATAAAAAAGTGGCTTGGCTACACGCCAAACCCCTCCGACATTTGCAAAACACGCACCCGAGTGTTTCGAGCTTCGTTACACAAACCAGCTCTAAATGAAACACATAATCAAATACGCATTGCAACCATCGCTCGGGATTAGCCCAAATCGCTCCACGGAAAACCCAGTCAAAGACCAGCAACCTCACGCTTCATAGCTTAGATGTCGCACACATAAAAACCATAATATCACAACAAGACCATTGTGTCAAGCACTTTTTTCAAAAAATTTCATTTTTTTATATCGTTTTTATATTGAGCTTAAAATTCTCGTTTTGCATATAATTTTAAAGATACAAATAACGAAACCGTAAATATAATGAAGCAGATAAGCACCGCAAACAAAACCAATACACCGCTCGGTAAAGTATTGAAGTAATTCAAAATTCCAGCAACATTGCTTTCGACACCGTTTTCACTTCCTACATTAAAAAGTGCTATAGCCAAAACCGTTAAAAGTGGAAAAAGCTGTGCTATAGGTCTTGCTTTTTTAAAACCAAGATTAAACAAGACTGGCAAAGAAACAGAAAGAGTAAAGTTTGATATAAAATATATCACAAACATCATTGGAAGATGTTCAAAAGTTACGCCCGAGCCTAATATTAAAGGCAAAACCACGCCTACGACAAGATATAATAAAGTAGCCAAAGCCATAAAAGACAAAACAAATAAATACCTTCCAAAAACCACTTGCTTTCTGGAAAGTGAAAGGGTTATGTAAAATCTATCAAGACCATCTGCACCATCAGAAAAAGGTTGTGTGCAAAATTGCGTTATAATAAAAACACCGCCAAAAAATATACCGCCAACACCCATAGACGTGTATCCAGTTACTGTTAGCACCGCAAAGGCAATGAACATCTTTAAACCAAAAGCACCTTTTATAGATTGCATATCAAGCAACATAAAATTAAGCGTCTTTTTCATAACGAACCCCCTCTTTTTCGTGCAAGTGTATTATTATATCATCTAGCGTTTTAAGTTCATCATTAGAAAACTTCCTTATTATATTATCTTTTTTATCATTAAGGCGAATTTCGCCATTAACTAAAAAAACCACATCATCCGCAATCTTTTCTAAATCAGATGTAATATGTGTAGAAAAAAGCACGCTCTTTGTTTTATCAGAAACAAAATCTAATAAAATTCCACAAAGCTCATCACGTGCAATTGGGTCTAGTCCGCTTGTTGGTTCATCTAAAATTAATAAACGTGCGTTGCGTGAAAGGGCAACGGCTATCATCAACTTTATGCTCATACCCTTGCTTAACTGTCCTATCGCTTTGCTTTTATCAAGCGCAAATTTTTCAATAAGCCTTTCAAATTCTGCTTGATTCCAGTTATCATAAAACCTTTTAACTATTTTATTTAGCTCGGACACCTTCCAGCCTTTCTCATAATAAATATTATCAGCAACAACCGCCACATTTTGCGGTATTCTATCCTCGCTCGGCTTCCCGAAAAACAAGACTTCGCCATTATCTTTTCTAATGATATTCTGAATTAAGTTTAAGGTAGTCGTCTTGCCAGCTCCGTTTGCTCCTACAAGCCCCACTATACCACCAAGAGGAATGTTAAAACTTACATCGCTTAATTTAAAACTACCATAATATTTCGTTAGATTTTTAACTTCAAGTGAGTTTTCCATCGTGTGTCCCCCTTAAATTTATTTAAAGCACACAAACCCCACCGCAAAACTGCGGTGGAGCTTGTTGCATTTTTATCTTACTAATGCAGGTATAACCATATGGCGGCGAGTATTCCAAAAATAACATCCATCGTTGTCGCACCTCCTTGCTATGTAATTTGGCAAGTTAGCTAACTGCATAATAATACCATATCATAATCCCCCCCCCTCTGTCAAGATTTTTTTCAAAAAATTTTCAAAAAATTTTGCTTTTCAACAAAACATTGCAATATTCAAGGGAAACTTCGCAAAAATTTCCCTTGACAAAATGTTACATCAATGTTACAATATATTAAAATTATTACAAAAGTCCGTAACATTTGCGGCTAAATATTACAAAAAATACGAAAGAGGTAGGTTCATTAATGAAAAAATCAAAAATTTTAGGCTTAATTATTACAACAGTAGCGGCAGTATTTGTAACATTTGCAACAACGGCAATTGCCGATAATTACGAAGGCGGAAATTCTACATATGTTATAGAAGAAACGGAAGAAATTCGCAACCAATTTATTACCACAGACAATTTGCGCTTGCGTAGCGGACCATCTACGGCACACGACATAATCACAACTTTATCCGCTGGCACACGTGTAGAGGTATCGGATATGGGTTGTAATAACGAATTCACTCATATAACAGCCGGCGAGCTTAGCGGCTACGTCGCCCGCCGTTACATACGACAGCCAACCGCCGCAAGCATACCCACAGGCGAAATCGAGCTTACACCGTGGAACGAAGTCCGCAGTATTATTTCAACAGGCACATTAATACAGGTCTACGATATAGGAAGCGGTCTTACATATACAGTACGGGTTATGTCTGCTGGCAACCACGCCGATGTTGAAACTTTAACCCAAACCAACACAAACACCCTGCGCCAAACATCTGGCGTATGGTCTTGGGATCCTCGCCCAGTTCTAGTTACCATCAATGGTCGCACAATAGCCGCCGCAATAAACACAATGCCGCACGCAGGCTCTACCATACGTGATAATGGTCTTAATGGGCATATCTGCCTGCATTTTAGCGGTAGCCGTACACACAACGGCAACCAAAGTTATGTAAATATGATGCAGCGTGCAGTACAACAAGCTGCGAACCATAGATAAACAAAACACCACAAAACTGCTCTGAAATATCAATGGGAAATGCGGATTCCTGTGCATTGTTGACAAACAGTGCGTGCAAGCCACAAATGTAGGGACACAATATATTGTGTCCCTACATTTGTGGCTTGCACGCACTGTTTCGAGGTTCGTCATATGCCTTGCTATATTTCGCCGTTGTTTAGCTCAAATAGATTGCCTTCGGGGTCTCTAAAATACACACAAAGCATTTCCCATCCCGAAACAAACTGCGACTCATCCAAAAATTCTACACCTTGCTTTTTTAGCTTGTTATAATCTTCTTCAAAATTACTTGATGTTATTATCGCCGCAATTGTATCGGGTGATGTCGTGTGGGGCGGTTGCTTATATCCCTTCCATATTTCTGTGTTTTTTCCTACAAATATTGCAATACAAGGCTTCTCGTTTTCACGCATCGCAAAAGATGCATAAGGTCCGCTGCTATCGCCCCACACTGGTATCAATCCCAATTTTTCTGTGCAAAAATCAAAATATTCACCAAAATCTTTGCGTACTAAAATACGCACACTAATTCCATTAAAATTCATTTTCTTTCCTCCCAAAATTAAAATATGCTTTAATTTTAGCCTAACTAAATATCAATGTATAGTAAAAATACGTCATCTTTTGCAACGTGCCAAATATTCTTGTGGCGTAAGCCCTATATTGCGCTTAAATTCTTTGATAAAATGAGATTGGTCGTAATATGCGATACTCTCTAGCACATCATTTGTTTTTGTTCCCGACGTAAGAATTTTAAGACAATGCTGAAAACGAATTATCGAAAGGGCTAATTGCGGATTTATTCCAAAATGTTTCAAAAAATTACGTTGACATTGCCTTGGGCTTAGGTTTAGCATTTTATAAACTTCAGAAGCAAATCTCGGTAATTCATTGCTTAACTTATCAAACAGCATAACATATTCATTTGGCTTTTCATCGTCAAAAATTTCTTTCAAGTATTTAATAAAAACTTCTTTAGCCCCTTCAAAAGACAGTGCAAAAAAGGTTTTTGTATCAAAATTTATATCGACAGCTTTAAGGGAAACAAAGCTATCCATAGCAAGCGTTGCCGATAAATTAGTTATTTGGTGAAATGTCCCCGGTTTCATCCTAGCTCCAAAAAAATGCTCTTGCGTACTTATTTTAAAGTTAAAATTGGTTTTGCTCATACCCACAAACCCTATTTGTTTTTTAGTAAAATTAACAACCAAATCAATACATCCATCTGTAGCTATTATGTTATTGACAAATACATTTGCAGACGACCGAGGTGTCAATTGCCATATACATATAACAAAATCCTCCAATGCATCAGCGATTTCTTCGCAATAGCTAATATGCTTCAAATGTTCATCCTTCAAGATATACGGGATTTGTAGAGGATAATACATTAGTTGCCTCCATTAGTCTGCGATGGTTCTTTTGGTGTTATATAAGCAGTTTTATAATTATCATATATTACCATACCCGGTTTGGCTTTGGCTGGTTTTTTAACATTTTTGCGTGGGCAATAATCCACGGCAACCATACTTGAATTTCGGGCTTTAGAATAATATGCGGCTAAATTTGCCGCTTCTTCTAAGGCTTGCTGGCTTACCTCGCCATTTTTGTTACGTATAATCACGTGGCTACCAGGATAGTTTTTTGTATGAAGCCAAATATCCGCACCATCCGCAGCTTTGGTCAATTGGTCGTTTTGCTGGTTATTTTTGCCTACAAATATATCAAAACCATCACTGGATGTAAAATGCAACGGCTTCGTTGCAAGCGGTGCTTTTTGCTTGCCCTTTGTTTTTGCTTTCTTAATAAAGCCCTCTTGTTGCAACTCTTCCCTAATCTGCACCAAATCCGCCACATTTTCCGCCTGCTCTATCGACTGCATCACCGCTTCCAAATACGCCAATTCTTCCTCATTTTGCGCCATTTGCACAACAAGCGCATCGACTGTACGCTTTTGTTTATTATATTTTTTAAAATACATCTGCGCATTTTCAACAGCAGATTTTTGTACATCAAGCGGTACATCAATTTCCGCCCAATTTTCGTCATAAAAATTCTGCAAACGCACAGACCTTGCACCGCTTGGGATGGCGTAAATATTGGCATTTATCAGCTCACCAAAAAGTCGCAAGCGGTCTTTATCCGCAATATCTCGCAAGGTTTTTTGATGAACATCAGCCTTTTTAACACAACGCTCTATCAAATTGCTCACCACACGCCGCATATCCGCCGACCGTTGCCTAACCCTATCTTGCGTATCTTTTGCACCATAATAAAACTCGACCATATCAGAAGAAGATGCAAATACACGCGTAAATTCTTCTCCAAAAACTTCTCGCCCAAAAAATGCAAATTCTTGAGGATTATTAGCATTGTTAAACAAAATATAAGGAAAAAACTTGCCCTCCGCAACATCTTGCATTACACCTGCAAAATTATCGTATAACTTACCCATCATTTGTTCAAAAATACCTGAACTAAACTTGCTAATTCCTATATAATCAAGTGGATAAGTAAAACTTGCCTTATCTAGTTCAAATGGGCTTTTCTTATCCTGCGACGGCACAGGCAAATACTGCCGCCCAGGCAACATAGGGCGTACGCTTGTCCCAAGCGAAATATGCTTAATACAATCAAGCACCATATCACCATCAATCAAAATTATATTGCTATGCCGTCCCATAATCTCAAGCACAAGTGTTTTTCGTACCAAATCCCCCATCTCGTTATATGCATCAATATCTATACGCACAATACGCTCTAAGGTGGGTTGTGTTATAGCTATAATGCGCCCACCTTGCAAATGCTTGCGCAACATCATACAAAAAAGCGGTGCAGTGATAGGATTTTCCTTTGCCGCCGCAGTCAAATGCAATCGTGGGAAGCTCGCATTGCAAGACAACAACAAACGTAAATTTCCACCTTGCGACCGCACCGTCATTACTATCTCGTCCTTCTCAGGCATATTAATTTTATCAATACGCCCACCAACCACTTTACCAGAAACCTCAGCCACCAAAGCCGCCACCGCTATACCATCAAAAGCCATTTATACCGCCCTCCCCTCAAAACAGACATCAAATATGTGTCTGCATCGTTAATATAATAGCCAAAACTAAATAAAATGTCAAGCACAAAAAAGAAGGCGGTATCCCGCCTTCTTTAATATCTTGCTATTTCTTAATAGTTAAAATGACCCAAACGACCAGCTTGGTTAACATTGTCTAGGTTGTTATTGTTAATAACACCTCTAATAGCGTCCAAAACAGCGTTAGAGAAAGCAACATCTACGCCTTCCATTGGTGTGATTTCAGCAAGAGCTTCAATACTACGTCCGCCATTTGCAAATGTTTGCGCATAAGCAAATAGGATACTGTTACGGAAAGCAGTCCAGTTTGCATTATCCCAACCTGGTACAGTTTCAGCACTAGCACCACGTATCCACAACACGCGGATAACTTCACGGTCAAGAGTAATATCAAGGTTTACGCTTTCAGAAATAGACACTTGGTGGAAACCTGGAACAAGCATAACGCCTTCAGTGCGACCATCGTTGTTGTAGCTATATGCACGATAGAATGGAGAGTGTGGAATTGGAGTGATGTTAGCTGGATTAGCACCTGCACGACGCATAGCAGTTTCAAGAGCTACGCGAAGACCTCTTGCGCTCATTGTAGCATTAGAAGAAACGTCAGGAGCGTCAATACCGTGTGCAGACTGTTGGTCGTTTGCAACACGAGAAGCCACTTGTGACCACCAGTAGTTACCTAAAGTATTGTTACCAACTGTTTCAAGAGCTTGTGGCGCACCTTCGTGAGCGGAATCGCCAGTACCACCATTAAACAGGCCAGAGAAGAAATCGCCTGCAGTACCAGCAGATTCACCTATATAGAACACGTTACGACCAAAAGAAACTTGAATCCAAGTACCACGAGAGTTGCCTGCAAGTGGGTTAGGGTCGTTAGCTTCAAGATTATAGCCAAAAGTGGCATTTAATGCACGAGCAAGACCAGCACTTACTGTGTCAGCATGTGGATAAGTTACGTTTGTTGCAGTAGCCAAACCTAAAGCAACTGCATTGTCATCAAAGTATCTGCGCAAGTTGTTATGCAATACGCCAAACTCTTGACGTGTAGCATTTGAAATGTCAGTAGTCCAAGCAGTGTCAATAGGAATTAACTCAAGTGCCAAAGCAGTTGGGTCTGCTACACGATAAACACCAGCAGGAACATAAACAAATTGCATACCTGGAATAAAACGGTCACCCATAATAGGAGCAGTCATATTCTCAATTTGGTTTACACGGTTAAGTGCGCTTGGCTCTACGCCAGCTTGACGGATAGCGTCTTCAACAGCCAAAACAATGATTTCTTGGGTGTTAGTGCCACCAGTGAAAACGTTGATAGCATTGTCACGACCAGCATTGAAGTTAGCCGCATTACGGTCGCCTTCAACATCAAAACGTACACCAAGAGTAGATTGCTCTACCAAGATAGTGTCAGCAACGCCTGGATATGCACGATACATATAAGAGTTTGGCGCATATCTAGATTCGCCGTGGCTTACAAGGTTGATGCTAACAATTTGGTTAGCAGAGAAAGTTACGTCAACAACCATAGGTGTTTGACCTCTCCATTGTCCGCCACCTACGTTAGTAACGAAAGCGGTACCTGTGTAAGTACCTGGTGTAAATGTTGCTGTTGCATTTGGCAACACGCTGGCTGGTAAAGTTACTGCGCCTGTTTCGCCTGGTACAAACTCGCCATCATAAACGCAAGCTGCCAAAACCAAACCAAGTGCTGCAGCAAAAACAATGCCAAGCAATTTTGTTTTTTTCATTTTGGATATCCTCCCTTGATATGTTGGGCATTTTGCCCTGTTTTATTTTTTTATCGGTCGCCGTTTTATGCCATTGCGTTAATTAATTCGCAATCTTACATAAAAATACTAAACTGCGGCTTTATGCCCACAACAGCAAGGTTTTAATGGTCGTCCGATATGTTACTTAAATCATTATAATATATCTTGCACAAAAAATCAATCTTTAATTTCAATTTTTTTGATAATTTATTCGTTGCACAATATTGTTAAAAAAGTTGCAAGTATTTTTAAGATTAAATCTAACCCCGAAGCAACCCAGCTTGCCCGACATAATTTGCATAATAACTTATACTTGACATCCATTTAGTAGTCTGGTAGAATGCTAATGTATTCTATTTGGAAGGAGTAAACTTATGAAGACCGAAAAAATAAGCATAAATTTAAATCCTGTCGAGCTTGGACAGATTGACTATTTGGTTAGCCGTGGGTTGTTTGACAGCCGCAGCGATTTTATGCGCAATGCGGCTCGCAAGTCTTTGGAAGGTTATAGTAGCGAGTTTACACATTTTATACAGCAAGAAGATAATGGCAAACAAACATTGTCTGGTGTTGGCATTATTAACCTTAGCAAGGGTGATATTATACGTTTGCAAAGCACAGGCAAAAAATTGCGTATTAGGATAATTGGCATTTTGGCAATTGGCACATCGGTAACAGCGGACGATGTTCGTAATGTTGTTGGTTGTTGCAAGGTTCACGGCAAAATTGTGGCAGATGTTGAAATTAAAAAGATTTTAAACGCATTGACTGATGAATAATTCAACCATTGGTTGATTGCATTTGCCATATTGCGATGTTACAATTAACTTTGCTGGTAATTATGTTATAAGGGAGAAATTTATGAAGACAAAGAAATCACAATTTAATATGACGGCGGCAATAATTTTTTCAATAATCGCCGCTATATTTGGCGTAGTGCAGGCGTTTTTGTTTAGAGAGATGGGCAATGCCGCCGACAGCGGAAATATGACAGTGTTGATAACCGCTATAATTTGGCAAGCGGCATTATTCCCCATCAACTTCTTTTCCGACTTAATAGCAGTGCGTTTTAGACTTGCTTATACGTTTGAAATGCTGTACATAGCCCGTCGCGAGCGTATGAAGTTTTTATTTGGCCGCAGACTAAAAACACCGGCTGAAGACAGCACAAAAGATTTATCGTATTTCACAGTAGACATTGATGTGCTACGTGATAAATACTTCCGTCACAAAGCGTTGATTGCCCTGCGCATATCATCCATCATTTTTTCGCTGGGTGCTATGTTGTGGCTGAACCCATTGTTGGCTCTTGCTGTTTTGGGCGTTATGGGCTTGTTGACATTGGTTTCCGCTCCATTCGGAAAAGGATTAAACGCCCGTACAAAGGCATATTCAGAAGATTCTGCCGAATATGTAAATATCGCACGCGAATGTTTGCAAGGCCAGCGCGAAATTATTGCATACGACAAGCAAGAAATCTTTATGCAACGCCACGAAAAAGTAAACCGCAGAAACGAGCGAGCTAGAATGAAAGCCGAATTTTACGAGGTATTGGCTAATTTCGTTACAGGATATTCCAATTTCTTTGTTACATTTGCTACCATCGGCATAGGTTCATATTTCGTCATCACCAACCCCGATTTTGGCTTTGGTGATATGATGGCAATGTTCGTATTAGTGCAAAACGTGGGTTGGCCAACCATCCAATTTGTAGAAGGTTTAAATGGTATGCGTGCCGCAAAAGGCTTGTATGAAAAAGCAAAAGAAAAAGCAGAGCAAGAACCGTCAAAGAGCAATTTACCGAACTTTAACAATATAATCGAAATCAAAGGGCTTGGATTAAAATATGACGAAGATGCATATGTTGTAAAGGATTTGGATTTGAGCTTTAAAAAAGGCGGCAAATATGCTGTTTTTGCACCGTCTGGCTACGGCAAAACAAGTATAGCCCGTGCGCTTGCTCTCGAATTTTTAGAGTACGATGGAACAATAACCGTAGACGGGCAAGAATTGCGGGATATTAGCATAAGCGATTATAACAAAATCGTGCGCTATGTACGACAAGACCCATATTTGTTCAGCGATACAGCCATAAACAACCTAACATTCTTCGGCGAACGCCCGCCGCAAGAAGATTTGAATTACGCCCTGTCAGTAACCCGTGTCAGCGACTTTTTGCCAACCGAAGAAGATTTGCAACGCCAAATCTCTAACACGTCAGGTTTATCAGGCGGGCAAAAACAGCGCATTGTGCTTGCCCGTGCTCTTTTGCATAAGCCAAAAGTATTGATACTAGATGAAATAACATCGGGTGTAGATTTAGAAACCGCTTGCGCAATCCTAGCAGATATTTTTAAAGACAAAGATTTAACAGTTATTGCAATAACACACGAAAACGATGAGCGTTTCCAATCGTTATTCGATAAAATAGTTCGATTAGACGAACGATAGGAGGTAGTATGAATAATCCCGTCGATAAAAAGAGCGTGTTTGATAGCGAAGTTTTCACATACCGCATAACAAAGGATAAAAAGGTCTTTATATCATACCACGGCAAACAGGTAGTTATATTGAGCAGTAACAAAGCGCTGAACTTTATTGAAGAAATCAAAAATTCCGACGATTTTAATGCACAATTAATTATGGCTAAAGCAACAGGCAACTTTAAACGTGGCAACGAAAAATTGGCAAATCAAAAACGCCGCTTGCATTAGCAAAGCGGCGTTTTTTCATATTTGTATATGCATTTCTACTATACACTCATCATTTTGAACACGGGAATGTATTCTCACCGGTTTATCAGTATTATTTTTAATTTTTAAATCAACACCACCATAAGCCACTGCCGCATCACGATTTTCTGGCACATAATAAACACGTCGTGAATGTGGATGACGTTCTACAATCTCAAGCCCTGCTTGCTCTGCGGCGTTATAAAGGGTTGATGACAACTGGCAAATGCCACCGCCAAGACCTTGTTCTTCTTTTCCTTTAATGAATATTTTAGCCAGCTTATAACCCTTATCACGTGTAGCTTTTCCAATTATTTCATTAAACGAAAATGTTTCGCCAGGTGCAACAATCGTACCATCCAGCGTTTTCGCCGACACATCAAGATTATGCGTGCGGTTTTTTTGCTTAATGTCAAAATTGCTTGTATATGTGCCATTTGTCATCAATGTCCATTGCGGTTGCATCTGTGGCTCTGCAACTTGTTCTGGCGATGCCGATTTCATCGTTTCGCCCGTATGTGAATAATCAATGCGTTCCGCCGCTTCAACCTCGACAACCCCACTAATATCATTGGCGGTATTTGCACCGCATCCCGCTAAAAATAAAAGCGCAACGACAATAATTCCCAAAAATCTAAACATAAAAATCCCACCTCTTTTTTATTTATCTTGCGCAAAAAGGCGGGAAAAATTTTGTTAAAATATGCTATTTTATAAAGCGAGAACCAGGCTTAATTGCAGGCATTGCGCCATCTTTACACAATGGGCAATCATCCGATTCATACGATGGTATTGCCGTCCTATATGCTGCAACTTTTTTCACGCCAAAATCAATTGTACCGCCGCTTCTATCTACAAGCAAAGCAACACCTACAATCACCGCACCCGCCGCCTTTGCAACTTCTATAACCTCACGTACACTACCACCTGTGGTTACCACATCCTCGGCCACCAAAACCTTAGCACCAACAGGTATTTCAAAACCACGACGCAATTTCATCACGCCATTTTCACGCTCGGTAAACAACGATTGCACGCCCATTTGCCGAGCAAGCTCGTAACCCAACACAATGCCGCCAACAGCAGGCGCAATCACCATATCCACATCATCACCTGCAAAGCCGTGCTTCAAATGCCCCACAATCTCCTGTGTAAAATTGGGATATTGCAATATCTTTGCACATTGCATATAGCGGCTGGCATGACGACCGCTGGTTAAAATAAAATGCCCTTCAAGCAATGCGCCGCTTTGGCGCAAAATCTCCTCAATACGGTTTTCTGTAAGCATATGTATCCACCTCAAAAATATTTTTGTTCATTATACAATGTCTTGACTTGACTTGCAAGAGTTTTAGCATTATAATTAAGAAATTATGAAAGCAAGGGGATAAAGATGTCCAAACGAAAAAAGGTTGAAAAAATAACAGTTTACGAAGAAGCACCGCCGATTTTAAAAGGGATTGTGCAGACATTAGAAAGCAATTATATGCCATATGCAATGAGCGTTATTGTATCTCGTGCCATTCCAGAGATAGACGGTTTTAAACCTGCACACCGCAAGTTGTTATATACTATGTACAAAATGGGGCTACTAACGGGCAACCGTATGAAATCTGCTGATGTGGTAGGTACCACAATGCGACTTAATCCTCACGGTGAAGGGGCTATTTACGAAACACTTGTACGCCTTACCCGTGGCAACGAAAGTCTTTTGCACCCATTTATTGACAGTAAAGGCAATTTCGGCAAGTCATATTCACGTGATATGGCTTATGCCGCCAGCCGTTATACCGAGGTAAAGCTGGCGGGCATTTGCACCGAAATTTTTAAAGATATTGACAAAGATACCGTACAATTTGTAGATAACTACAACGGCACAATGTTAGAACCCGTGCTTTTACCTACAACCTTTCCAAATGTGCTCGTTACACCAAATGTAGGCATCGCAGTAGGTATGGCAAGCAATATTTGTTCGTTTAATTTAACAGAAGTTTGCGAAGCAATTATTTCGCTAATAAAAACTGGAGAAATAACGCCGCTTATACCCGATTTTTCAACAGGCGCAGAGCTATTATATAACTCTGATGAAATAGCAAAAATCAACGAAACAGGGCGTGGCAGTTTTAAAATGCGTGCCGTTTGGAATTTTGATACAAAAAACTCTTGTATAGAAATTACAGAAATTCCCTATACAACAACAATCGAGGCGATTATTGATAAAATCCACGCATTAGTAAAAAGTGGAAAATTACGTGAAATTACAGATGTGCGAGACGAAACCGATTTAAAGGGCTTAAAAATTGCAGTTGACATTAAAAAATCGGCAGATGCCGAAGCCGTAATGCAACGCCTTTTCGCCCAAACTTCGCTGATGGACAGCTTTTCGTGTAATTTTAACCTTCTTATAAATGGTCGCCCAATGACATTGGGTGTTAAAGAAATTTTACGACATTGGATAGATTTCCGCAAAGGTTGCATTTTGGGCAGGCTTAATTTTGATTTGGTTAAAAATAAAGAAAAATTACATCTTTTAGAAGGTCTTGCCAAGATTTTGCTTGACATTGATAAGGCAATTGCTATCATCCGCGAAAGCAAAAAAGAAAAGGATGTTATCCCCAATCTTTGTACGGGTTTCGGTATTGATAAAATACAAGCAGAATTTATTGCAGAAATACGTCTGCGCAATCTTAATCAAGAATATTTGCTAAAACGTGTAGGCGAACAGGACGCGCTAAATAAGGAAATAGAAAAAATTGCAGGTATTTTGGCAGACGAAAGCAAGTTATTAGGCATAATATCCACTGAACAAAAAGAAATAATCAAAAAATACGCAATAGAGCGCAAAACTCAAATTGTAGAGGCTTTGCCTTTAGATATTAAACCACAAATATTTATTCAAGATTATCCTGTGATGCTGTATTTAACGAAAGAAAATTATTTTAAAAAGATACATACCACACCTTTACGTAGCAATCCTACTATATACATTAAAGAAGATGACGCAATAATCCAACAAGTATCTGCACAAAATGTTGATGATATTTTATTCTTCACAAATAAGCACAATGTATATAAAATGAAGGCACACGAACTGGAAGACAGTAAGCCCAGTCAACTCGGTATGTATTTAAATAATATACTGCAATGTGATGATGATGAAAAAATAATTTATGTGGTAGCAACAACCGATTATGCAGGACATCTGTTTTTTGCCTTTGATAATGGCAAGGCGGCTATGGTTACACTAGCAAGCTATGCCACACAAACCAACCGCAAAAAATTAATCAACGCATATTCTGATAAATTCCCGCTTCGCTATATCGAATATCTATCAGAAAATAAAGACTATTTCGTGACATCAAAGGATACAAAAAAGAACGAAAAAGGTTTCATTTTTAATACAGAATTATTGCCTACATACTCGGCTAAAAATGCTGGCGGTGTGCAGTTTGTAAAACTAGGCAAAAATACAGTAGAATGGAATTTGGGTAAATCTCCCGAAAATACTGATGATTTTAGGGTTGACAAGCTCCCATCTTCTGGTCTTTTACTTGAAAACAATGACAATCAGCTGAGGATTTATAATGATTATTAATATACCATCAGGTGCAAATGAGATTATCGAAAAACTGCAAGTGGCAGGCTTTGAAGCCTTTGCCGTCGGCGGTTGTGTTCGTGACTCTCTTTTGGGCAAAACTCCGCTTGATTGGGACATTACAACCCCCGCTCTACCATCCGAAATCACACAAATTTTCGGCGAATGTAAGCAAATACAAATAGGTAGTCGACACGGCACCGTAGCAGTAAAATCTCACGGACAGTATTATGAAATTACCACTTACCGTATTGATGGAACATATGGCGACGGTCGCAGACCCGACCAAGTCAGCTTTACATCAGACCTGCGTGAAGATTTGCGCCGTCGTGATTTTACGATAAACGCAATAGCATATTCGCCAAAAAATGGGCTTGTAGATTATTTCGGCGGGATAGACGATTTGCGGGCGAGCTTAATACGTTGCGTAGGCAACGCAACCGAGCGTTTCGCAGAAGATTATTTGCGCATTATTCGTGCATATCGCTTTGCCGCAGTTTTGGGCTTTTCTTTAGAAGAAAATACCCAAGCCGCCGCAGTTGTAGGTAGATGCAATTTAGATAAAATCGCTAGAGAACGCATTGGCGCAGAGCTTTCAAAATTGCTTGTAGCACAAAATTTTAATGGCATAAAAGTATTTTTAAACGATTGTGCGGATGTCATTTTGCCAGATTTTGCGAAATTACGTGGCGTTGAACAATCCAATGCCTATCATCTTTACGATGTTTATGAACATACTTTAGAGGTTTTGCGCAACACTCCGCCTGTATTACACCAACGCCTAGCCGCCATTTTTCACGACACAGGCAAACCCCAAACCAAAACCACAGACGACAAAGGCATAGACCATTTCTACAGTCACGCAAAATTTTCGGCAGAGCTGGCAACAAAAGCCCTACGTCATTTATGCTTCGATAATATAATAAAAAATGATACTGTTAATATTATCCGCTTGCACGATAATATCGTTCGCCCCGACAAAACAGGAATTAAGCGGTTTATAAACAAACACGGCGCCCAAACCCTACGTGAACTTTTAATTTTCCAGCGTGCCGACAATTTAGCCAAAAGCGATAAAGCTGCCGACCGATTGTATACTATAGCCAAAACTTCTACATTATTTGAAGAAATTATATCCTCTCACGAACCTGTAAGCATAAAAGATTTGGCACTTTCGGGCAAGGACATTATACGTCTAACAGGTCTGAACGAGGGCAAAGAAATAGGAGAAATCCTTACAAAACTGCTTGCCGCCGTAATCGAAAACCCTTCTCTAAATAATAAAAATGACCTTGCAGAGCTTATTTAATCACGTTTTTACCAACTAACCATAGAATGTATAGATATGTTTAATGGGCGGTGGTTTTGTGGCAATTATTTTGGCTATAACTTTAAGTTTGGATGCGTTAGGTATGGGAATAGCAAGCGGTTTGCGCCGCCAAAAGCTAGATTTTTTCACATACGCAATACTTTTCGTTATATCTCTTGCGGTGATGGGTTTGTCGGTTTTTTTTGGCAATGTTATCGCTAGTTTTTTATCACCCGATTTGGCTGAGAATATTTCGGCATTATGGTTGATTTTGCTTGGGTTGTGGATTGGTGGTAGCGCTATTCTTAAAAAAGAAAATGGCACACTTCCCGAAAAAATTACAAAAAAAGGTTCTTTGCAACTTGCGCTGGTGCTTTCGCTAGATTCTATGGGTGTTGGACTTGTCGCTGCTTCTTTAGGTATTTCCATAATCTTTTTGCCAATTTTAGTTGCCGTTTTTCAAATAGGTTTTCTTGCATTAGGCAATGGATTTGCAACATTATTACGTATCAAATCGGCAGGTGGCAAGGGTTGGACAATTGCGTCAGGTATCATTTTAATAGCAATGGGTATTTTCAGATTACTTTAGAAAAAAGGATGGTTTTATGAACAAAAGAATAATCATACACATATTATCCGCAGTTATTCCAATGTTCATTTTTACGATTATGCTCGCATTTAAAGGCGTTTATCCCTTTAGTGACGGGCAAATTTTGATTGTAGATTTTTGGCATCAATACTATCCGTTTATAAGCGAACTATGGCATCGCTTGCGTGATGGTGGCTCGTTGTTATGGTCGTTTACGTCGGGCGGCGGACACGATTATTTGGCGCATATTGGCTATTATCTGGCAAGTCCTTTTAATTTTTTGGCGGCACTTTTCCCACATCAATATCTGCGTGAAGTAATAACGTTGTTTTTGGTGATAAAAATAGGCTTTGCAGGCTTTTTTATGTCGTTGTATCTGCGATATTTATATAAACGTGATGATGTGATGATTGTCGCCTTTGCCGCACTTTATGCGCTTTGCGCTTGGTCAACCGCCTTTTATTGGAATATTATGTGGATGGATACCTTCGCAACATTGCCTCTTGTTATTTTGGGTTTACATCGCCTTATTACAGAAGGCAAATTTTCCCTTTTTGTTATTTCACTTGCACTTTCGGTCGTCTTTAACTTTTATATAGGTTTTTTCGTATGTATTTTTGTATCAATTATGTTTATTTTACTGTCGCTTCGATACAAGCCTAATTTACGGCAGTTTTTAATGTGTTTGCTAACCGTAACAATCTGTGCCGCAATCTCAATTGGTCTTACCGCCTTCCTTACGTTACCCGTATATTCGGCATTGCAACAAACAGGACGAGCCACAGCAGAAATGAGCATCCCATCTTTTGCCTTTAACCATAGCTTTATTGATGCTTTAGGTGGCTTCGCCGCAATTACGCCAACAGCAGGCATTAGCCACGGCGGACTACCAAATATCTACAGCGGACTAATCGCCATTATGTTGTACCCCGTGTTTTTGCTATCAAAAATTTCTTTGCGTGAAAAAATTGGCTATTCTATAGCCGCCACCTTTATGCTAATCAGCACAAATATCAATGTGTTAAATTTCATCTGGCACGGTTTTTCCGTAACCCACGGTCTTCCCTATCGCTACACCTTCTTAATCTCGTTTGTAATGATTGTTATGGCATATCGTGCATATATACTATTAACAAAAAATGGTATACAAATCCGCCATCTCGCCGCAATGTGCATTGGTGCGGTAGCTTTCTTAACCCTTGCATTTTTCAGCCAACACAGCAACCAACACGTGCTATGGCTGGGCATTGGTGCGTTTATGTTCATTTCAATTTTTGTCGTCCTACGTGGTGCGGCTAGTTCAAGAGCCATTTCAACCGCAAAAATTTTGCTATGCGTTATAGTGCTTGCAGAGGTCTTTCTTGCGTCATTTACAAGTCTAGTTCAGGGTAGCTATACGACAAACCGTGGTGAGTATCCGTGGGCTTATGATAATGTTCAGACGGTTTTACGGCATCGTCAACCTCCCGAGAATGATTTTTTTAGAACAGATTTCACCGCCCGTTGGGGAACAAACGACCCCGCAATGTACAACGTGCAAGGCATTTCGCTATTTTCATCAATGGCAAACCAAAACACCCTGCGATTTATGAACGGCTTGGGTTTGGTCAATTGGTCGGCAGGCAACAGCTATGCCTTTGCCGAAACTTCGCCGCTTACACCCGCTTTTTTAAATATGCGCTATCTGGTGGACAGGCTTGATAACCCAGCTGATGACGGCGTATTCTGGAATCGCATTGCTAATGAGAGCAGTGTTGTGTTAATGGAAAACTCCCATCATTTGCCACTTGGCTTTATTGTTCGTCCAGAAACAGCCTATTATGTGGGCGATACACATAATCCATTTAATTCTCAAAACAATTTATTCCGCCTTGCAACAGGGCTTGACGGCGATTTGTTTACGCTTATGCGTGTTATTCACGTAGGACACGAAAATCTGCACGTTGTGGGCGTTGATGGCAAAGAATGGACATTTACAATGGATAACGACCAAACAGACGGCATTTTCCGCTTTAACTATCTAATGCCCGAAAACACTGAACTTTACGCATATATCCGCATAACAAGCACCAATGGCATAAAAGTTACAGTCGGTTATGATGAACAGCTTGTACGCAATATCAACGCCTCTTTTAATGAAGCTCATCTTTTCCGCATTGGTTCTTTTGGCGAAGGTGATATGGTTACATTACAATCCGAAACCACTACAAGACGTGGCTCTGTCCAAACTTTTGTGGGTATTTTGAACCGCGAACTGTTTGAAGAAGGCTTCGCTATACTCGCAAGCGAAGTTTGGGAGCTAGCACATTTTAGCGAAACACGAATTGCTGGCAATATTACCACAACCAATGGCGGTTTAATGTATACTTCCATACCGTATACTGGCAATTGGCGGGCGTTTATAGATGGTGAACGGATTGATGTAGTGGCAATAGATGGCGCAATGGCAGCGGTTAATGTGCCTGCCGGCAGTCATCATATAGAATTTGTGTATCATAATAGTGCGTATTATATTGGACTAGCGATTAGCGGCGGGTCGCTTGTTGTGTTTGTTATATTGATTTTTGCACGCCGCCGTGGTATATTGTAATATCGAGGTGATTTTATGAAAATTGTTATTACGGCAGGCGGCACGATTGAAAAGATTGACGCTGTTCGCAGTATTATTAATAATTCTACAGGTCAATTGGGCGCAGAGATTGCAGAGGCATTTTTTACAAAAGATTGCGAAATTATTTATATTAGAGGAAAAAACGCTGTAAGTCCGAATTTAAACGGCGTTAAGGAGATTATAATTAGTTCTGCGGCGGATTTGGATATTGCTTTGGCAAAAGTTTTTGCTAAAGGTGATATTTGCGCCATTATCCACGCAATGGCTGTTTCCGATTATCGTGTTAAAGGCAAAAATGTTGGTAAAATTAGTTCTGATAATGATGAAATTACACTTATTTTAGAAAAAATTCCCAAAACCATTGGGAAATTGCGTACACTTGCTCCAAATGCTATAATTGTTGGTTTTAAGCTAACATCAGGACTTTCACAAGAAGAAACTTTAGGCAAGGCAAAGGCTTTGATGACGAAAAATAATTGCGATTTTGTACTGGCAAACGACACATCAAATCTTACGCCTAATGGACATTTAGGTTATTTAGTAGCAAAAAATGGAAGTTTTAATATATACGAAGGTAAACAAAATATTGCTCAGGCAATAGTAAAAGAGGTATTAAAATTATGTTAAATATTGTATTGGGTATAACTGGCTCGGTAGCAGCATATAAGGCGGCAGAATTAGCTAATTTGCTAGCAAAACAAGGTGATACAGTGGATACTATAATGACAAACGCCGCAACAAAATTTGTTACGCCTTTATTATTACAAAGTCTTACAAAACGCCGTGTTTATACAGAAATGTTTGAAACAATTATATATGAAGACATACGGCATATATCACTTGCCCAACGTGCCGATGTCTTTGTTATTGCACCCGCAAGCGCAAATATTATAGGCAAAATTGCAAATGGTATTGCAGACGATATGCTGTCAACAGTGGTAATGGCAACCAAATCCCCCGTAATCATTTGCCCTGCAATGAATACAGCAATGTACGAAAACCCCATTGTGCAAGCAAATATCAAAAAATTAGAAGCATACGGTTACCATTTTGTCGACCCAAAAGAATCCCGTCTAGCTTGCGGCGATGTCGGTAAAGGGTCTATGGCGGATGTGGCGGATATTGTTGCTAAAATTAATGAATTTTCTACATCTTCCAGCAAAGAAGCAATAATTAAAAATGACGAAGTAAAACCTATTATAAAAGAAGTTTCTTATACAATCGAGGAAGTCGAGCGACATTTGCAAAACCCCAACGTTAGGGTACTTTTTGAAATGGCGGAAGAAATACTTGGCAAGCCGCTTCAAGAACGTGAACGCCAAATGTTTTTAGAAATTTATCTTGATATGGGATTAGAAATTGATGTTATCGAATTTTTACTACAATATTGTGTTGATAATGGCAAGAAAGCCAATAACTACATTAAAAGTGTGGCGCAAAATTGGGCAGAGCGTGGCATAGCCGACGCAGATGAAGCAGAGGAATATATACGTTTGTTTAACAACGAATACCGCAATATAATGCGCTGGCTAGGCAACAGCGGTCGCGAACCAATTAACAAAGAAATAGAATATATGCAGCGTTGGATTAAAGAAGATGGATATTCTATGCAAATTATTCAGCTTGCTTGCGAAAAAACAATTATAAATAAAGCAACGGCAAATTTTCCTTATGCTGACGGCATTTTAAACAAATGGCGAAAACAAAATATCACCACACCAGAACAAATTGAGGTTTTAGAAAAACAATATTTTGAAGACAAAGAGATTAACCCGTTTAAACGTAAGATAGAGAAAGCAGTTCAACCAAGACGTTTTCAAAACTTTAAAGGTCGAACATACGACCACGAAAGATTAGCGCAATTAGAGCGTGAATATGTGGATAGAAAGCTAGGAAAGTAGGTGTTTTTTAGTGAATGTCATTTTTGAAGAAATTCTGCGGGAAGTTGATAAAAATAAGCTGGCGGCAAGACGCAAGCTGGCGGCACGCAAAGCCTTATTATACGAGCGTTTGCCACGTGTTAAAGAAATTGACGACTCCCTTTCGCAATCGGGACTTGCTTTAGCACAAATGGCTTTAAAAAAATACGATAATGACGATAAAATTGCTGAAATCCGTGATAAAAGCACTATTTTATTATCAGAGCGTAAAAAATTGCTATATGACAATGGATATGATGACAGCTTTTTTAAGGATGTATATAAATGCCAAAGCTGCCTAGATACAGGCTTTACAAACGACGAACATTGCAATTGCCTAAAACAACGCCTAATAACCCGTTATTTTGATATGTCGAACCTTGGAAAAATCTTCGCCGATGAAAATTTTGACGCATTTAATATGAATTATTACAGTGATACAAATGATGAGAATTTTGGTATTAGCCCACGCAAAAATATGATGAAAGTTTGGGAAATAGCCCTAAATTTTGTAGAGGATTTTGGCAAAAACTTTGAAAACCTATTGTTTTACGGACAATCGGGGCTTGGCAAAACCTTTTTAACAAATTGCATTGCTGGCGAATTGTTGCAAAACGGGCGTACCGTGCTATACACCACCGCTCCACAACTTTTTAGGCACGTAGAGGACGAGCGTTTTAACCGCAAATCTGACAAAAACGCCGCACCAATTAGCTTTGCATATGACGCAGATTTGCTAATAATAGACGACCTAGGCTCCGAATTTGCCACGGTGGTAACAGACAGCGAGCTGTTTAGCTTTATCAACAGCCGCCATCTTGCCAAAAAACCTACAATAATATCAACAAATCTAACACCCACCGACATAGCAACATCATATTCCGACCGTGTAGCATCCCGCATTTACGGCAATTACACATCTCTGCACTTCTTCGGCGACGACATACGCATAGCAAAAAAACACAATATAGTGTAAGGGAACACAATATATTGCGCCCCCTTATCTCCTAAAAATACCCTTGACAACAAAAGACCAATGGTATATAATGGTCATCAAGCCATAAATTCTCTCTCCTTACACACATCAAGGAGCAAGAGGGGTTTAATAAAAGAAGCTTGTTTGGGTGTCACACTCCAACAAAGTACCCACCCAAACAAGCCCAATTAGGCCCAAAGACCTAGGTGTAGGTTATCACACTTCAGGTCTATTTGTCAAGCAAATCTTTCAAGCTGACAAAAGGGCAAGAAAGGTGGTTTTTTTATTGGCATTCATCGCATCCCCATTCGCTTTTGATGATGAAAGCAGAACAACAAAACGCAAAAATCCAACAACACCAAAACGCAAACCTAAAAAAGCATTACCCGTCGGTCGCATAATAGTTTTAAAAAACGCAAAAGGTCAAACATTATGCCGTCTTAGCGTTAGGGATATAAAAAAGGGTTGTGTGCGTTTGTAAATTGAAAAGTAAACACAAAATGCAAAAAAACGCTTGCAATGACTTGAGCATTGTGTTATAATGCTTGGGTTATAAAAAATCACACGTGGTTTAGATTTCCAGATGGAAAAGTTAAGAACCACGGAGGAAAAATCTGGAGGTGCCTTATGGGCGTAATATCAATGAAATCGCTTTTAGAAGCGGGGGTTCACTTTGGTCATCAAACAAGACGCTGGAACCCAAAAATGGCAGAGTATATCTTTGCTGAAAGAAACGGCATTTACATCATCGACTTACAAAAAACGGTGAAAAAAGTTGACGACGCATACCGTGCTGTTGCCGAAATTTTAAAAGACGGCGGCACAATGCTTTTTGTCGGTACAAAAAAGCAAGCACAAGACAGCATTAGGGAAGAAGCTGTACGTTGCGGTATGTACTATATCAACGAACGTTGGTTGGGTGGTATGTTAACAAACTTCCAAACTATCCAAAGCCGTATTAAACGTCTAAAAGATTTAGAAAAAATGGAAGAAGACGGCACGTTTGATGCTTTAACCAAAAAAGAAGTAGCGAAATTGTTGCACGAAAAATCTAAATTGGACAAGAACCTTGGTGGTATCAAGGAAATGAAGCAAATTCCTGACGTTATTTTTATTGTTGACACTCGCAAAGAACATCTTGCCATCAAAGAAGCGCAAAACCTTGGTATTCCTGTTGTTGCTATCGTTGACACAAACTGCGACCCAGACGAAGTGGATTATGTTATCCCCGGCAATGACGATGCAATCCGTGCTGTAAAGCTAATTGCGAGCGTTTTGGCTGACGCTGTTATCGAAACCCGTCAAGGTGAAATTTCTGAAGGCGAATACGCCGAAGAAGAATATTACGAAGACGGCGAAATCGGCGATGAGCAAATTTTAGCAGACCAACAATAATAATGACAGAATTTGGAGGAAATATATATGGCTGTAACCCCGGCAATGATTAAAGAATTACGTGAAATGACCGGCTCTGGTATGTCTGACTGCAAAAAGGCATTGGAAGAAGTCGGCGGTGATATGAAAAAGGCTGTCGAGTTTTTACGTGAAAAAGGCTTGGCGGCGGCAGAAAAAAAATCTGGTCGCATTGCAGCTGAAGGCTTAGTATCTTTAAAAATAGCCGCAGATAATAGCAAAGCCGTTATGGTAGAGCTTAACTGCGAAACAGATTTTGCGGCAAAATCCCCTGCTTTTACCGAATATGTTGATGAAGTTGTTGAGCAACTATACAATTCAAACGCAAACGAACTTGACGCTTTTATGGCAGAGCAATGGGCAAAAGGCGGCGGCACTGTACAAGAAGTGCTTAAATCTAAAATCGCCACAATCGGCGAAAACCTTAACATCCGCCGTTTTGCACGTATTAACAACAACACAGGCGTTATCGCAAGCTATGTTCACGGCGGCGGTAAAATCGGCGTGCTTTTAGTTATTAATTCTACAGGAGATGTTGCAAAATTGCAAGAAATGGGAAAAAACCTTTGTATGCAAATTGCGGCATTGTTCCCTAAATACCTTAAGACCACTGACGTTGACGATGCCTATATCGCAGACGAAACCCGCATTTTAGAAGCAGCGGCTAAAAACGACCCAGCTAATACGTCAAAACCAGCTAATGTTATCGAAAATATGGTCAAAGGTCGCTTAAACAAACAGCTTAAAGAAATCTGTTTGATGGAGCAAGATTATGTAAAAGACCCACAAATGACCGTTAAGGCTTATATCGACAGCGTTGCGAAAGAAATTGGTGCAGAAATTGACCTTGTATCTTTTGAATGTTTCGAGCGTGGTGCAGGTATCGAGAAAAAACAAGAAGACTTTGCAGAAGAAGTTGCAAAAGCAATGCAAGGCTAAAAAACCTCTATTCGGGCGGCAGTCCTGTCGCCCGAATATTCTATGTTTTATGAATTTGAAAGGAAGCAAAAGCAGTGAATGATAAGAATTATGCAATTAGAGAAATAAACAAAACAGATTATGATATGTGTGCAAAATCGCTGGTTGAAACCTTTGGGAAAGAGCCTTGGTGCGAACATTGGACGTACCAACAGGCTTTTGAACGTATAGACGAAATGATGGCAAGCAGAATGTCAAGGGGCTATGTGATTGCAGATGCAGACACCGTGGTTGGTATGTGCATCGGACGGATAATGACCTATATGGATTTTAAAGAATTTTTTATTGATGAATTTAGCGTAAACCCATCAGTTCAAGGGCAAGGGTTGGGCAGTCGTTTAATTGAGCATATTGATTTACAACTAAAAAAAGAAAATGTTGGCAATATGTCTTTAAATACTGAAGAAGACAAGCCATCAGTAAAATTTTATGAAAAAAATGGCTTTAAGATAAAAAGGCAAATTGTGTTTATGCATAACTAAGCATCGGAGATTAAAATGAAAAATAGCGTTCGTGTAGCCGTAGTCGCTCCAAAGATTACCACAGGGTGGCTTGACGGTAATGTTAAAAATATGTTGCAACACATCCGCAGAGCCGCCTCGGACGGTGCAGAGCTTGTTCTGTTGCCCGAGATGGCTCTTTCAGGCTTGGTGGTTACAAATAATGTTTCAAGGGATTTTCCTTTTTCTGTGTCTATAAATTCGGACACAATAAAGACTTTTCGTCACGCCGCAAAAACGCAGGAAATTTGGGTTGCCTTCGGCTTTTTTGAATCCGACGGTATGATGATGTACAATTCTGCCATTTTAATTGACAACACTGGTAAAATTGTATTGCATTATCGCCGCATTTCAAAGGGCTGGCTATGGAAAAATCCCCCGCACAATTTCGGCTCCGGCGAAGGTTATCCTACCTTCGACACACCTTGGGGCAAAGTTGGCTTTTTAATAGGCACCGACCTTTTCGACCCAAATGCGCTAAGACAAGCCAAAAATGCAGAGCTTGACCTGCTATTGCTACCAATGAGCAGTAATTTTGAATGGGCATATATAGACCCGCAAATGGATTGGGAAGTAAATTTTTGGCCAGAATATCAACCACGCCTTGCACAAATCGGTGCAACAACCCTAATGTCCAATTTTATCGAAAAGCGCAATATGTTCCACGGCGGCGCATTTATAACCAACCGTGGTGGCGAACTTTTAGCCCAATTGCCGCTATACACCGAGGATATGCTTAATGGTACAATTAATGCGGGGTAATATGATATGAAAATTGATACAAGCATTGTGGAAATATATCTTAATAGCGAACCCAGTGTTAAATATTCTAAACATTGGGTTTATTTTTTGATTGAAGACGGTAAGCATATCTTCTTAGAACCTGATACAAGCCGCATTGCAGAAGTTACAGTGGTTTACAGCCAATTAATGTTAATCTGCCAAAATTTTAGATTTTTAAACACCGATTTAATTGTGGATATTTTTGGCGATACTTCTACGGTTGTACAAAATGTTAACGTCTTGCTTGTTGTAGGTTGCCCGTCAATGTACGACGCAATGGTTCGCCATTATAATAACGAACAATATATCATCTTCGATTTAATAAATTTTGCAAATTACTTAACGCAAGGCTATAATTTGAACGAGATTGCAAGAAATTTTTTAACATATGAAATTGTACACGTGCTAATTAATAACGATTATCCCGCCAGTAATTTGGATTATTACAACAGCCTTAATTATATCGCTTTCCACGAAGGCTTTGCGCATTTGCTTTCCTTTGAAGACAATATGACGGACTTTACTCCAACCGACGAACATAACGGATATTGGAGTATAGCAAAATCCCGTCTTGCTGTCGCTTTACAAGAAACCAACCCGCAAACACAACAGCAATATCTTGTCGAAGCTAATTCAGGAAAATATTGGGATAAATTTGCCGCTATATCTGCATTTGGTTATCTAATTAGCAGTATAAAATCTTTAAAATCCATATATAACCAAGGTTGGCACAGCTTTGCAGAAAAAATCTATCACGCATAATTGATTGCAGACTAGGGCGTGTTCGATAATTCACTTTCGTCAGATTTCCGAGCGTTTTTTCACTAGGCAAAGAAAGTCCGACGACGCAAAGCCAAAACTTTTGTTAGGAGGGCTTGACGCAGTCCTAGCGGGAAATAAGCCAAAAAGCTGGCGTAATGGAATATCGAACACGCCCTAACTTAAACCCCTGTCATTAAATAAATGACAGGGGTTATTCTACTACTTCGTTATGCTCAAATACGCTTCATAATACGCATTTCTTCTGCCCATTGTAATACATCTGCTAATTTTTGCTCTAATAAGCGGGTTATATAACGCTTTTGCTATTATTGGATTGTAGCGTGTACCCGCCTGGTCGTTAATTTCTTTGATGACTTTATCTAGCGTAAGGATTTTTGTGTGACTTCGCCCGATTGCATCCGTGGCAGCGTCAACAGAATCGCATATAGACACTATGTCTATAATAAATTTGTTTGCAGATGTTGCGTTATCAAACCATATAGGATAGCCACCTACACCATCATAATAACGATGGTGTCCTTGTATAGCATCCAAAATACATTGCATTAGCTCATCATCGCCTTTTTCAAGCAATTGGTGTGGATGCACATGCTCCTTAATCGTATCAAATTCGTAATCATACAGCTTTCTAGCGCATAACGAAATTGTATCATAATAATAAATTTTGCCTATATCGTGACACAATGCCGCACGACAAGCCGCCTCAAGAATTTCGGTCTTGCTTGAAAGAATTTCATCAACATTTTGTTTTCCTAATGCACCAATAAAAAGCTCGGGCTCAGTATTAAGAAAATGCTCTGTAACAATTGCAGTAAGGTCTTTAACCTGCACAGAATGTGTATATGTAGTCATATGGCTATACGAAGAAAAGCGCAACAACAGACTAATATATTCTTGCGTACCTATATTTTTTTCTCTGCCAAAGCCGAGTGCAAGCATACTTAAATAACCATTTAATTCTTGACGGTCGATGCCGCTTGGTGCATTTTCAAAATAATTAAAAATGCGCTTTATTATCTCGTTTCTTTCACCTTCTGTATCGTCACCTAATTCTTTTAAATGACTAATTAAAGCCATCCCCATCGAAATCATTGTAAATTGACCATTGCTGGAATAATCACCGTATTTAGATTTATAATGTATTTGGTGCAAAACGTCAAGCATTTCATTCAAATCTATTTTATCAACAAAATATTTTGTTGCAGCCGATACGTATTGTGTACGTATTTCTGACCAAAATCTATTAATATTTACAACTGCATTGGGCTTTGACATATATTCAAAACTATCATAAATTCGCTTTGCAAGCTCACCGTTACGCTCTTGTCTTTTTTTGCTACGCAACATATCCAGCCAGCCACAAACATTTTGGTGTGCATTGGTAATAAACATCTCCCAAGGAAAATCGGGGTCAACCGCTCTTATATCTTCGCGATTCCAAAAATCAATAGCTGTATCAACTGCATTAAAAAATATTTCGCTAGCTTCCTTATATTCCCAATTGTGGCGCAAAACTGCTGTAGCTACATAGATATTACCTAGACAACGATTTATGTACATACGTGTTTCTTTGTTGTCGATATTTTGATAATTATGACGGTGTACAGCGGCATCTTCAAAATATTTCGCCGCATTAAGAGCAAAATTTTCACTATTTGCCCTTTGACTTAAATAGCGGTTGAAGTGCTGTAAGATTATACCTGCAAAGTATTGGCTACGCACAGCACGGTCTATGTCATTATTATGTTTTGCATTTGCAATAAGGGCTTTGTGAATTTCAAACGCTAACGACCCATCAAGGCTAACCTCTAGTGCAAATAGCTTTTTAGCCAGTTCAAACAATGTGTCGGCTTGTGCAATGGCAATATTATGCGGATTTTTTAATAAAGGCGTAAGATGATTATTGATAATTACAATATTATCCTCCATAATTTCTGCATTTTGTGCTGCACGCATTTGCAAAAATTCCATCAAACCTTCTTTGCTCAAACCAACCGGCGGTGCAGAATTTTCTAATTCTCTAAATTCTTGCATATTAGCAACCAGCATATCTTCAAAGCTCAAAGCCATCAAAACACCTCCTATTTACAAAAAATACCCCAACGGAGCCATCCGATGGGGTATCGCAAAATTTCTAAATAACGTGCGCATGAGGATTTGAACCCCAGACCTTCTGATCCGTAGTCAGACGCTCTATCCAGCTGAGCTATGCACACACTAGATGCAACATTAAACATAATATCACATCCTTTAAAAAAATGCAAGCACTTTTTTCAATTTTTCTATAAGTTTTTTTGTATTGTTATTTATTCAATAATTATATAAGTTTTACAAGCCTAATCACATTCCTGTTTTTGTCCAAAACCGCAAATTGTTTCCACCCTATTGCGCCCATTTGCTTTGGCTTTGTACAGAGCTTTATCAATATATTCGTAAAATTCTTTAAATTCGGTTTTTTGCATTTCGTTTTGAGGAATTATTGCACCTGCGCCAATACTTATTGTAACGTATACATCGCCGCTGTCCAATTTTATTGGAGCGTTTTCTATGTTTTTACGTATTTGTTCGGCAACGGCTACAGTACCGCATATATGCGTATTAGGCAACAATATTGCAAATTCTTCACCACCCCAACGGAAAACAAAATCACCACCGCGCTTGACGGAATCTCGCATAATATGCGCCACAGTTTTAAGACAAGCATCACCGTTAAGATGACCATATGTGTCATTAAACTTTTTAAAATAGTCAATATCAAGCAAAAGCATACCAAGCGGTTCTTTATTGCGGACGGCTCTTGCCCATTCTGCACCAATCATTTGGTCAAAGCTACGTCGGTTATTAACACCCGTCAAACCGTCCCTAAAGCCATAGCTTTCTATAATACGCATTTGCTGTATCAATTGCATTTGCAAAGCAATACGCATTTTGACAATAATGTCGATAAAAGGCTTTCGTATATAATCCGCCGCACCTAAAGCAAGTCCTTGCATTTCATCTTCCGGCGAATCGCTTGACGTTATAAAGATAACGGGTATACGCTTGGTTTCTTCGTTAATTTTAAGTTTTGCTAAAACCTCAAAACCGGATATGCCCGGCAATACCAAATCTAACAAAATCAAATCTATATCAGTTTTTGTTACCATTTCAAGGGCTTCTTCGCCCGTTTTTGCTATAACCACATCATAAAGCTCTGTTAAAATTCTACTTAAAGAACGTAAATGTGCAGGCGTGTCGTCTACAATCAGTACCCGCTCCCTTTGCTTATCATCCAAATATTCCTTCATAAAACAATCCCCTCATCAGCCAATGCGTGCCTCATACGCACAAATTCCATTACAAAATCCACTTTATGTTTTACAACAGTCGTTACAAATGGTTTTTTAATATAGTCTACTGCACCAAGAGCATACCCTTCGCTTTCAACATTATTGCTGTCATCGCCTGTAATAAATATAACGGGAATATTTTTTGTTTTGTCATTTTGTTTAAGTATTTTAATAACATCAAATCCTGATAGATTAGGCATCGTTACGTCAAGCAAAACAACATCGGGCAAATTTTCAACCGCCAATTTTACGCCGTTCTCACCGTTTTTAGATATAAAAATATCATAATCTTCTTTTAAAATATCGCTTAGCAATCGCAAAATCATCGGAGCATCGTCTATTGCCAAAACACTGCCTTTTTTGGACATTTTTATACCTCCAAATTTTGCCGTAATTGTTTTAGCGCAATTAATGCCTTTTCAAATTCAAAATCCTCCAAAGCCATTATTAACTCATCAGTTTGCGGTATTGTTTGCAATTTGTCTATTGTATCAAGCACATCGCCACGCTTTTGTGATAAGCCTATAGCAAGCTCATTAAACAGTTTTGTAGCGACAAATTTATCAAAATCGGCATTATCAGCGGCTTTTAATATAGGATTTTTTTCGACATATCTGGCTATGCCTGTCAAAATTCTGTTCATTTCGTATTCCAGCTCTTGAATTTCGAGTTTTGTAGGCTCTTTATCACGTCGCAATCCATCTTCAATTTTTCTAGCAATATTTGATAAATTTGCTTCATTCATCAATGCCGCAAGACTTTTAAGCGTATGAGCTATGCGATGAGCCGTTTTAAAATCTTGGTTATGCAAAGAGGTTTTAAAAAGCTCTGTAGCCCCGCTTTGGTTGCGCAAAAAATCCCTATACATTGCATCCATATCAGTGTTGTAAATATCAGCCATTTCAAACCTCCATAATGCATTTGTTTTATTGTAACATCTATAGTCGGAAATATCAACATTATTTTTTAATTGTACTTGAAATTATTATTGGTTTGGGATATAATGGTTTTATCTATTACCTTTAGGAGGAAACCAAAATGCAAATATTAAAGGATTATTTACAAGCAACCGCAGGGCAAGAACTAAATGCCGAAATGCTGACCTTTACAGCAAATATCGATGCTGTTGCAAAAGGCAACCCAAAAATTGCGGCAAGCATTATTAAAGAACTAGCCGACCAACGCAGTCATCTAAAACTAATTGCCAGCGAAAACTTCTGTTCGCCCAATGTGCAATCCGCTATGGCTAACCTTTTAACCGACAAATACGCCGAAGGCTTTGTCGGCACGCGTTATTACGCAGGTTGCGATAATGTGGATGAAATCGAAGACATCGCCCGCAAGGAAGCCGTGGCTCTTTTTGGTGCTAAACACGCTTATGTTCAACCACATTCTGGTGCAGACGCAAATTTGGTTGCTTTTTGGGCAATTTTGCGCAGTAAAGTACAAACCCCTGTTTTAGAGAAATTAGGCGAAACAAATATCCTTAACCTAACCGACGAACAATGGAGCGAATTACGCAAAGAAATGGGCAACCAAAAACTGTTAGGCATGCACCTCTACAGCGGCGGGCATTTAACGCATGGCTTCAGACATAATGCTTCCGCTCTTATGTTCGACGCTTATGCATACCACGTTAATAAAGAAACTGGTCTTTTAGAATATGACGAACTACGTAAACAATTGCACGAAATTAAACCACTAATATTTTTGGTGGGCTTTTCGGCATATACCCGTAATATAGACTACGAAATATGCCGCAAATTAGCAGACGAAGTCGGTGCAGTGCTTATGGTAGATATGGCGCATTTTGCTGGTCTTGTGGCAGGCGGTGCCATCACAGGCAAATATAACCCTGTACCTTATGCCCACATCTTAACCACAACAACCCACAAAACCCTACGTGGACCACGTGGTGGTATGGTTCTTTGCAATGACGAAGCTCTTGCAGAACAAGTAGACAAAGGCTGCCCGCACGTTTTAGGCGGACCATTGCCGCATGTTATGGCGGCAAAAGCAATTGCCTTTAAAGAGGCAAATACACCAGAATATAAAGATTATGCAAAGCGTGTTATCGAAAATGCACAAGCTCTTGCCGCAGGTCTTGCCGACGAGGGATTGACGGTTTTAACAGGAGGCACAGACAACCATATCGTGCTTGTAAATATCTCACCGCTTGGTATTACAGGCTTCCAAGGCGAACACGTGTTGCGTGAATGTGGTATGACCCTTAACCGCAACACCATCCCATTCGACCCGCAAGGCCCGCTTTTGGCTTCTGGTCTGCGCCTTGGCACACCTGCGTTAACAACCCTTGGTATGAACACAACAGATATGCACCAAATCGCCGCCATTATCGCCCGTGTGCTAAAAGCTACAAAACCCGCAAAAACAAAATCGGGTGCCGCTTCCAAACGCAACCATATCATCGACGCAGATGTAAAACAAGCCGCTATTGCAGAAATCAAGGCACTTTTGGATAAATACCTGCTCTACCCCGAAATTAACCTTGACTTTTTCAATAAATATTTTTCAATCTAAAAAACACTTGACATCCCTATACTATATGGTTTATACTATATAGTATAAACTTTGGAGAGTTTTTAACATTTTCCTACCCGATTTCTTGGGATGAACGAAGCAATACCCCGACTCGGTGAAAGTCGGGGTATTGTATTTAACCGAGCAGTCGATTAAATTTTTCAGCGCATCTAAGATGTACTTTATGGAGTTTTTTAACATAATCCCACCTCCTTTCAGTTGGGATAACGCAAACATATCATATTATGTATAATTTTGCAATAGGGGGTAATCTAAATGACAAAATCCCAGATAATCGAAAAAACCAAACAATTAATACCTTATTTTTTCCTTGCAGTGGCGGTAATCATTGCTTTTCGCCTAATAAGTTCTATAAATCTTGTCGGCGATGCTATTGTATGGACTTGGGGCGTTATTTCACCGTTTTTCTATGGTTTTTTGATGGCATATGTCATCAACATACCTTGCGGCAGTGTGCAACGCTGGCTTGCCAAATCCAAAAACAGCTTCGTACAACGCCGTCAACGCAGACTGTCCTTGTTCATCGTATTGTTAGCGGCTTTGGGCATTTTGGCGTTAACCATTAGCTTCATCATCCCAGCAATTAGAGATTCTATCGAAATTTTTAATTACAACCTGCCCACATATGAGCAAAATATCATTAACCTTATCGAAAATATACAAAATATGGGACTTTTGCCAGATGATATTGACCCGACCGATATTTTGGGTACACTTAGCACTTTCTTTGCAAACTTCAGTTTCGAAGACATCGATTTTTGGAGCTTTATAACGGGCTTAGGTAGCACGCTTTGGGGCGCAGTAATTGCCTTCATTTCATCGCTTTACATTTTGGTAGAAAAAGACAAAATCAAAGTCTTTTTCAAAAAGATATTGCGTGTTTTCACTCCAAAAAACACAGTAGAAACCGTCGGCGAAGTTACCTTTAGACTCAACAAATACTTCCGCCAATACGTCCGCACACAAACACTTGACGGACTTATTCTAGGCACAATGTGTACCATCGCATTATGGATAATGGGTTCGCCTTTCGCACTCGTCCTTGGCATTATGCTAGGCATATTCAACTATGTGCCAATGTTCGGTTCAATCTTTGGTACAATTCTCGCAATTCTCGTCGTGGGCTTCACGCAAGGTTTGCCAATGGGTCTAATCTCTGCCGCTGTACTAATAGGCATACAACAAATTGACGTACATTTTGTACAACCCCGCTTGCTGGGTAGCTCGTTCAAACTCTCGCCGCTTCTCATCATCATCAGCATAATAGTAGGCGGCGCAATCGCAGGCATTTTGGGGATGATTCTTGCAATCCCCGTCCTAGCCCTACTAAAAGACATCTTCGACTCCACCGTAACCTACTACGAACGAAGAAAATTCGGCGCAAATAGCAAAAGCAAGTAATATAAAAACAGGGGCAATTCTTTCTCAAGAAGCTGTCCCTGTTTTGTATATTTTCGCACTTCCCATTGATTAAGAAATTTCCAACATAACCTGCGCAATAATCTCTTTTACTTGATTTTCAGCTTGATTTATAGCGGTCTGCGCTTTCGCCTTTAAATCTTCACAAAAAACCTCATCTTTTATGCCCGAAATATTGATAAGCATATTAAGCCAAGCCCCATCCATAGCGATTTTTAGGTTCATTGCCGCCACGCCCAAATCGCTTGCGGCATTGGTATTTGTACACCCTTTAGCTTTGTAAGCAAGGGCAAGCACAGCACCACAATGCTCCAAAATAGCAAAAGGCGATAAAGTGGCGGCTTTTAACGCTTCTTGAATAGCGGCAGAACGAGCCTTTTTTTCATCATCTGTTTCTTTAGGCATTTTAAACGCCGCCGAAACACCATCATATGCGTCAGCATCAGCATCAATCGCCGCAAGCAATGCCGTGCATTTTTCCTCGGTTTTCGCCAAAATTTCTTGCATTAGCTCCTCGTGTTCGGCATATTTTTTACGCCCTGTGGTTAAATTGCAGACCATACGCAACAATGCCGTACCCATAACGCCCGACAACGCCGCCGCAGAGCCACCGCCTGGCGTTGGCTCGCTAGACGCTAGTTTTATCGCAAAATCTGCTACATTTAAATCAATCAATTTCATATGTTACTCCTCCATTTTTAATTACTGTGTATACTTGATTATTCCCAAATCTATAAAACAAATAGTCTAAATCGGGACAATCCCAAACTACAATGTCCGCATCTTTGCCAACCTCGATAGTGCCTTTTGTTTCACCTAAGCCAATGGCGCAAGCACCGTTTAGCGTAGCGGCAGTTAATGCCTCGCAAGGGTGCAGACGATAGCCAATATAGGCAAGAGTTAGGGCAAGCTGCATATTAAAGCTAGGCGAGCTACCAGGGTTAAAATCGCTTGCAATAGCCACAGGTATGCCCAAATTTACCATATCCCTAGCCCTTGCATAAGGCTTGCCAAGATAAAAGCTAGTAGCGGGTAACAAAATAGCAATTGTATCGCTTTGAGCCAAAGCCTGCAAACCCTCATCAGAAGCGGCAATAAGATGTTCGGCAGATGTTGCACCAAGCTCTGCGGCAAGTTTTGCTCCGCCCAAATCCACAATCTCGTCAGCGTGGATTTTTAGCTTAAAACCGTGCTTTTTTGCGGCTTGCAGTATACGACGGCTTTGTTCGACATTAAAAACACTATCTTCGCAAAAAATATCGCAAAATTCCGCAAGTCCTTCATCTGCCATTTTTGGAATAATTTCGTTTATAAGCAAATTAACATAACCGTCTGCATTGCCCGCAAATTTTGTCGGTACAGCGTGTGCACCCATAAATGTCGCCACCAAATCCATATCGTGGTGTATATTTAACTTACGCACCACTTCAAGCTGTTTAAGCTCTGTTTCAAAATCAAGCCCGTAACCGCTTTTGACTTCTGTTGTGGTTGTGCCGTGGTCTATCATATCGTTTAAAAAGCCCTCTGCTTTATCACAAAGCTCATCAAAACTTGCGGCACGTGTGGCTTTTACCGTTGATAAAATACCGCCACCTGCCGCCAAAATCTCCAAATACTGCGCACCTGCCAGCTTCATTTGTAATTCGTTTTGCCTAAATCCACCGAAAACCAAATGCGTGTGGCTGTCAACCAAGCCCGGTGTTACAAGCCTTCCACGAGCGTTTATAACTTCTTGTGCAGGTGTACCAAGCTCACCCCGTGGTGCAATTTTGGCAATTTTACCGTCTAATATGCCTATATCTACATTGTTTTGTATTAATATCTCGCCCTGTGCTTTGCCGCTTTTCGGCATATTGCCTTGCGGCGTTGCTAAATTAGCATTTTTTATCATAATATCAAACATAAAATCTCCTATAGCAGATGATTTTCTAATACTTGTTTATCAAAATCAAAGTTTTCAATTTGCAAATAATGCTCTGCACTTGAAATTAGGGCTTTTGCAGGGGCAAGCCCAATAAGCTCTGTACCAATAACCGCTACGCCATAACGGGCGGCTTCCATACGTATAAGCTCTAAAACTCGATAAATTGGGTTAATTTCGTAATTTACAAGGTTCATAGAAACCTGCGCCATATCTCTTTCCTCTATATAAATACCAATGCCCTTTACGTGCTTTAAGCCACCAGACGAACCACGCACAGCCTTTGCAATGCTGTTTGCAATGTCAAGATTATTGGTGGATAGGTTTACATTAAAAGCAATAAGCGGCTGACGTGCACCGACAGCAGTAACACCCGCTGTTTTGTGCGGTGCGGTATCGCCAAAATCTGGTTGCCATACCTTTTTTTGCATTTTTTCTGCCATACCTTCAAATTCGCCACGCCGTACCGTTGCAAGGTTTTTGCGGTTATCAGCCGTTGCCGCTTCCTCGTAAAGATATATTGGCACTTGCACCTCGTTCCAAATACGCTCTGCAACAGTTTTTGCAACCTCTATAGCTTCATCCATCGTCATATTTTTTACAGGCACAAAAGGTATAACGTCCGTTGCACCCATACGTGGATGTTCGCCACTATGCGCCGTCATATCAATTTTTTCAGCGGCAAATTTTGCAAGCGCAACCGCCGCATTAACAGCCCCTTCGGGCGAGCCTACAAAAGTAAACACACTGCGGTTGTGGCTTGCATCTGCGCTGTAATCCAACAACGTACAACCCACACTATTGCGCAAAATATCCGCCAAACCTTCGATAATAACCTCATCCCGCCCAACGCTAAAGTTGGGTATGCATTGTACTAATTTTGTCATTTTTTATCTCCTTAAATTTGATTTTTTATTGCAAATTATAGCTACTCTTTATCTCTAAATTTCCACCAAAGAAAGATACAAAGGCCTGGGATTAAAGCCGCAAAACTAAGCAAAAGCATCCACGCAAATAGCGAAGCTCCATTATTACCATTGTCACGTGTTAGGCGATATGCCGTTCCATAATTCAAAAATGTTTGAACTATAGTAACCAACCACCAAACAATCATTAAAATTTCCATTCTATCACCCCATACAGTCTTTGAAAACATTGTTATTTCAGGGCTTCTTTGACAGTTTTGGCAAGAAGGTTTTTATTTGCTATATTAGGCAGAGTTACGTGTCCTGCGTGGTTTTGGTTGTATTCTTTTATTGTTTCAATTGCATTGGGGTTTTTTGCCCAGCTACGTCGGGCAACACCAACCGTTACATCCCACATCATAGCAGATTTTATTATTTCGTCAATGCGTTCGCTACCATCTAGCACCAAGCCAAAACCACCGTTGATAGATTTGCCAATACCAACACCGCCGCCGTTATGCAAGGCAATTAGGCTCATACCACGGGCGGCATTGCCCGCAAAGCTCTGCGTCGCCATATCTGCCGTCATATTGCTACCGTCTTTTATATTAGATGTTTCACGAAAAGGGCTGTCCGTGCCGCCTGTGTCGTGGTGGTCACGCCCTAGCATTATCGGACCCACTTCGCCGTTTCTTACCATTTCGTTAAATTTTAGGGCAATTGCGGTGCGACCTTCTGCGTCTTGGTATAGTATTCGGGCTAATGTCCCCACAACAAGGGCGTTTTTCTCGGCATCTTCTATCCATCTATAGTTATCCATATCGGCGTGGCGGCGGTGTGGGTCTATGCAAGATTTCGCCGCCTCATCGGTTTTGCGCAAATCTTCAGGATTGCCTGAAAGACAAATCCATCTAAAAGGACCATAGCCATAATCAAATAATTCCGGTCCTAAAATATCCTCAACATATGATGGATAGATAAATCCGTCTTTTTCGTCCACACCGTTTTTGCTAATATCCTTAACACCGCAATCATACAACGCTTTAAGGAAGCTGTTGCCGTAATCAAAGAAATATGTGCCGTGTTCAACAAGTATTTTAATATTAGCATAATGCTTTACTAAAGTTTCATTAACCAGTTTTCTAAACTTTTCACGGTCGGTACTTAACAGCTTTGTGCGTTCTTCAAAGCTAATTTGCGGACAATATCCGCCATTATACACATCGTGGCAGGATGTTTGGTCGGTCAGCAAATCTATATGCGTTTTTGTTACAACCGCATATTGTATCAAATCCACAATATTGCCTGCATATGCTATCGAATATGGCTCACGGTCAAGCTGATATTTTTTTGCAAGCGCAAATGCTTCTGATGGGCTGTGGCATACGGCTTTTACCCATCCTTGGCTGTGGCGGGTTTCTATGCGGCTTGGGTCTACTTCGGCTATAATTGCCACGGCGCCCGCTATTTCTGCGGCTTTTGGTTGTGCGCCACTCATTCCGCCCAGCCCGCTTGATACAAAAAGTCTACCAGAAAGGTCTTCATCTATACCCAAACCTAGCTTCAAACGCCCTGCATTTAGTATGGTATTGTATGTTCCGTGCACTATGCCTTGCGGTCCAATATACATCCAACCGCCCGCTGTCATTTGACCATAATTTGTAACACCCAGCTGTGCAGCAATTTCAAAGTCTTCTAAATTGTCAAATATACCCATCATCAAACCATTTGTGATGATAACACGAGGTGCCAAAGGATGGGACGGAAAAAGCCCAAGCGGGTGTCCGCTTTGTATTACAAGCGTTAAATCGTGGGTTAACTCTTTTAAATATTCGACAATAAGGCGGTATTGCAACCAATTTTGGCATACTGCACCCGTTTCGCCATATGTTATAAGCTCGTAAGGATAAAGGGCAATTTCAAAGTCCAAATTATTATCCATCATCACTTGAAAAGCCTTACCTTCTAAGCATTTGCCTTCGTACTGGTCTATGGGTTTGCCCCAAATACGCCCCACGGGACGATAACGATAGGCATAAATGCGCCCATATTCTACTAATTCGTCCATAAATTCTGGCGCAAGCTCCTCGTGCAATTCTTCAGGCACATAGCGCAAGGCGTTTGCTAAAGCAAGCTGTGCTTGTGCTTCGTTCAATCTAAAGCCTCTGTCAGGCGCACGTCGTATGCCTTGCTCAAATTTTGGGTATTCCGGCAAAACATTGCTTAATTTTATATCCATCTTTAATACCTCCGCAAAATTATTATTGTTTATATCGTAACCGATTGCGAAAGTTTTGTCAATACTGCAAATATAACTTGAAAAAAGTATTGAGGTGATATATAATATTTGCAACGAATTTTGCTAAGGAGAATTTATTTATGGATAAGATTTTGCTTGATGGTGTTAGTTTGAAGTTGGAAGATGTTATTGCGGTGGCTTGCGGTGGGGCTTTGGTTGGCATTGCGCCCAATGCAATCGAGCATATTAACGCCAGCCGTGCAATGGTGGATGAAATTGTAGAAAGCGGACGTGTTGTGTATGGCATAAACACAGGCTTCGGCGAGTTTTCAAAGGTTACTATTTCTGCCGAAGATACGGCGGCTTTGCAACGCAATTTGATAGTAAGCCACGCTTGCGGCGTTGGTACTTGGCTATCTGTTGACGTTGTGCGAGCTATGCTTTTACTTCGTATAAATTCATTATCCACAGGCTTTTCGGGCATACGCCTTGAAGTTTTGCAAACTATGGTCGATATGCTTAATGCAGGCGTTGTGCCTTGTGTGCCAGAAAAAGGCTCGCTTGGCGCAAGCGGTGATTTAGCACCGCTATCACATATGGTTTTACCCCTAATTGGTTTGGGCGAGGCTTTTTATAACGGCGAATTAATGTCGGGCGCAGAAGCTATGAAATTAGCAGGCATAACACCTGTACAGCTTGCAGCAAAAGAGGGACTTGCGCTGATAAACGGCACACAAGCAATGACTGCGCTTGCGGTTTTAGCATTATATGACGCAAAAAATTTGGTACAAACGGCAGATATTGCGGCGGCGTTGTCAATGGAGGCTCTGCGTGGCATAACCTGCGCATTTACACCGTCTTTACACGCCTTGCGCCCACACAAAGGGCAGGTCGCCACTGCGCAAAATATTCTTGCGTTGCTTGAAGGTAGCGAAAAAGTTACAAAGCAGGGCGAGCTACGTGTACAGGACGCATATAGCCTGCGTTGCATACCTCAAATACACGGTGCAAGCAAAGATGCATTAACCTATGCGGAAGAACGTGTATTAATAGAAATTAACTCTGTTACAGACAACCCTATTATTTTGGGAGAAATGGGTCCTATATCCGGCGGAAACTTCCACGGGCAACCAATTGCGCTTGCTATGGACTTTTTGGCGATAGCTATGTCAGAGCTTGCAAATGTATCCGAACGCCGTATTGAAAGGCTCGTAAACCCTGCATTATCAAACGGTTTACCCGCATTTTTAACCAAACACGGCGGGCTTAACAGCGGTTTTATGATAGCACAATATTCTGCTGCCGCTTTGGTTAGCGAAAATAAAGTATTGTCGCACCCTGCCAGCGTGGATTCTATCCCATCATCCGCCAACCAAGAAGACCACGTATCTATGGGAACCATAGCCGCCCGCAAGGCAACGGAAATATTATTTAATTTAAAGAAAGTGCTTTCAATAGAGCTTTTGTGCGCCGCGCAGGGCATTGACTTATCCGAACCTGCAAAACTAGGCAAAGGTACGTCGCACGCATATAATTTGATACGCTCTGTATCCCCAATCTTAACCGATGACCGAGAAATGTATTATGATATAGAAAAGGTTTCTGCGTTGATTGATACAAATCTTTTAAGCTCATAATGCATATATAATTTAATAACCCCTTGCGTCGCAACAACGCAAGGGGTTATATTTAATTGGTCAAGTTTAATTTGCTAATTGCACCTATAATATAATTCACAAATGCACAACAAGACACCAACATAAACTTCGCTTCTTCAAAAGTTGAATTTGCTCCGCCCAGTTGTCCAGAATGACGAACCCCCGATGCATCAGATGTATATCCATATAAAATGATGAAAGCAGATTTTAATGCTGGGTGTATATTCAATCCTGCTTCTTCCAATTTTTTCAATGCTTTGCTCAATTCTGTTTGTTTGCCGATGATGATTGAACAAATTCTTTCAACAGAACTTATGCTCTCTTTTATTGAATTTTTATAATCGGCTTTTTCTCTGTCGGATAGAAATTTTAAAGATTTACTAAGATGTTCATTAACCTCTTCATATGGCGAGTTACTTGCCGTTTCAATTTCATTAACCTCTATTTCATCGGTAATCGGCACTATTTCTTTATTAACAAAGCGATAGCCAGCAAACTCTTTTTCAAAAGTTATGTTGAAATAACTGCGAAGCTCTTTCAAAGGGTAGCAATTATCAATAAATTCATTAGAAATAAATTCAATAATCGTGAGAACGGTGTGATATTCGCCATTATTAATATCACTATACACTTGTCCCAAAACAACTTCGTGATAATACTTTCCGCTATAATCAACCTGTTTATTATATAAATTTGCGAGAACATTCTGAAGGAATACGTTTGATTTATTCCGATTATTAGTTTTGCCATTATATTCATCAAAAAACTTCCACGAAAGCGCAATTAAATTAATAATTGCGGTTCGGGTACGGCTATCAAAATCAGTTAGCTGTATCTGCGTATTTTCTTTCTTAATGCCCATTCTATCAGAAAAACCACCACGTACACTCACTTCAAACTCATTCGCATTGCTCATCGTTTTCCCCCTTAATTTTGATTATTAAGTGCATTATATAACATAGCTCCTAAAAACGCAATAATTATCCGACTATTTACAAGACTGTTTTGTTATGATATAATTATTGGGATTTTGATTGGAGTGATGATTTTGCCTAAAATTGGGCTGGTTATGTCTGGTGGTTTTGCAAAGGGGGCTTATCAGGTTGGTGTGCTAAAGGCGGTGCGGGATTTTTTTGGTGGGCAGTCTTTGGCTTATATTAGCGCATCCAGCATTGCTGTTATTAATGCTTTTGCTTATTGTGTGGATAAATTGGGTGTCATAGAGGATGTTTGGCGTAATGTAGAATTTACGGGCTTTAGGTCATTTGCAAAGGCTTATATGCGGTCTAATTTTATTAAAGATACTGTTGACAGCATTGCGGTAGAGCAAAGCGTTTCCGAACCTTTGTTTTACGCTACTTTTTTAAATTTAAGCAAACGCAGTGTAGAATATATTACGCTAAATGATGTGGTCGGAGAGCGTTTGCAGGATTTTTTGGTGGCAAGCGTTACTTTGCCCGTTTTTGCAAAAGCTATAGAAATTGACGGCGATAAATATGTAGATGGTGCTCTTATTGACAACATCCCCGTCAAGCCGCTTTTGGGCATTGATATGGATTATGCAATTGTTGTACATTTTGATAATGATAATGTAGCTTTTGAAAATGATGAATTTGATTCTAAGTTAATTAAAATAAATTTTTTGGATACGAGATTTGTAAAAGGCACAATGAGCTTTGGTCAAGAAGCCGTGGAAGATATGATTTCTACAGGATATAATACTACATTAGAAACCCTTAAAGAAATTTTTGAAAATGGTTTTGATGATGTTGTTGCCATCCGACAAAAAATTGCAGAATATAATAAAGGCAGAGAAAAAAAGTCTTTTAGATTAACAGGCGATGTGGCTTTTAACAACATAACAAAGGTTTTTAAAAAAAGAATGTCCTCCAGCCAAAAAACAGGTAATAATACCCCTTGACGAAACGTGTTTGCTTGTGATATACTTAACATATGAATATTTTGGTTACTAATAATCCGCTTTGCAAAGGGCGTTTGGGAAATTTATATGATGTTCGCTTCTCCGAGGTATCTGCTTTGGAGATTTTGAAGTGTGCGCGAGGTTTTGTACATTTAGGTCATAGCCTTATTACACACCCAACAGCGGGCGGTTTGCCGCCGGGGCATAGCCCATATAAATCTATTGTTATTACCGCAGAAGCCACCACGCCAAACCTTGCTTTTATCAATGCAATAGAACATACCATAGCACAATACGAAAAATCTACAAGACCCGAACCAAAAGAGCATCTTGAAGATTTTGCGGCACTTGATTTTGCTCTAGTTTGCAAATGAGGATTAGCATAGACTGTGTTTTCAATTATAATGTAAATATATGTGGTAAAAAATCTATTATTTGTAGGAGGAAACCAATGAAACTGGAAGTTGGTTATATCGACATTAAGGATGTGCAGTTTTCTGATACATCCAAAGTTGCGGCTGGCGTGTTATATGTTGAAGCCGAAGCTGTACGCAAACTGGTTTTAGAAGATGCCCGTATTGCGGATATTCAGCTTGACATTGCCCGTCCTGGCGAAAGCGTGCGTATAGCACCCGTTAAGGATGTTATTGAGCCACGTTGTAAAGTAGGCTCGGATTTGGAAATTTTCCCTGGTATGCTTGGAAAAGTTAAAACCGTAGGCAATGGGCGTACACACGTTTTGCGTGGCTCTGCTGTTGTTACCTGCGGCGCAATCGTAGGCTTCCAAGAAGGTATTATTGATATGAGCGGTCCTGGTGCGGCTTATACACCTTTTTCTGAAACAAACAATTTGGTATTAATTTTTACACCTAAAAAAGATTTGCCTCAGCACGAATACGAGCAGGCTTTACGTATGGCAGGCTTTAAAGTTGCTGTGTATTTAGGCGATTTGGGTAGAGAAGTAACGCCCGATTGTGTAGAAACTTATGAAACATATGGTATGCTTAAAGCAAAAGAGATGTATCCAGATTTGCCACGGGTTGGCTATGTGCAAATGTTACAAACGCAAGGTTTGTTGCATGACACATATGTTTATGGTGTGGATATGAAAAACAGCTTAACCACAATGATTAACCCAACAGAGGTTATGGATGGTGCAATTGTAAGCGGTAACTGTGTTTCTGCTTGCGACAAAAACACTACTTATCACCACCAAAACAACCCTGTTATCAAAGACTTGTTTGCAAAACACGGTAAAGAGCTTATCTTTGCAGGTATGATTATTACCAACGAAAATGTTTTCTTGATGGACAAAGAACGCTCCAGCGATTGGACAGCAAAACTTTGCGCTATTATGGAATTTGACGGTGTTGTCATCACACAAGAAGGCTTTGGTAACCCCGATACCGACCTTATGATGAACTGCAAAAAAGTTGAAGCCGTGGGCGTTCCAACAGTTATTGTTACTGATGAATATGCTGGTCGTGACGGCACTTCACAATCTCTTGCTGACGTAGACATCGCTGCAAATGCCGTTGTTACAGGCGGCAACGCCAACGAAGTTATCACTTTGCCAAAAATGGATAAAGTCATCGGTAGCCTTGCCGAGGTTGACGTTATCGCAGGTGGTTTTGAAAATAACACACTTGCTGACGGCTCTATTGTTGTAGAGCTTCAGGCAATTATCGGCGCAACAAACGAATTAGGCTTTAGCAGACATTCTGCAAGATAATCTTTGATAAGGAGGAAAACACGAAAAATGATTAAAATTGTACATTATATTAACCAATTTTATGCGGGCATCGGCGGCGAAGAAATGGCCGACCACAAGCCCGAAATGCGTGAAGGCATCGTTGGTCCTGGGCAGGCTTTGATGGCGGCTTTTGGTGATGCGGCGCAAATTACCCACACAATTATCTGCGGCGACAGCTTTTTTGCAGAAAATCAGGCAGATGCAACGGCAACCATTCTTGGTTTTGTAGAGCAAATTAAACCAGATGTGTTTATCGCTGGTCCTGCTTTTAACGCTGGTCGTTATGGCGTAGCTTGTGGCTCTGTTGCTAAGGCTGTTCAAGAAAAATTTGAAATTCCAGTTGTAACAGGTATGTATGAAGAAAACCCTGGTGCAGAAATGTTTAAAGATAGCGTATATATCATCGCTACTAAAAATTCTGCCTCTGGTATGCGTGATGCCGCACCAAAAATGGCTAATTTCGCATTAAAACTAGCCCGTGGCGAAGAAGTTAAAGCAAGCATTATCGACGGTTATTTGCCAAACGGCACACGCCTTAACTTCTTTGAAGAAAAGCGTGGTTCTGAACGTGCTGTGAATATGCTTTTGAAAAAAATGGCAGGCAAACCTTTTACTACAGAATTTCCAATGCCAGCCTTTGACCGTGTTGCACCTGCGGCGGCTATTAAAGACCTTTCTAAGGCTCGTTTTGCAATCGTTACATCTGGCGGCATTGTGCCAAAAGGCAATCCAGACCGCATAGAGTCCTCATCTGCCAGCAAATATGGCGAATATGAATATGCTCAAATAGGTAGCACCCCACAAGATGTATACGAAACAGCGCACGGCGGATACGACCCAGTCTATGCCAACGTTGACAGTTACAGAGTATTGCCTTATGACGTGCTTTTCGAGCTTCAAAAAGAAGGCAAAATCGGCTCTATCCATCCAAAATATTACACCACTACAGGTAATGGCACTGCAGTAAAATCTTCTGCGGCTTTTGGTCAAGAAATTGCTGAAAAACTGCTTGCAGACGGCGTTAATGCCGTTATTCTAACCTCTACCTGAGGCACATGTACTCGTTGCGGTGCAACGATGGTGAAAGAAATCGAACGTGCAGGCATTGCCGTTGTTCACATTTGTACAATTACACCTATTTCTATGACAGTAGGCGCAAACCGTATTGTTCCTGCGGTGGCAATACCCTACCCGTTAGGCGACCCAAAAATGCCACACAGTGATGAAGTCGCTTTGCGTAGAAAAATCGTAGAAAAATCTCTTAATGCATTAGCTACAGAGGTTGATGGGCAGACTATTTTTGAATAGGAGGGAGGTTTTTTAAATGTTATATTTAGACAAAGAGAATTTTCAAGCAGAAATTATGGATGTTAGCGGCAAATCTTTTGTAATGTTTAGCGGCGACGGATGTGTGCCTTGTGAGGCTATAAAGCCCTTCGTTATGCAATGCGCCGAAAAATACGGCGACAAATTGCGCTTTGCCATCCTTAACACAACAAAAGCAAAACGTCTTTCAATGAGCCTTAAAGTTATGGGCTTGCCTGCGGCTGTTGTTTATGAAAACGGCGAAGAACTAGAACGCCTTGGCAAAGAGGGTATGAACGAAACAAGTATCGAAGAGATGATTGGTCGCCACATTTAGGGGAGGAAAAGCTATGAAATTTTTGGTCGGTTTGCTAATTTTTGTGTTTGGTGTCGTTTTTATCACACTAATTAATGGCAATTTGGAAATTCACTCAATTGCCGCATTCCTTGACGGACCAACCATAATTACATTTGGCTTTACGCTATTTGCTGTTACCGTCATAACTGGCAACGTGAACCTCTTTTTCTCGGGCATTTTTGCAATTTTTAATAAGGATAAAGCCTTTTTAACGCAGAACCGTGAAAAACTAATCGTTTTATTCGAGCTATTGCGCAAAACCACGATATACACAGGGGTTTTGGTTTTCACCATCGGGTTTGTCTTAATGCTTGGAAACCTTCAAGACATAGAGCGTTTTGCGATGAACACCGCCCTTTGTGCATTAGCGTTTTTCTGGGCAATGGTTATTAATATCATCATCTTTAACCCCATTATCGCTATCTTGCGCAAGCAATGATATATCATTAATTAAGGAGGAAAGGCTATGAGCTTTTTTGCAGGCAAAAAGGTTATCGCTCTAGGTGACAGAGATGGTATACCGGGTCCAGCCATCGAAGAAGTAATAAAAGCGTCTGGCGGCGAAATTGTTTTTTCTGCCACAGAATGCTTTGTCTGAACGGCGGCTGGCGCAATGGATTTGGAAAATCAAGAAAGGGTAAAATCACTTGCTGAAACTCACGGTCCCCAAAACATCATCGTTGTTTTAGGTGCCGCTGAAGGCGAAGCAAGCGGAATTGCTGCTGAAACAGTAACAGCAGGCGACCCAACCTTTGCAGGTCCATTGACATCAGTCCCGTTGGGATTGAAAGTATACCACATTTGTGAAGAAGAATTTAAAGCACATCTTGATGCCGACGCTTATGATGCACAGGTCGGTATGATGGAAATGGTTCTTAACCTTGACGAAATCGCTTCTGAAATGGAAGCCATTCGTAAAGAGCATACTAAGTATTAAGCAACCTAGGCGGGGCGGAAAATTCCGCTCCGCTTGATTGTTTTTATATGGCTGACCCGACAATGATGTTGTCAAAATCTTAAAGCAGGAGGATAAAAAATGAATGCAGTAATTAAAAAAGTGGCTTATACGCTTACACACGCACCTGATTGTTTGGTGCACGGCGGCACTACACAAACAACAGAGCGCATTGTTGCGCCGGATAGTGAATATTTACAAAAGCTACCAAACCATCTTCAAAAATACGAGGATGTGGTAAATTACGCACCAAACCAAACCTATATCGGCGGTATGACCCCAAGCGACTTGCACGACGTTGCAGAGCCTTGGTACAAAAACCCCGTACAAAAGCAACGCTTTGCAAAATTCGGCGAAATTATGCCGCAACAAGAACTTTACGCCCTTATAGACATTTGCGATAGTTTTGAATTAGTTTTGCTTGAAGAAGGTTTTTCAGCAGGACTTCGCATTGCAATGCAAAGCCACCCAATCATCGGAAAACGTGATGATATTTTGGGTCGTCTTAAAAAAGGCTTTGAGATAGCCCAAATTGAAGATTTGGTAAAAAACCACGGCGCAGAAGGGCTTTATCAAGACCACAAGCTCATTGGTTGTGTTAAAAAAGCACATAATATTGACGAGAATTTGTCATCGCATATCATCCTAGAAAACCTCATTTCAAAAGCAACTGCCGTGTTATCTGTATTACATTTAATGGATAATTGCGATATTGCTCTTGATGAAATTCAAATGATAATCGACTGCTCTGAAGAAGCTGTCGGCGATATGAACCAGCGCGGTGGCGGCAACTTAGCAAAATCCGTCGCAGAAATAGTAGGCTTCACATCTGCCACAGGCTCTGACATACGTGCGTTTTGTGCCGCCCCAACCCACTCTTTAATCACCGCCGCTTCAATGGTCAAAGCTGGCACATACAAACACGTTGTCGTTGCCGCCGGCGGCTCTGTCGCAAAATTGGGTATGAACGGCAAAGACCACGTAAAAAAAGATATGCCTGCGCTTGAAGATGTTATCGGCGGCTTCGCCGTACTTATCTCCGAAAACGACGGCGTATCACCCGAAATTTTAAACGAAGCAATAGGTTGGCACAGCGTTGGCTCTGGCTCTGCCCCGCAAAAGGTTACCGAGGCTCTAGTTTCTACGCCTTTAGAAAAGCTGGGCTTAAAAATTATCGATGTTGACAAATTCAGTGCAGAAATGCAAAACCCAGATGTTACAAAACCAGCGGGTGCTGGCGATGTTCCAGACGCTAACTTTAAAATGATAGGTGCATTAGCCGTTATGCGTGGTGAAATGGCTCGTACTGACATTCCCGACTTCCTTAAAAAGCACGGTATGCCAGGCTTTGCACCAACACAAGGTCATATTCCTTCTGGCGTGCCTTTCCTTGGCTTTGCCCGCGAACAAATTATGGCAGGCGACATTACCCGCGCAATGATTATAGGTAAGGGCTCACTTTTCCTTGGCAGAATGACAAATCTTTTTGACGGTGCGAGCTTTGTTGTGCAAAAAAATAGTGGAGCAACTTCATCAAGCGGCGTATCCGAAGAACAAGTACGCTCACTTATAGCCGAAAGCCTTCGTGATTTTGCCAAAGGCTTATTAGCAGAATAAGGGGGTGCTGTAATGTCAGAACAAATTAAAAAAACAATCGCAAAAACCTTTTTAGATATGGCGCAAGGCTTAGAAACAGGTTCATTTGCCACTGCAAAAATCGGCTTAATGGCGGCAAGTAGTGAACACGGCGCAGACGAATTGCAAAACGCCTTAACCATAGCAAACCGCAAAGGCATCCCCACCGAATGGATTAACGAAGCCACCGAAGCCGAAAGCATATCCAAAATGGAAAAAATGCTTGCTACAGGCGACATTGATGGTTGTGTGGCAATGCATTATAACTTCCCAATCGGCGTTGCCACGGTCGGCAAAGTTATTACACCCGCAACAGGTCGTGTAATGTATATCGCTACAACCACAGGCACATCCGACACCGACCGTGTCGCAGGTATGGTCAAAAATGCCATATACGGCATTATCGCCGCCAAAGCCGATGGTATAGAAAACCCAACAATCGGCATTTTAAACATCGACGGCGCACGTAAAGTAGAGATGGCTTTACAAGAGCTTAAAAAAGGCGGCTACCCCATTAGTTTCGCCACATCAAAACGTGATGACGGCGGGTTTATAATGCGTGGCAATGACGCTTTAAACAACCCCTGCGACATAATGGTCTGCGACAGCCTAACAGGTAATGTGCTGATGAAGCTATTATCCTCCTTTACAACAGGCGGTGCTTACGAATCTCTCGGTTACGGATATGGTCCCGGCATTGGCGAAGGCTTTAACAATCTTGTGTTAATAGTATCACGTGCCAGCGGCGCACCTGTTATAGCAGGTGCAATAGAATACGCCGCAAGCCTAGTAAAAGGTAATTGGGGTGCGGTAGCTAAAGCAGAATTTGCCGCCGCCAAAAAGGCAGGCTTGCAGGCAATTTTGACCAAACTAACCACAAAAGCCGTTCCAACTGCAGAAGAAGCCGTTGTAGAGCCACCAAAAGAAGTAACAACAGCCGAAGTAAGCGGCATAGAAATAACCGACCTAGAAGATGCAGTTATGGCACTTTGGCGTGAAAAAATCTACGCCCAAAGCGGTATGGGTTGCACAGGTCCAGTAGTGCAAGTAAACGAAGCAAATATCGACAAAGCCAAAAAAATCCTAATAGACAAGGGCTTCTTAGGCGAATAAAACAATAAAAAACCGGATAATAAAATAATTATCCGGTTTTTTATTTTATAGTTATTAGGAAAGTCAAACGGCTTCGCTATTCATCATACGCTCTACCAATATTATCTCATCCAAGTCCACTTCGTCATATTCGCCATCTTCCACAAACAAGCAGTTCAACAAACATAACTCAGCATAAACCAATGCCCTTATATCCTTCTCACAAATATCAAGTTTTTCTGAAATAGTTCTTACAATATAGTCGTAATTACCTTCCTTATCCCAATCTACTTCATCTATGATAAACATCGATATGTCAAATACAGGGTCGCCTATAATGCCCACAGGGTCAATAGCACAATAACCATCTTTACCAAGCAAAATGTTTTCGTGGTGCAAATCACCGTGCAAAAGCAATCTTTTTGTATATTTTTCCCACAACGGATGGAGTATTTCCTCTGCTTTTACCATTTTATGATATAATTCAACATAATCTGAACGAGTTTTTATGAAAGCAACAACTTCGCTTGCCCTCTCCATATATGTCAAATATTTATCTTTATACATAGAGGGCTTGTGAAGTTTCTGAAACAATAGGCAAAATTCATCAATTCGTATATTTTGGTTAGGTTCTTCACATAGCTGTGTTCCAGGCGTAATGCGCTCAATTAATAAAACCCCATTATCAACATCAACTTCATACACCTTGCACAATCCATTTCCATCATAGTCTTTCAACATATGATACTCATCTTCCACCATATCTAAATGCGTGCCAAATTTAAGCACACAAGCATCATATTCCGTCGAAACACAAGTAAACAGACAGCTTAAAGAATAATAATCTATCTGTTCAAAGTTAGACAAATCCCATCGTTCGGCGTATTTTGGCAAATTTGCAATAACTTTATTATAAAACTCCGCCCCAAAATGTTCTATTATTTTGTCATCGTTGATAATCATTTTTATCCTCAACTTTATAAGTAAGTATCAGCATAAACCCATCATTACAGCATTTCAAACCATACTCCGTTGATGTCTAATATTCCCCAAGCATCCCCCATTCTTGCCCAACTGGCATTTTGCACAAAGCCCGATATTTCGTCATATATCCCAAAAGGTACTATAATGTCACCATCAATATTAATAACGCCCCATTCTCCAGCCATATTTTGCACAACGGCACGGAAATTGTTAAAATTACTGGCTTCTTGGTATATCCCAAACGGTACAATGACATTGCCCTGCATATCAATAAAGCCTATTTCATTGCCACGTACAGCAAGCGAGCGACCATTGTAAAAAGGATTAATAAAGTCATATGTGCCTTTCAGGTTAATTGCTTGGTTTATGGGGTTAATTACTGTGAAGTTTTCTAGGATATGGCGTGGAACATCCCGCAGGTCGGTTTCATACGTATAATATGTACGTGGTTGTTGCAACAGCGTATTTATAGGTATTAACGACCAGCGGTTACGCTGGTGTACCCGCAGATAATCTCCGATAAATGGTGCTACGCCATCATAGATAAAAGGTAGTATACGGTTGCCGTTAATGTCGATAAAGCCCCATCGTATACCTATTGCCGCAGGTGCAATGCCTTGGTTAAAGGTCATTATACGGTCATATTCGCCAAATGGTATTACAGTGCGCCCGTTTGTGTCGATAACACCCCAAAGACCGCCACGGCGCACTACGGCACGGTTTGAGTTAAAGGTGTTGTCGCTGATTTCGTCATACATACCGAAAGGTATTATAATACGCCCGTTTGTGTCGATAACGGCGGGTTGTTGTGCATTATTTAATACCACGGCACGATTGTTATAAAATGGGAAAGTGTGATAAAACTCGGAAAAAATGCCACCTTGGTCGGCATTTACTATTATACCGCCTACAAACAACAAGCATACAACTATGCCCAAACTATACTTTAACTTTCGCATAAACTTCCCCCTTAAAATTTTATATTCTTATATTAGCACAAACCAATGAAAAAATCAAGCAACAAAAGATAGGGCTACGGACAACCAAACACCTAAATAAAATCAACAACTCCACTTAGCACGCCGTGTTCCTGAACGGTTAAACCCTTTGTTTATTTGGTTTTCTGCTTTGCCGCATTTTGGGCATTGACGATTTTCGTCTATTATTATTGGTCTCATAGTGGTATTGTATCGTAGGGATTGCTTTTGTCCATAGCTTGCAATGAAAACAAATAATAAACATCATCGGCATATTTTATATTTAAATCATAAAATAGTCCCCGAAAAATCAACGTTTCAACCAATCAAAGTCAAAATCACCAATCAAAAAATAATATTTGGCAATATTTAAAAAAATATTTGATTTTTTTAACAAAAGGTATTGACTTGTATGGATGTGTGTGTGTTATAATGTAACCACAACGTTGAATTACATATATGTGTACACGAGGGGATGTGGTTACCTTGAAGTTAGAAACGGAAAGCGATGACGAAATATCTTTGGCAAGGCAAGTATGTAAGGAAACTGTGTCAATGGTTTTCTTAGGTGAATATTTTGATTATAAGGAGGAACTTCCGTATGAAGAAATTAATTAGATTAACCGCTGTTGCTTTGGCGATGGTTATGGTTTTTATGGCTATGCCTGTTGGGGTATTTGCAGAGGCTTTACATACGCCTTATGAAGAATATGAAATAGTTGAGCCAGTAGAGATGGAATACATCGAGATAGCTCCAGCTGTTGGCATTATCGAGGCAATTGCATTAATACTTGCCGCAGGAGCACTCGCAAATGAGGCAGGTCAACAAATGGGTGAATTTACTGCGAACGCAGGTCAAGACCTGAACAGCACAATGGCGAACACGTTTATGCTTGCCGCTATAACAGTTTTCGGACCTATTGGCGGAATGATTTTTAATGTCGGATTTGTCAATGGATGGCACGCAGCTCAGTAGCCATTTAAAATTTCAAAGTCATAACAACACGTTCAAACAAAGCGAGGTTTTAATTTGAAATCAATAAAAAAGTTTTCAAAAACTAAAGCTAAGAGAATATCATCGGTATGTATATTTTTTACATTGTTTTCAATGATAACTAGATACTTTTGGTTTGATAGGTGGATTGTTGGCGAGGGCTTTCTTACATTGATTTTAAGGCTTGGATGGATATCGTTACCTACAATGGCTATGCTTTTTGCATTAATTGTAAACTTATTTTGGACTGAGCCTGAAAAACCTATGCAAGATGAACAAAAGCAAGATTGATAATTAAACAAGCAACCAACCCCAAACCATCTCTAGCGGTTTGGGGTTGGTTGCTTTTTAAGGGTGGGTTTCTAAGACAAAAACTTTCACATTATACTTGCATTCTAACCAAAGCTGGGCTATAATGGAAATATCAAACAATAAGGGGTGTTTACAATGGCTGTTTTGGCAAATTGCAAACCAAAAGATGTTTTTGAAATTTTTGAGATGATATGTTCCATACCACACGGCTCTTGGAACGAAAAGGCTCTAAGCAACCGCATTTTGGCGTGGGCAAAAGATTTGGGTCTGGACGTACAACAAGACGCAATGTGGAACCTTATAATCAAAAAACCCGCTACAGCGGGCTACGAAAACGCATCAGCCGTAATTATGCAAGCGCATATTGATATGGTGTGCGAGAAAAACGCCGACGTAGAATTTGACTTTGAAACACAAGGCATAGACATATACATAGACGGCGATTTTGTAAAAGCTAGGGGAACAACCCTAGGCGGCGACAATGGTATTGGTGCGGCTATGGCTATGGCAATACTTGCTGACAAAAGCCTTGCACATCCTGCACTAGAGGTCGTCCTTACCACCGTCGAAGAAGCAGGGATGGACGGCGCAAAAGCTCTTGATGCAAGTAGCTTGAAAGGCAAAACTTTCATCAATATAGACAACAGCGATGAAGGCATTTTTATAACAGGCTGTGCAGGCGGCGCACGTGTCAATATTGCATTGCCTATAGAAAAAACACCGCTTCCTAACGGCGATTTTGCCACATACACAATTTTTATAGGTGGTTTAAAAGGCGGCCATAGCGGTATGGATATTAATTTAGAGCGTGGCAATTCCAACAAGATATTAAACCGCGTATTACACAATATCACAGTACCGCTTTATATCAACGAAATAAGCGGCGGAAGCAAAGATAACGCCATCCCACGTGAAGCCTTTGCAAAGGTTTTTATACCACAGGCAAACGAAAATGATTTTCTAAAACAAATTAGCCAAATCGAGGCAATACTAAAAGCAGAATACATTACACCCGAACCAGACCTTTTCCTAAAAGTAAATCTCGAAGAAATTACCGAAAAAACAATATTATCCGAACAATCACAGAAAAATCTGTTAAATCTGGTTTTGCTTATGCCAAACGGCATAGACCATTTTAGCGCAGACGTAGCTGGTCTGGTCGAAACATCCAACAATTTGGGCGTAATTACTACATGCGAAAATGAAATTTTCATAACCTGCGCCATACGCTCATCCGTAGAAACCCGAAAAAACGCTCTTTGTCACCGTATAGCCACAACCGCAATCGCCTTTGGTGCAAACGCCACCATTACAGACGGCTACCCAGGCTGGCAATATGCTCCAATATCCCCAATTCGTGATACTTTTGTTAAAATATGGGAACAAAAATTCGGAAAAGCTCCAAAAACAATGGCAATTCACGCAGGGCTAGAATGTGGCATTTTCGCTGAAAAACTACAAGAGTTAGATATGATAGCCTTCGGACCAGACAATTTCGAGCTTCACACCCCAAACGAACACGCATCAATTCTAAGCACAGAACGCTGTTACGACTTTCTAAAAGAAGTCCTGGCTCAATTAAAATAAACATTGCGGGGCGACTATATGTCGCCCTATTTTTGTCAAAAAAATTTTCTATATTCGACCTCGTTTTTTACAAAAAACACCAAGCAGGGTCTTGTATAATAATCCTATGACGATTGACATTTATGCCGATATGATATTTTTAATTAATTTTGCGATAAACACGGCAGTTTTATGGCTTGCTTGTTTGCTAACAAAGCGGCGTATGCGGCTTTGGCGATTATTTTTGGGCGGTATCACGGCATCGCTACTATATACCATACTAATTTTCACACCATTACGCCCATTTATAAATGTTTTCACATCTTTTGCCATACTTGCGCCAAGCATTGTAATTGTACACGGCTTACACGGCTGGCGGCGTTTTGTTATCGACCTAGCAATAGCGTACATCTGCGCCTTCGCCCTTGGCGGCCTTGTGCTTGTGATAATGAACGCAACATCAAACCAAGCGGCACAAGTAATCTATGCAACGCCCCTTAATCTAATTATTGCAATGATTTTATCATTTGGAGGGATAAAATTTGTGCGTCATTACATAGCAAAAAAAGCGGTAAACAAGCAAAAACTGCAAAATATCGAAATACATATGGGTGACAAAAAAATAGAAATAACAGCTTTGGTCGATACAGGTATGGCATTGGTCGAACCAATAGGGCAAAATCCCGTAATCATAGCAGAAATCAAAGTCCTAACACCATTATTACCAAAACCTATCGCCAATCTATACCAAAACGGCACCGAAAACGACCTAACCGCAATTTCAAACGCTTTTACGTATTCCAAATGGCAAACACGCCTGCGTATGATACCTTTTAAAAGCATAGGGGCAAAAAACAGCATTATAACAGGGTTCCGTCCCGACCAAATCATAATCGGCAACAAATCTTACACAAATATAATTATTGGCATTTGCGACTTTGCCCTAGACAAGCAAGGTGAATATTCCGCATTAATGGGGGTTGACGACATTGAGTAGCATTATAGGCAACATAAGAAAATGGGTAGACAACATAAAAGGCTGGCTTATGCGCCATCGCTTAGGCTCGGTATACTACATAGGCGGCAACGATGTATTGCCGCCGCCGCTAAAACCCGACCAAGAAGCCCATTATTTAGAGCTTTTCGGTGCAGGCGGCAAAGACTCAACAAAAGCAAAAGACATCCTAATAGAGCATAACCTGCGCCTTGTAGTATACATAGCTAGAAAATTTGAAAACACAGGCTTAAATGTCGAAGACCTAATATCAATCGGTACAATCGGATTAATAAAAGCCATTAACACCTTCAAAACCGACAAAAAAATAAAACTTGCCACCTACGCCTCACGTTGCATAGAAAACGAAATACTAATGTACCTACGCCGCAATGCCAAAACAAAGACCGAGGTAAGCATAGACGAACCGCTAAATGTAGACTGGGACGGCAACGAACTACTGCTTTCCGACATACTAGGCACCGACGTAGACATAATCTACAGGGACATAGAGGACGAAGTAGACCGACAAATGCTTTATCTCGCAATGGAAAAACTAACCAGCCGAGAAAAATCCATAGTACAAATGCGTTTTGGCATAGGCACCGACGGCGAAGAAAAAACTCAAAAAGAAGTAGCTGATATGATGGGTATAAGCCAATCCTACATCTCCCGCCTAGAAAAAAAGATAATAGTCCGACTGCGTAAAGAAATGAGCAAGTTTGTATAACCAAAAAGCCACCGCATTTGCAGTGGCTTTTTGAAATGTTAAATCGCTATTCATCAAATTCCCATTCATCTTCATCAAACGAACGCCCCAGCCATATAATATCACCACATCGACGACATCTTTGGCGATTGCCCTCAAAAACCCAATCGCACGACCCTCTAATCGCACTGCATCTAGTACATCTATCTTGACAGGCACTTATAGAAGTCCAAACGCATTGTGAGCCCGCATTAAAACCACAGAACAAACAAAGCGTGTTGCAGTTACTTGCAGACCACCATACGTGGGAATCTCCAATAATCTCATACGAATCCCCAAAATTTCTGCTACATATTCCGCATTCATAAGCAACGTGTTGTATTACTGCCCAACACCTGCCAGGGTCTGTCGTTGGAGCTGAAGATATTACCCTTCTTACAAGGTTGGAGGGATTGCAATTAGGCCAGCACGCAGACATTTGCGCTATCATTGTGGCATCCGCATCTTCAAATTCAGGCAACCCTAGTTGCTGCAAATGCTGAATTTGATATATCATTTGTTGTAGATTTTGCTCAATTTGATTTTGCAGATTTTCGAGCGTGTGTTCACCTATGTGTTTATCTGCCCAAAAAGAAATGTCAATATCTCCAAACATTTCATAAAGTTCATCAAATTCAGCACGCCTTTGATTGAAAGAATTTATAAGCCCATATGCCGTAACATCTTCTCCGATTGAAGGGTATCCAGCAACACTTTGAGTTAATACATCATTGCAATCATCATAACAATTATGCAACGAAACAAAATTATTATCTAGTGCTTCTGTATCTGCCTGCAATGGAATTATAAATGAAAATGCAACGACGAATGTTAAAATTAATATCAACAAATTCCTACCATTCTTTTGCATACCAATTCTCCTTTCAAGGTAATATAATTTATATTTCTGCTAACTGGCAGCACTGCCGCCGCTCCTATCTCCTCATCATCCACCCGCATAGGCATTCCCCCTCATACATTTTCTCACTGTTACATTAATTGGTATATTGTGGTACAATTTCATTATACCAAAACACCAAAAGAAAGTCAACCACTTTTTTAAAAAAATGTAGAAATAATTTTTAAAAAAAGTTTGACAAGATGTCGATATTGAAAAATAGGCTCACTAACGCTTTCGGGCAAGTATTTCAACCTTATCAATCGCTATACCATCTATATACTGCCCTATCTCTTGCAAGAGCCCATTAATACGATACTGTACTGCCGTCTTGCCCACAAGATACTGGGCCGCAAGCCGACCAATAAGCATATCATAAGCAACATCAGGCGAAAACCGTACATAAAATTCATCGTGCAAAAGGCTATAATTTGGTATAAAACTCTGATAAGGCATTAAAAACTGCGCCGCACCTTCATTAGCCTGCCATTCCAAATGATTTTTCTGGTCGTGATTGCAAAAGAAATACTCATTTCCGTGAAACCAATAATGCATTAATTCGTGCATACAATCAAAATTTTTGCCATAATAAGACCTGCGAGAATTTAACGCAATTCTAGTAGTATTTTTACCACGATACAAAATACCATATATGCCGTCATCAACCAAATCCTTCTCAACAATCTCAAGGTTAAGACATACCTCCATAGCCAAATCTTGCGACGCAATACGATAATTAGGCGAATATAAATTAAGCCCTAATTCTAGGGCTTTTTCATTTATTAAATCATATAATTTTCGCTTGCTAAGATATGAGATTTTGCTATGCATTAAAATCATCATCCCTTTGCTTAGACTCCACCAAAAAGTCAATCATAGCTTGTAGTGCCTGCGGACTAATTCCATTCTCCTTCGCTTCCTGTGCAATGCGATAATACGCTTGGTCCATAGGCAAACCTTCTTCGGTAACCGCCAACCGCACATCAGAATGTTTTAATAAATAATCAATACTACAACCAAAAATCTCTACCAGCTTCGTAATGTTTTCTCGGTCAGGATTATGCACGCCACGTTCCCAATTAGACAATGTCGCCTGCGAAACCTCAAGACGTGCCGCAAGCTCTGCCTGTAAAACCTTCTTTTCTTCCCTTAATTCCTTTATCCTGTTCAAAAAATCACCATCCATAAAATTTGACAAAATAATATTAATATGATATAATATTTGCTAAATTGATATTTTATCATAAAGAGAAGGAGCTGACAATAACAATATGAAAGATATTAACACAGAAAAATGCGAAAATTACGAAAAACTATTGAAAGATAGTATGAATATCGAAAAAGACACCCAAACCACCGCCGAAGCAATACAAACATTATTAAAACGCCACGGTGAAAATCCGCTTTTATACGAACTTGCAAAGGATATAGAGCAAGCGCAAAAAAACAGCACTCTCGTACAGGAAATAATCAATCATTTACCAAGCGACGATATGCGCAAAATCTTCACCAACCGCTACATACACAATATAACTTGGGAAAAAACCGCCGAAATTTCAAATATATCAATCTCCCACATTCACAGACTACACAAAAAAGGCTTGCAACATCTTGCCAACCTAAGGCAAAACTAGCCTTGCCTGCAAAACAAATCTTGTATTAGGATTATTGTCTGTTGTGCAAGTAGAAAGCGTTAAAACCCTATCACTAGGCGTTAAAACAATACCCGTGTTATGGACAGAAGCATCCAAAAAAGCCTGTTGCATAAAAGTCCATTGCTCATCATTAGCATAATTAATATGCGTGTAAGGAAAATCAATACTCGCCACATAAAACGCAAAAACTTCCCAAACAGTGCTTTCATACTCCGTTTCAAGATGTATTATATTATGCGTGCGAAAAAAATCATAATCTGCATAAAAACGTATATTATGAAACCTATCGCCAGCCCGCATATTGTGCCCATATATTACCAAATTATGATTTGCTCGGTTTAAATCCACGTCATAATCCAAAAAAACCCATCCGGCACTTGTGCGATTGCCCCAAATATCGTGATACAAATAAAAACTATTATCTACTGTTTGTGTAATAAAATAATCTATGCTAGTACCATCTATCCACAAATGTCCGACAATATCCTCATTGCCATAATGCTCTCGCAACGCCGTAAAATCAACATTAGGTACAAAAACAAGTTCAGGCTCTAAAGCGTCATATTCCTGCACATCTTCAAATATATCGCTCTCGTCACCTTCAAAAACCTGCAACATCATATGCTCACCCTGCGCTTGCGCCACAGGCATATCAGTTACCCGCCAATAATCAAAAATCAAAAACAACGCAAAACCCACACAAAACACAATAACCACGGACAACGCAAAATACATTGCCCGTGGTTTTTTTATATATCCGTTCCTATTCTTCATTATAATCCCTTATTCCTAATTCTTCCATTCGACTGCGGCGAGCCACAAGCGCACGATGTACACGCAAACGCCACAAATGCCTTTTGTGTAACACTATTAATCCAACACTAGACACAACAACAGCAAGGCCTAAACCATACAGCATATATACCACGGGCAAATGCCCTGCGCTGGTCTGTGGATTTTCACGCGGCGGAATATCCCCAACCTGCAATCCATCCTCGATAGTATCGGCAATCTCTTCACGCCCACCTTCACCAATAATGGCAAAACCAAGCTCATCTGTCATAGGTTCAGTGGTCGGCGGCTCTGTCGCTGGTGCCGTTGTCGTTGTCATCTCTAATGGCGGCGTAGGTACCGCAATCTCGGGCGGCGTATGCACGGCTGTTGTGGGGTCTGTAATATCAGGTGGCGTGCTTTCAATAACAACAGTAGGCAATTCAAACGTCGGGCTTACCGTGGTCGGCACAGGTGTCGTAGACGCAGTGGTCGGTGCCGTTGTAGAAGGAGCAGTGGTTGTAGGAGTTTCAATAATTGGTGGTATAAAAGGTATAGTGGTTGGTGCAACGGTTGTAGGTTGCGCCGTCGTCGGAACGGCAGTGGTTGGTGCATCTGTAGGGGTTTCTGTAACAGGTTCGGTTGTAGGTTCGGTTGTAGGTGCTTCTGTTGGTGGTTCGGTTGTAGGTTGCGCCGTCGTCGGAACGGCAGTGGTTGGTGCATCTGTAGGTGGTTCGGTTGGTGGTTCGGTTGTAGGTTGTGCCGTTGTTGGTTCTGGAACGGTTGTTGTAGGCAGTTCTGTAGGTGGTGGTGTAGTAGGCTGTGGCGAAGTCGGTGGTGGTGTAGTGCCTGGATCTGGCGTTTCTGGCGGCACTTCGCCAGGGACAAACGAAGGAGGCACGATAGGCGTATGCACTTCAAAACCATTACCTGCGTGAATAAAATCACGCACAACAAAAGGTCCTTTTACATAACCACCTTGATTAGCAGTGAAAACCGAATTAGGCGCAAGGATACCACCAATTATGGCATATCCGCCGCCGCCGCTTACTCTCGAATGTATAATTTCGCTATTACCGTGAAAATTCCACATAATTTTATCGCCAAAAGCACGCCCCAATGCGTGTTCTCGTGAGCCTTGAATAGGCGTTACGGAATTGGTAATGTCCGTGTCCATATCAAAGCGAACAGGAACAGTGGTGTTTGGCACATTAAAAACAATAAGTCGGTCAAAACCCGACGGAAAGGTGATGGATGGCGTTCGTATCACACCATAATCGCCAGATACAGAATAGTCTATAACAAGGTCATAAATCAAAACATCATAATTTCCCCAACCATCCGCTGGCCAAACAAATGGTTCGTAATAATTGTATGGATAATTACTGCGATGTACACGTGCATCACGATAATTACCTTCAGAAACACGCACACGCCACGGCATACCCGATGGGTCAGCAAGCCTTTGATTTAAAGCATTTAAAGAAGTATAGGCATCATTAAAAAAGTTATTAACATTTGGCGAACGTGTTACGGCACTAAAATCACCGACAAAAGTCCACCCCACCTCGCCATAACTATACCCAACATCGCCAATAGCAACACTTATGCGTGATAAACCGGTGATATTGCTGTTGCTAGAAATTAAAATGTCGCCACCGTGCAACAAAATAGATGCATATGTAGCAGACCCGCCCGTAACCCCAGCAGACAAATTACCGCCAACAAGCATACGAGGAATAGGATGAGAATGGGGAAGTTGAGCGTTAAAAGGCTCGTGAGCCTTACCAAAATCAAGATAATCACGGTCACGGTAAAACGATAAATCGCCCCTAACGGCAATACCGCTTTCACCGTGAGAAAGCCCTTGCCAATTATTGTTGCCAAAGCCAACACGCATATCTCCAAACACAAATGTACCAAAATCGTGCACACGCCCAAAAGGACGGTGTTGATATGGGTTATGCCAAGCAGGAAGCCCTGGCGGCCCCCAAGATGGTGGCGTAGGACTATCAAACGGCGCAGGATTCATCATAGCAAATAAATTCCAACCATTAAGGTCAGATATTATAAAAGAAGAGCCCATTGTAATAATAAGCACACAGGCAATAATGCTTGTCATTCTACCATATTGACGCTTTTGCCTGATAGGCTTGTTAATTGGCTGTAGTTTTTTATATAGCATAGAATCACTCCTATAAATAGTTGTTTGCAAATCAAGTATAACACATTCTAAAATAAAAAGCAAGATTTTTTCAATATCAATTAGACATTTTAGTCACATAATTAGCAATAACGATAACTTGAATTCATAGGGGCGACCAATGGTTGCCCGTCATTGTGAAGTATCATTATACCATAAAACCGACTAACAAACAATCTCATCTTCCGACGCTTGATTTTCCCTTTATTACATTATTTTCTAATTTTGTGAGTAAATCAAAACAAAAATACCTCATTGTTTAGACGCTCTTTTCTCCACACCTCTAAGCATAACCATAATTAAAACAACAAGTGCAATAATTGACGGCGCAATAATCCATAAAAGCGATAGGAGCAAGAAAAATGGCATATCGGGAGTTAAAGCATCTCG
>WRBJ01000001.1 GCA_009784615.1 Defluviitaleaceae bacterium | reverse complement strand
GCTTGGCAGGGTCGAATTATCTGAAGAGCTAAGAAGTATAATGGGTTGGGAAGAAAAAGGTGATGTGTCTGTATTTTATGTTGATGATGGTATGTTTGTTTTGCAGAGGTATGTTTTGCCTAAGTGATGAGAGTAAACAGTGTCTAAAAAAACACATCCGCACAGATGTGTTTTTTTATTGTGTGCAAAATCAGCAATTTACAAAAAATATTTGGGATTTTTTGGCGGTGCGGCTTCAAGCTCCGCTTTTTTCGCTTCATAACCCGGTCGGTTAAACAGCGCATAGGTTGCATCTTTGCCTTCCTCAACCCCCGGCTGGTCAAAGGCATCAATATTTAACAATTCCCCCGCAAAAGCCGTCGCAACCTCTAGCATATAAAACAACTGACCCATAATGTGTTCATCAATTTTAGCCAATGTTATGCTCATATTAGGTCGCCCCGCCTTTTGCAAAGCATACGCCGTCGTCTTTTGTTGCGTATTTAGCAATGTCGCAAGCGTGTTGCCCCCCAAAAACCCAATAGACGGCATATCCTCAAAAGTTTTTGGTATATCTATATCACAAGCAAACTCGTCCACTGCCAAAAATACAACAACCTTGTCAAATGGTCCCTGCATATACAATTGCACCTGCGAATGTTGGTCGGTCGCCCCCAAAGCCCGCACAGGCGTTTGCCCCACAAACACCTCGTTGCCGTTATTATCATATCTTTTGCCCAACGATTCGCCCCAAAGCTGTGCAAACCAATCCGCCGTGTACTTCAAATTATCGCTATAAGGCATCATAACGGTGATATTTTTACCATTTTTAAGCGTAAGATAATGCAATATAGCAAACATATACGCCATATTATGCGGGTTGCCCTCAATAGCTCTATCCATTTCAGCCGCCCCTGCAAGCAAAGCCCTGATATCCAACCCGCAAAAAGCCGCAGGCAACAACCCAACAGGGCAAAGCTGAGAAAAACGCCCGCCAACCCCATTAGGCACATAAAAAGTCTTATAGCCTTCGACTTTCGCAATCTTAATCAAATTACCATTTTCTGTATCAGTGGTACAAACAATATGCTTCGCCGCCCTTTCTTTGCCAAGGCGGGTTTCAAGCATTTCTTTCACAATCATAAACTGTGCCATAGTTTCGCTGGTAGCACCAGATTTTGAAACCACGCTAAACAACGTAGTTTCAAGGCTTAACATAGCAAAAACAGACTTTATTGTCGTAGGGTCGATATTGTCAAGCACAAAAAGCCGTGGTCGATTGCCAAAATTATACAAAGGACTATGCAAAGCCGCCTGCAATGCAATAGGACCAAGCGCAGACCCGCCAATACCAAGCACCACAAGCGTATCAATGCGTGGCAAAACTTCCGCAACATATTCCAAAATTTCTTCCACAATATCATCTTGATTATGCGGCAAATCCCGCCAAGCCATCTGCCCACGCTTATCCGCCAAAGCCTTATGTGCGGCGACAATCCTATTGCCCAATCCATCAATATCAGCTTGGCTAATACCCTGCGCCCCAACAAAATCCGCCATCATATTGTTATAATCCAGTTTTAGTTTCATATTATCCTCCCGATATGTAAAGGCGATTTTAATCGCCAAAAATTCTAGGGGGAAAGACTTCCCCTCTTAACTTATGCAAATCTACAAATTCATAACCCAATTCCCTTGCAGAACTAATTATATCACCCATAGCTTCTGCATTGGCACGTGATACAGAATGTAGCAATAATATAGCTCCATTATGCAAACCATCGACCACTTTTTTATGAGCAAAAGCCGCCGAAGGCTGATTATCCGTCAACCAATCTTGATAGGCAAAAGACCAAAAAACCGTGGCATAACCTTCATTTTTAGCGGTTTTTAATGTATCCAAATTATATTGACCCATCGGCGGCCGCCAAAACTTCGGCATATCCTGCCCAAAATTTTCTGCATAAAAATCTGCAACACCTGCCAATTCTGCCGCAAGCTCCTCCGCCGTCAATGTAGGCGAGCTTTTATGACGCACGGTGTGGTTTGCCACAATATGTCCTTCGTCCATCATACGACGCACCAAATCCACATTTTCCCGCAAATATGACTTTGTAACAAAAAACGCCGCAGGTACTTGTTTGTCCCGCAAAATATCCAAAATGACGCTTGTATACCCATTTTCATAACCATTATCAAAAGTTAAAAAAATCTCTTTCGCTTCGGCGTTTCCTATATAATATGCGTCATATTCATCCAGCTCAAAGCCGCCTTCCCAGCCGGGTGTAGCACTTTCCACCGCAGGACGTGTAAAAAACCAAGCCCTAGGTGCCGTGCTAGAGCCAACCAAAGCCATAACACAACATAAACCTATTGCCAAAAATTTCTTCATAAACAATCAACCCCATTATATCATTTTGAAAATATTATTGCAATATATCCATTTCATAATCCCTGTAAAAAATTCCTTGCTAAAAGGTAACCGCTCGTGGTATAATTAAATGTAAAAATAATTTTTTTAATATAAAAGGAGTGTTTACTATGGCATTGGTAAATTGCGGCGAAATGTTAAAAACAGCAAGAGCGGGCGGTTATGCCGTTGGGCAGTTTAACATCAATAATTTGGAATGGACAAAAGCCATCCTGCAAACAGCGCAAGAAATGAAAAGTCCCGTTATTTTAGGTGTTTCGGAAGGTGCGGCAAAATATATGGGCGGCTTTAAAACCGTTGTGGCTATGGTTGGCGCAATGGTGGAAGATTTAGGCATAACAGTACCCGTTGCAACCCATCTTGACCACGGTTCGTATGACGGTTGCTTAAAATGCATAGAAGCCGGCTTTACAAGCGTTATGTACGACGGTAGCAAATTGCCAATTGATGAAAATGTAGCAAAAATGAAAGAATTGCTAACAATAGCCCAAGCAAACGGTATTTCAATGGAAGGTGAAGTAGGTTCTATCGGCGGCGAAGAAGACGGCGTTGTAGGTCGTGGCGAAATCGCTTCAGCCGAAGAATGTGCAAAACTAGCCGCAACTGGCGTAGACTTTTTGGCGGCAGGCATAGGTAATATACACGGCGTTTACCCCGAAGGTTGGAAAGGATTAGATTTTGATGCTTTAGAAGCGATAAACAACGCCACAGGCGGTATTCCTCTTGTTCTTCACGGTGGCACTGGTATTCCCGAAGACATGATAAAACGCTCAATTAGCTTAGGTGTTAGCAAAATAAACGTAAACACCGAAAAACAGCTTGTTTTTGCCGCCGCAATCCGCAAATATATAGAAGAAGGCAAAGACAAAGAAGGCAAGGGCTTCGACCCACGCAAACTATTGGCATCAGGTGTAGAAGCCATCAAAAAAACCGTGCGTGAAAAAATGGAACTCTTCGGCTCTGTAAATAAAGCATAGCATATACACCCGTCATTGCGAGGGACGTTCCTACGATAAGATGGGGTAGCAAACCCCGAAGCAATCCAGCTCGCTCTGCTTCAAGTTACCTGACAGTCTTTACTTGTACTTGTCAACTACCCTTGTCACGCCTGCATCCCTTTACTGGATTGCTTCGGGCTTGGTGTGTGTTGGTTTAAGTAGGTGGTAGCCCTCGCAATGACGACTTCCCTTGGTATCAAATAGTCCTAAACAACTACAACATATGTAATAAAAAACTTACACATGCAATAAGGAGCTTACATATGAAATATTTCAGGAACACAATTGCATTATTAACCTTAGCATTAACCTTAATCCTAACCGCTTGCGATTATAATGATGACCTAAACAACTCTATAGCTATACAAAACCATCAATACATCCAAGACTACGATTATATGGTCGAAACCCTGCGCCAAAACTTCCCATACACAGGCATTGCAAGCCGCCGCTTTGGCATAGATTTTGAAGCCAACATCGCCGCAGGACGTGAATTGTTGTTTGCTGAAGAAATAATAGATAATGCTCAATTTATACAACATATATCCCGCCACATAATCAACCCAATGCGTCAATTGGGGCATTTGTCGGTACAATCTACAGATAATCTGCATTTAATCCTAGGCAATATCTATCGTGGTCCAATTAATTATAATGGCGAATTTATAGATTTGGGAGAATATGCTATAACATATTGGGGTGCAAAATTTGAACAGCTCGTCCGTTCTGATATAGCGCAAAAACATTATGGTAATATAGAGGTCGATTTGGGTGCATACGAACCCCAAATGATACGCCGAAACAATCTTACCACACATATAGTTGATGACGAGTTAGGGGTAGCTTTAGTACGGGTTAGCCAGTTTTGGCACTATAATATAGACCACGATTTACAAATTATGAAAGAATTTTACAGTGAAATAGAGGATTTTAACCACCTAATCTTAGATTTTAGGGGCAACCCTGGCGGCTTTACTCGCTATTTCATACAGCTTTTTATGGCACCCAATGTATCGCAAGACCTAGAATTTAGCGTATATACGCTATTTATGGGCGGCGACCATAACCTAGCGTGGTTTGAAGCCGACACCAATGACGCAAGAGCTTTTGCCGATACAGACCTTATAAAACATAATGCCGCAGACTATATGGCGGGCGGTTTTCCGCTATTTAACGCCGATGATGCCGCATTTTTGGACTATATTATACCCCGCCCTATTGAAATACGCTCTACGGGAGAAATGCTTTTTGATGGCAAAATATGGATATTGATTGACGACAATTCAGCGTCGGCGGTAGAATATGCGGCAATGTATGCCCGTGCCACAGGCTTTGCGACCATAGTGGGCGCACCTACAAGAGGTGTAACGGGCGGTGGTTTGGTCGGTTTTTTTGCCCTGCCTAACAGCGGCATTATCATCCGTTACGATTTTGGATTGTTTATTGACGAATATGGTCGTGCGATTGATGAATATGGCGTAATGCCCGATTATTTCAACCGTGAAGGACTTAATGCACTCGAAACTACTTTAGAGCTAATAAGAGAAATGGAGGAAAAATAAATGAATGATGTGTTAAAAACAATACAAAACCGCTTTTCTTGCCGTGGTTATACAGGTGAAGCCGTTGCACCTTCTGATGTTCGTGCCATTGCCGCTGCTGGGTTGCAGGCACCATCTGCAAAAAATTTTCAACCGTGGAAAATTATAGCTATCAATAATAAATCTATTATTGATAAGCTGGATAATGAAGGTATGGAATATTTAAAAAGTCTTGAAGACCAGCGTCTTTATCAGCTTTTTGTTGACCGTGGCGGCAAGCTGTTTTATAATGCACCTGCGCTGTTTATTGTGCTAAAAGAAGAAAATCCACAAGGTACTTGGGTTGATATTGATTGTGGTATCTTGGTGCAAAATATGGCTTTGGCTGCTACCAGTCTTGAGCTTAACACCTGTATTGTTGCTTTTGCTGCTTTTGCATTTAACGGAGCAAATGCTGAAGAAATGAAGAAGACGGTGCAATGGCCAGATGGTTATGAATTTGCAATGGGCTTGTTGGTTGGTGAAGGCAATACAACGAAAGAGCCACACGAAATTGATTGGGATAAGGTTGTTGTTATTTAATTTTGTTTTATAAAAAATGTTCGTATAGCGGATGTTGTATCTTCCGCTATACGAACATTTTTGTTTTTGCGGTATACAAAATTGTTTCCTTCTTTTAAATCTAAAACTATTTCGATAAAATTAAAATCCGTTTGTTCGTCCCGCAGGATTTGATAGCCCTAAAGGTCGCTTTCGCCTCCCGGGTTTAGCTTAATCTCTTTATCGTGTTATCATAGAAAGCGTAGCCTGTTCGCTATTCCATTGTAAAACGTGGTCTGCTATCTCTGCCAATCTATCAATTTGTATAACAGTAAACCCATCTATGTTATAGCTATCTACACGTTGCCCCAGCACATATGCCACTACATTAGTAGCGAGATACGGGAAGGCTATGCCCGTTGTTGGCTGTCCGCTGGGTATTGCTCTTGGTTGCACCGTAGATGTGCCACGCCCTACTGTTAGTGTGCTTGTGGCGGCGTTCCATTGTACATCAAAACCATATGCAGATAGGTCTTCGACAACTATAAAAGTATTATCATATATATTATAGCCTTGTATTTGCACGCCATCAATAAAAACACGTATGTTGGTGTGCATCACATTGCCCAATGCACCGACTGGGGTTTCGCCGCCTTGGTTGGTCGTTTGTGTTGGTGTGCCGCTTGTTATTGTAACATTGCTGCTTGTTTTGACAAGGTTAAAATCGCTTGCCGCTAAAAAGTCGTTGCCGTTAAAAACCCTTACCTGCAATGCATATTGCCCGTCGGTTACACCTGATAAATCAAACACACCACGATATGGTATGTCTGTGGATTGTCCTAAAAGCTCACCGTCAAGCCTATATTCTACACGCACATTATCCATTGTAAAAAATGGTGCGTAGGTTAGCAAAACCACATTATTAGCGGGCATTGTTGCCGTGCCGAGTGGAGCATAGGTTATAGGCGAGCCAGTTTGCCCACGACCTAGAAAATGCTCTTGATTGGTTAGCTGATGATACAAATCTCTTGCACGTGGCGAAGCCCCGAAGTAATAGCGTTGCGTGCCATTGCCATATGAATAAATATCCACATTAAACCAAATCATTGCTTTTACTTGCGGGAAGAGTATTGGAATATAGCTGTACATTGCCCGCATACGAGGCAAAGCCCAATCGGTTATATCTTCGGCATTTGGAAGGCTATATAAAGCCACGGCACCTTCTGAAATTAACAGCGGATGACGGCCGCCGAAGGCATCTACCAAATCACGAATATATTGCACTGGGTTTGCGTAACGTCCTGTGCGGTAGATTTGTGCCATTGCGTCATCAAAATGCGCAGGGTTGCCGAAGGCGTATTTGTTGGTGTATAGTGATATTCCTACCCAATCTACATAAGTCTCGCCGGGATAGAAGGTCATCCAATCTACACCTTGTGCAGAAATTGCGTTGACGGAATATACCATTGCCACATTAGGGGCATATTGACGCATAATATTTGCGATATGCCTAAAAGCGTCTATAAATTCATCACGATTTGGTAAATGCGTCCAAACATCCATTTCGCCGCCAATGCGTAGCAAAATTGGTATATTAAGCTCGCCTAAAAACTGCGCCGCTTCGGTAATCATTAATGTTTGTTGCATAACGCTAGGTATTTGGTTGCCTTCGCGTGGAAAGTTCCACGCAACCTGTACAAAAGAATAGTCGTTGCGCAAATATCCGTGTAATGCTTGGTTTTGGTTTAGGCCAAAACCAACTGCTGTTGGTAGGTGTATATCTTCAAATTCGACATAAATTGTGGTTACTGATGGTTGGCGTAGACCATTGGTTAAAAAGTCCGAACCGAAGGGTTCGCCAAAAAATACGCCCGTTTGCGGCTCGTGCAATGCTCCTGTAAAAGATGTTAAGCCGCTATCGTTGCGAATTTCTGCAAACACTGTAATTTCAACATCTAATGTGCTTATGATATTGCGTATTTGTGTACGGGCAAACTCCATTTCTGCCACATCTCCGTGAGGCAAAAAGGGTATTAAAGCCTCGTAAACATCAGCAAAAATATACGCAATGCGGTATGCCCACAACGCTGTTTCTAAATCGCCTAAAGCCATTGCGGCACGTGCCACCTCGTTTGGGGTTGTCCATAAACCGTTTATTGGGTAGCGGTAGTGATTTGGATTTAATGTAAACCTTGCGGCGGCTTGCTCTGGCGTTTGTCCGTCAAGCCAAAAATTAATAACATTGCGTCCTGTGGTAACAATTGCGGCGGGGTTTCCGTTTTCTAATGCTGCCAAATATGGATTTAATACGCCCCAGTTGATGGCGATTGGCTGTGCCGCAATTGATGTGCCAATGGGCAAAGTTATAGCAAAAACAAGCGATAAAGCCAAAAATTTTCTAAAAAATTTTTTCATCATCAATTTCCTTTCGATAAAGTATTTTTAATAGTGTAGTACAAATGCGCAAAATTGTCAATTGATTTTAAAGACCATATACGTTATAATGTATTTGAGAAAATACAAAATGAGGTGTTTTATGCGACAATTCGTCAAAATGATATTTGGTTTGGTAATTTTTACTATTTTTATTATTGCGTCAAAACCTGCTATGGCAGATATTGTACATATTGAACGTGATTTTTATGTGTATAATGCGCCTGTTTTTGGCGCACAAAGAATTGCGATGTTCGAGCCGCAAAATGTTAATGTTATAGAGTATGGCGAGCTTGGTTGGGCAAAAATAAATTCGTCTTTTGGTGATGTTTGGTTGCGGCTTTATGAGCCGCAAAACTCTCTTGAAGGGCGTGTTATTATTTTGGATGCTGGGCACGGCATAGAAAATAGCCCAAGATTTGCGAATTATGTGGAGTCTGTTAAAATGCTAGAGCTTGCGTTTTTAATAAAAGATTTGCTTGAAGCGCAGGGTGCGACGGTTTTGCTAACTCGCACCAACCAACACGATATACATTTGACACAGCGTGTAGCACAAATTAATATTTGGTCGCTGGAGTATTTGCGCCAAATATATACAAATGCTTTACATATAGCATTGCACGACGATAACCAAACACATTACATAGTAAACCAAATATGGAATATAGAATGGTTGATAAACGAAATGCAAAATGTGTTAGACGATTGGCAACAATACGCCCCTATTTATTTTAACTTCCCTTTTGACAGAGAGCGTGAAACGGCTATTAATCCTGTGTTGCACCGTATTTTTCAATTACAAGCCAACCCTATTATAAGCGATAATTTTTTAATGATTTCGTTACATTCTAACGCAACGGGAACCCCAGTAAACACAGCAATACACGGTGTTGACATCTATCATATGTCAAATGATAATGCGGCAAGCGAATATTATTTTGCAAATTATGCAAATGTAGATGCAAACCGCAATTTTGCAGAGATTTTGATTGATAATATTGATAGAATAGGTATAGAACGCCGATATATACGTCAAGGCAACTTTTTTATTATACGTGAGCATAATTTGCCTAGCGTTTTGGTTGAAAATGGATTTCATACAAATGAAGCAAACCGTACATTGCTGATGGAACCTTGGTTTTTGGCACGCTTGGCTGAGGCTTATGAAGATGCGATAATTCGATATTTTGTGGTTGACCGATAGCCTCTTGACAAAAGGTGTCCCTTCATAAGTATCGTTATTTTTGTTGACATTTGCCGAGCTATATGTTAATGTTGTTTTGTGATAGTATGCACATCTTTTGGAGGGATAGTTTTGCGGCGCAGTAGGCGATTTTTAATATATGTTTTAATATTTTTACTATTAGCTGCTGCTAATAGTGGTGTATTTATTTTTGCTTTAGGAGCAAACATCGCAAAAGACGAGGCTTACAAAGAGCGTCTGACGCTTAATTCGGCAGTGTATGACCTTAGCTTATCATCAACAGCTCTAACACGTTGGATGCGCTTTTATGTGATAACGGGCAGTGTACAACATTATCAATTATATTTTAATGAATTAGCGCGAAACCAAGTAACACATACATTGCAAGCATTTATTGACCACGATGCCCATTCGCAGGAAGTAACATTTTTACGTGACATACAAGAGCGCAAGAACGAATTTGATGTACAAAGTACAAATGTTTTTAGCTTACGCCAGCGTGGATATTATCAAGAAGCTATTGATTTGGCACATAGCCAAGTCTTTTGGCAATGGGGTTCGCCTTTTAGCGATGATATTCAAACTCTTTTAAGTATGACAGAAATGCGTACAGAGCAAATGATAAGCGAGGCTGAAGCGAGGCTTGAAACAGCGCAAATGTTTGTTTTTTTAACGCTTATTTTGCTTACAATAGTCGCCACATTTGGTTTTTATGAAGCATATAAATTGAAATTGATAAAACCCATTTTATATGTCAGCATTGCATTTGCCATTCTTGCTGGCTTTAGTGTGTTTTTTGCTGTGCGAGCTATACAAATAAGCGGAAACAAAGGTGATGCTTTAGACCTTCAACATAATGTTTTTAAGGCGATTTATGAAGCAGAGCAGTCTACAGGCGAGCTTGGCAGATTATCCCGTCATCACATTGTAACTGGTGGTCAAACACCACTAAACCTGTACTATGACGAACTAGAGCTTGCCCGCTTCGAGCAGGCTTTGCACACCCTTATAACTTTACGTGTTCCTGACGAGCAAATCAATACATTTGTAGAGCTTATTGGCAGGACATCTGCGCTTCGTCAAATAGAAGAAGAAGCGATAATTTTGCGTATAGATGGCTATGTGCAAGAAGCAATTGATATGGTTTACAGCGAGGTTTATGCGGGTCACGGTATTCCTATAAGCGGAATTGCTCGTGGTCTACGCGATATGTCGTTTTTATATACTAGCGAAATTATAGACAATATTTCAGATGCTTATATTTTTCGCAGAACTTTGCAAATAATCACCACAGCTATGCTTGTAGCTACAGGCATATTAGGTTTTTGGGTTTTGCACCGGCGTTCTAAAGCCATCGAAAACGGCAAAGGAGGTTGTGCTAATGCTTAAAAACCTTAAAAATATAACTATCGCTACACGTTTGGTTGCATCTTTTGCTTTGGTTATAACAATTTTTGTAGTGTATGTTGGCATTACCTCATATTATAACGCACAAATTGATAGACTTCAAAGGCATAGCTCGGAATTTTTGGTGGCTCGTTTAGAGATATTGATGCTACATCATCAAGAGTTTGCAGAAATGAAAAGACTTTTACGTGAAGCGTATATGAACGATACTTGGATGGAAAGCGCAAGCGAAACCGTGTGGCGCAGTTTTGACGCACGTCTTACAGCAACACAGGTTAGTATGACGGAGCTTTCAAACGCTTATTTTGAATCTATACGTATTGACGAAATATTGCCAGAGCGTCCAAACGACAGCCGTATCCACATAATGGGTCGTATGATGGAAGAAATAAATTCAGTATATGAAATTTATCGTGATAATTTCTTTTGGGACGGAAATGGTAGCCACGACCACGCAAACGCATTAGAACGTTCCAGAGCAGGCGAGGTTATGGTCGGTGCGCTTCGTCAATTACACCTTACACATCGTGATATGGCGCAGGAAGATATTTATCGTTACAGGGGCGTGTCAAACGGTGTTACTGCTATGGCATTAATCGTCGCAATAGTTTTAGCCGTATGGTTGGCGTATTTGATGTTGCGAACCTTTAAAGACAGAATAAAGGCGATAGAAGCCGAGGCATCCCTTGTTGCGGCAGGTAATTTTGAAACAGCATTAAAAAATGAAGGCAATGATGAAATTTCACGTGTTTTTGGTAAAATGGTGCGTGTCTTTACAGGGCTTATTGACGAGATTGAAAAAGTAAGCAAAAACAACAAAGACGGCGACAGCCGCACACGCATAAACGAAAACCTCTTTGAAGGTGAATATTACAAAACTGCTGTAACAATAAATGCAATGTTAGACAATGTAACAGCGGCAGAAGAACGTGCGCAATTAATGCTTGACGGCAACCCAGTCGCAAGCTATCTTATTGACGAAAATTTAAATATTTTAGATTGCAACGCCGAAGCGGTTAATTTGCTTGATTTTACAAGCAAAGAGGAAGCTATAGCTGGCGTAGGATATATTTTTGATGCACCAAACCTTAAAAACCCTTTTTTGACGGCAATGCAAACGGGTTATACTATCTTTGGGTGGGATTTGAAAAAACCAAGTGGTATTGTTGTGCCTTGCGAGGTTACTTTTGTACGCTTTTCGCTTAATGGCAAGAATGTTATTGTGGCGTATTTTCTTGATATGTCTGCGTTTTATCAAATGCTGGAACAAGAGCAGCGCACGCTTATTGCGGAAGAAAATAGTCACGCAAAAACCCGCTTTTTGGCAAGAATGTCGCACGAAATACGCACTCCAATTTCTGCGGTACTTGGTATTTCAGAAATACAATTACGCAATGCTGCATTGCCAACAGCAATAGAGGAGGCTTTTGTAACCATCCACGATTCTGCAAGCGTTTTGTTAAGTATAATTAACGATATTTTAGATATTTCTAAAATCGAAGCAGGTAAAATGGATTTAATAGTGCATAAATATGACACCGCCAGCTTTATAATGGACACCATACAACTGCATTTAGTATATAGCGGAAATAAAAATTTAGAGTTTATAGTTGATGTTGACGAAAATATACCTTCCACTTTATACGGCGACGAGCTACGTGTAAAACAGATTTTAAACAACATACTATCAAATGCCTTTAAATACACAGATACTGGTAATGTTATGCTGGATATTAGCTGTGATTACGATTTATGCAAAGAAAACGAAGATGTTGTGCTTGTGTTAAAAGTAAAGGACACAGGGCGCGGTATGCACCAAGAACAGCTTGATATGCTATTGGACGAATATACGCGTTTTCACGAACACCAAGACCGCTTTACGCAAGGCACGGGTCTTGGTATGGCTATAGCCAACAGCCTTATTAAGTTAATGGACGGTGAAATTGAAGTACAAAGCAAAGCGGGCGAAGGTAGTTTATTTACCGTGCGTCTGCCGCAACGCATTGCGGCAGACGGCGTTATAGGTAAGCATACAGCAATTAACCTGCACAATTATGAAACGGGTGCGCTAACATCCATCAAAAAGACCAATTTTATTCCAGAATCTATGCCTTATGGCTCTGTTTTGATTGTAGATGATGTGCCGACAAATTTGTTTGTTGCTAAAGGGTTAATGGATTTTTACGACCTTAATATAGAGACCGCCAACAATGGCTTTGCTGCTATAAATGCCGTAAAATCCGGCAAAACATATGACATAATATTTATGGACCATATGATGCCAGACCTAGATGGTATGCAAACCACAAAAATTTTGCGTGAAATGGGTTATAATGCACCAATTGTCGCACTTACCGCCAACGCCCTAATAGGGCAAGCCGAAGAATTTATGAGCAACGGCTTTGACGATTTTATTTCAAAGCCAATACAAACCACACGTCTTAATGATATATTAAATAAATATGTGCGTGATATACAGCCCGAAGCGGTTGTTTTGGCGGCAAGGGAATCCAGCGAGGATGGCGGCATAAAAGCCAGCAAAATCAACGACTTTCTAAAAGGTACAGATTATTCATATAAACTAAACCGAGATTTTGCAAATAGCCAAAAAACCGCAATGGACGACATTAAAAAAGCCTTAGATGCAGATGATTTTAAAACAGCCCATAGGCTGGCACATACATTAAAAGGGCTTGCAGGGCTTATTGACGCAAAAGATATTTTACATTTAGCACAAAAGGCAGAATTGGCTTTTAATAAAAAAGAAAAATCTGAAGAAATCCTTTCGCAACTTAACGAAAAAATGGTTATTTTGCTTGAAAAAATAGAAAGTACCTATCCTGCACGCCGAATAGATGTCGTTGTTTTGGACAAACAAAAAGCGAAAGAGGTGTTCGATATTCTTACACCGCTACTGCAATCAAGCAGTTTTTCCGCACTAGAGCTTATCGAAGACCTTGCACAAATCCCAAAAACAAACGAACTTATAGAACAAATAGAGGCCATAGATTTTGACGTAGCACTTGATACACTTTCGGTTTTGCGTGATGATTTGGGGGTTTAGCAATGGGTGAAAAACAATGCATTTTGGTAATAGACGACACGCCTATGCAGCTAATGATTATGGGGCGTGCTTTGTCAAACAAATATGATGTTAAAATGGCAAAATCTGGTGCAGAGGGACTTAAACTGCTTACCGAACATAAAATTGACCTAATTTTGCTTGACCTTGTAATGAAAGGTATGTCGGGTTTCGATGTGCTTTTGAAGTTAAAGGAAAATGAGGATACAAAGAATATACCCGTAATTTTTGTAACTGGCTCGGTATCCAGCACCGACGAAGCGAAAGGGCTTGCTTTGGGCGCAGTGGATTATATTCGCAAGCCTTTCACAGACATCATTATCAATTTGCGTGTAAAGCTACATTTGCAAATGCAAGCACAAATGCGTATTATTGAAAATCTAAGCCTGACAGACGGATTAACAGGAATATACAACCGTCGTGGCTTTGACCAAAATATACGCACAGTTTGGAGCCAAGCAAAACGTAAAGGTGACACTTTTAGTATGTTGATGATAGATATAGACCATTTTAAGACCTTTAATGACAGCTACGGTCATCTTAATGGCGACATATGCTTAAAAATAGTGGCAAAAACCATAGAAGCCTCGCTAAACCGTCAAAGCGACAGTGTTTATAGATGGGGCGGTGAAGAATTTGCCGTTCTTTTGCCAGATACTGACATAAAAGGTGCTATGCATATTGCTGAACGTATACGGGTTGTTATAGAAAAAACCTCGATTCCTGTATCGGGTAAAAACGTCAAAATAACCGTAAGTATAGGCGCAGGTACAATAAGCCCAGCCCCTACGGACAACGATGCGGACTTCATCATCTTCCATAACCAGCTAGACCAAGCCCTATACCAGGCAAAACAAAGCGGACGCAACCGCGTGCAAACAATATAACATAAAAAACCACCTGCATATATCTTTTGGAGAAAAGCAGGTGGTTTTATTGTAATTTTCAAATCTCAGCAAAATCTAGCTTCGACAGACTTGATAATCCATTTTTAGTGCAATATCACCATATGCCTCTAGTGTTCTTTACTTGCCTCTGGCTTTATCGCTTTCAGCTTTATAATGAAGCGATATCTATTTACCATATTTGCGAGCAGAAACAATACACTTTGCCGTTGGAGATAAAGTTGACTGCCTATTGCTTATAATTGCTCCAAAAGTCCGCAGACACACACCGCTTTGCAAAAATGATAGTTGCCTTCAGCCTTGAGCATTTTGCATACTTATGTTTTTGTTTATGGGATTAAACAAAAAACTCCCAAACACCTTGAGTGTAGGGAGTTTCACAATGCCCGAAGCCAGACTCGAACTGGCACGACTGTTGAGGTCGCAGGATTTTAAGACCCTATTGCAAAACCTACTAAAAGCTAGTATTCATAGTATCTTTATGACTATTTTAAGCTATAAATGATAAAATGTAAATAGCGCAATATAGCGCATTTTAAGGCACTATAAAATATAATTACCGAACTAATTACCGCAATACACTATAATGAATTATCTTGGATTATATATACTTCTACTTTGTGAAAGAAGAAATCAATCTTGGGTGTCTTTGTTCCCCTAAATTTTCTCCCCTGTATCATTCATAGTCAAACTAACATTAAATGTACAGTCGAGTGCTTTTGCTATCTCGTGCAATTCATTTTCGGGGAAGTTATCCCTTCTTATTTTGTTGCTCAAATTTGATGGAGTTGTTTCTAGCTTGTCTGCTAAGTCTTTTAATGTCATACCTCTTTTAATCAAAGCGATTTTTATTTTTTCTGACATATACATTTTCTTGTATTCCTTTCGGTTGCTTTATTTTAATTGTTTGCATATTATCACACTTAAAAATTAATGTCAACACTAAATGTTAAATAAATTTTAAAAAAACTTAATAAATTTGAAAATAAGTGTTGACAATATACATTTTATAGTGTATAATAATATTAATAAGTTATTAAATTTACTTTATATTAAATTTTGGAGGACACAAAATGACAAACCTACAATCGAAAACAAAAAACATCGCCAAAAGCTGGACTGACTACTACACCAGCAAAGGCGAAATTGTAACAAGTGCAGCAGCACACCGAGCAGGACGAAAAGACAAAGACGGCTTCTATAAATTCCACGTCTTCGTAAATGTAGAGCCGCATCATATGTACAGATTTGAAGTGTACGAAGCATAGACAAAGCATAATAAATTAGAGAACAGGAGAAAACCTCATATGAAAAATTACAAGTATTTTAACCCAATCCCCAAAACTGCCGAACAGTTAAAGAAGCTCTACAGAAAGTTAGCGCATATGCACCACCCCGACAATGGCGGTGATGAGGAAGAAATGAAAATTGTTAATGGTGAATATCGTGAGTTGTTCAAGAAGCTAAAAGACATACATACCAATGCACAGGGCGAACAATATACCAAAGAAACAGAGGAAACGCCCGAACAATTCATCAACATAATAAACGAGTTAATAAGATTTGAAAATGTGCTAATAGAAATTATAGGGTCGTTTGTATGGGTAAGTGGTAACACAAAACCCTACAAAGATATACTAAAAGAAATGGGGTTTAGATGGTCAAATAACAAACAAAGCTGGTATCTAGCCCCCGAAGGTTATAGAAGTAGAAGCCGTAGAGATTATTCAATGGATGATATACGGGTGATGTATGGTAGTAGTGAGGTGAGGAAGAAGTCGCATTTTAAATTGGCGGTTGGTGAGTAATATATAAAAAGTTATAGGGCGGCAAAAATCGCCGCCCTATAACAAAACACTTGAAAATCATAACGTATTATGCTACAATATATTTATACAGGGGGAGCATATGGAGAAAATTAATGTAAAGCCTAAAAAACAACCAGTAAAATTTCTTCAAGCCGTAGACAACAAAGCATTTAAGAAATTGGATAAAGCATTAAAGGGGTTGGAAAAATGGGAAGGCGATATTAAAAAATTGGCTGGAAGTTCTAAATATCGGCTTAAAAAACCGCCATATCGGCTTATATTTGAGTATGACAAAGAAGCAAATACTATTTATGTTTTAGAAATAAATTTGCGAGGTAATATAGATTATGGGAGGTATGTATAATGACCAAAATCGAAAAAAGATTTCTTGCTACACAAGAAATTGAACCTAATGCACAAGATTTAGCGGCTCTTGCTCGGATTGCAGAACAAAATGACGACACCAAAGGTATTACCCTAGAAGAAATGCGTGCCTTGCGCAAAGAACAAGATAAACGTGGAAGAATTTCTGTCCGTGTATCACGAAAATTGCGTAAGGAATTAACTAAAGAAGCAGATAGTCAAGGCATAAGCCTAGAGCAGTATATCATTAATAGATTATCAAGTCAATAATGGTTAATCAGGGGTGGTGTGTACCGCCCTTGTGAGTGTTTGATTTTGGAGGGCGATGTTATGAAGTTGTATAGAAAATTTTTGATGGCTGTGCTGATAATGGCTTTTGCTTTTGCATTGTCGGCTTGCGCACGCACAACAAGAAACTTAGAGTATGTAAGTCAGTTTATGACTGAGATGCACGAGGTGATGTATAATGCAGAGCCTTTTATAAACCTCCCCACCAACGCAAGAAATGAAGCAGAACAAAGCAATTCAAACATTAACAACACGAGGGGTAATAACGAAGATACGATTGATTATGATGCGCTTTTTTCTAAACTAATCGGCTCTTGGAAACTAATCGAAAACATCAGCCCCACCATCCGCCGCTATGATGTAGGCGATATTATAACTTTTTACGAAGACGGCACAGGTAGTTTAAATGATGTTGCCCTTGAATGGAGCAGGTCGCAAGGCGGTTTGCTTGGTGGTGCAGATATGTTGTCATATAGCGTAGCTAATAGAACTGGCACAACGGACAGAAGATTTGAAATTGAAGACAGCACTTTAACAATAATTGACAGCACAACACACGGCAGTCGTAGAATTTACGAACGGATAGAATAGTTTGAAATCCATCCTCCTTGTACGTTTTTTTGTTGCCCCACCCACACAAAAACATTAATTAAGATACTATAATTAAAAGATAACAAACCGCAAACCAAAGCCATCAACCGCTTACCCTGTGCGGTTTTTCTTTGTGTTTCGGGTTGTCGCAAATTACAAAATCCACAGCATCAAGATAGAAAATCCACAGAAATTTTTGAGCAAAAAAATAAAATCATTGCAATATTTTATGTTTCGCTTGGTGTTATTAATGCGAAAATTGGATAAAATTTGCTGTGATTTTATTTTGTTGGATTAAAATTTATTGTAGGGTGTGTTTTAAGTACGCAAAAAAGGACTGTACTTTATACAAAAATTATTTTGTTGCTTGCTTCTTTATGCCGCAACAACGAATGAAAGTATTTCACAGACAAATAACCGCTGTCTTTTAGGGTTGTTGCTATGTAATTTACAATCGCATTAAAACCTTTGACCTTGTATAGTTTGATTGTGTTGCAGATGTTAGTTAGTGTTTCTTGTTGATGGTCGCCATCAAGTTCTGTTGTAACTTTTAGCTTGTCCAAAACAAAACCTATTGCGTGAAAGATTTTTACATCTTGCTCTTTTATGGGGCGGCGTTCGTGTAGGTTGAAGGTGTTATTTATTGTGTCGTGTGTGTTGCCTATATTATTATTGACGTTGTTGCTGTGATTGATGTTGTGATTGATACCAATGTTTCTATTACTTATACTACTATTACTGTTTTCACCTACGTTGACGGTCATCTGACGCATAACAAAAACATTATTACCATCAAGAGCGAAGTTTACAAAGTCGTTGAAATTATCTTGTAATCGTTCTAATATACGCATAACAGAGCGTCTTGTTTTACCTGTCCATTGCATAAGAGTTTCAAGACGCAAGGGTATTGTTTTCTTGCCCTTGTAATCGCTACCCTTGCCAAAGAAATAACCCAATCTACGAATGAGGTTAAGCAAGATAACCTTTTCGCTTTTTGATGCCTTATGAAATTTTTTTGTATGTAATATTTTTAGGTTGCAGTTGAGATATGGTGCAGATATTTTTGCAGATATATTTTTATCTTTGCTTGAGGGTATTTTTCTATCATTGTTTGTGAGTATATCTTTATTTTTGCTCTCTAGGTTATTATCTACACTATCTACTACTGTAAAATCATTATCAACAAAACGCATAGACCAATAACCCCATCCACCATAATTTTCACCAAGCCAATCTACTTTAATAACCCCAATACTTTCAAGATGGTTTAATGACTTATAGAAGCTAGAAACCGAAAACCCAACAGCACGGCAAACCTTTTCATATTGCACACCACAAACAAGCCCATCATCATCTGCAAACTGTGCTAGATGAATTGCTAGACTTATGTCTTTGCTTGTGGCGTTTTGTATTAGGTTGTTTAGGATGTGCCAAGTTAGTTTCATAGGGGTTTGGTTTCACCTCGTAAGGCTTAAATTTTGATATTAAAATTTTGCAATGTGATACTAAAATTATTAAATGTAAATACTAAATTTTTGTGTTGCCGCCCAAGGTTATGTCTTGAAATTTTGACCCATAAGCAAGAAATGACGGTTTGATGTATCGAAAAACGGAGCGTAGCGACACAAGGTAAAAAGGTGATTAATTCGTTGCATTGAAGTTTGGCGAGCAGTGTATCACACACGTGTCCGTGTATGATACCGCTCGTGCCTTCAGCAGGACGAGGGGGCTTTTTGCCCCCTAGACCCCCAAGCCCTACGGGCTAAAACCGAAAGCCCCGACAATGCACGGGTCTTTTAAAAACCAAAGACAAGACCAAAACAACCCATAAAAACATTTAGGTGCAAAATCAATAATGAGTTAGAAATTCTGTATCGCAAATCAAAACCACCTCAAAAACTTTCTACCTCGTGAATGAAAAGGCGTAAGAAATTTTAACGTCCGCTGATGTCAATTTCTATATTTCGCTGTGGCAAATCTCGACCTCGGTCTTGCAAAAGTGAGCGCGAAACATCACGAGCTTTTTGTAATTCCTTATATTGATTTCCAAGATTTTTGTATGAAGTTGCAAACTTATTTCTATCTTTTTGTAACGATGCCCTTTCAGATTTTAATGTGTCAGGGTGTGGCACTTGCCTACCTTTTGACTTACCATAACCATTAGCTTCAAAATAGTTTCTTGCGGCTTGATGGAGCATTAGTGTCGCACGATTTGCTTCGTAAAATTCTTTAGCGGCTTGCGGATTTTTCTTTGCGAGTTCGTTGTATTGAGCGTAAAGTTTCGAGCCGTTATTGTAATTTTTTATCTCGTAAGATAAAGCGTCAATCTGTGAAATACGGTTGTCAGTATCTCGTAATGCATTGCCAGTCGAAGTTTGTCTTTGCAAAACAAAATTAATTCTTTTATCTAAATTTTCAAAGCTAGATATATTTTTATCGTTGAGATAGGACAATGCACTCATTGCATCACGATTTTTATAACCATCCTGCAATTGGTTATGTACTATAGCTTCCAACTGTTCAAGCAGATTTTGCGGTGCAGTAGTTTTTGGAAAATCCTGCGTAGCGATTTTTGCTCGAATGTCGGCTTGGTCGAAGCCTTCACCCAAAGAATCCGTTCTCAACCTAATAGGCTGTTTGACTTTTAATTCTTCGTTTGTAAAAGAAATATTTTTGCCACGCTCGTTATATTGCCAACCGAAATCTTTAACCAGAGCGTTGCGAAATTCTTCAAATGTTTTTGGTTCGGTTTTCATTACTGAGGTGATATGAGTACGTAATATATCACGATTGGTAATGCGTGATTCTTCCTTCTCTTGCCTTATTTCTTTTGTATGCTCGAAACTTTCCGAGCGTTGTTTTGGATTGCGTATAATTGATAATCCATTTTCCAAACAAAGGAAGTCGCTCACTCTGCGTAAAGCCATTGCCGAAAATGAAAAGTCGTGAAATTTTCTTTCTGCATTTATATCTACAGCAGAAAAATGTATGTGGTTATGTATGTGTTCTTGGTCTATGTGTGTACTAACTACAAAAGCGTGCTTGCCCTTAGTAAACCGCATTGCTAATTCATAGCCAATGCGGTTAGCTTCTTCGGGAGTTATTTCATTTGGCTTAAATGATTGCCGCATATGATATAACAATACATCTTTATCTTTTCGCATTATGCGACCGCCGTTAGCGTGATATATGCTTTTGTTTTGTATAAATTGCATAGGCGCTAGGTCTGGTGTGCAATGATACGCCAAAACCAATCTGCCGCCGTCTGTCTTTTCGGGGTTTGTGCCGTAGTTTATACAATCACTGAAAGTTTTGGCGGCAGATTTGCCAGATGATGCTTTTATGCCTTTTATGTATGTGGTTGCCATTATTCAACATCCACCTCCACCTCATTCCCAATCCAAGAAAATATAAGCGGATTCCACCGTGTCGTTGATAGAAATGTTTGCGTTATAACTTCAAAATGCAAATGCGCCCCAGTTGATGCACCTGTGTTGCCTACCAATCCGATAATGTCGCCCAACAACACCTCATCGCCGACAGAAACGTGTCTTTCGTCAAGATGAGCATACCTTGTACGTAAGATGGTATTTGGCACAAACCAAAATCCACTGTCTAGGGTATGCGATATTTCTATCCAATGACCATAACCATTTGTTTCATATTCTGAACGGGTAATAATTCCATCGTGTGTTGCTAAAACTTCTGTGCCTGTGGGTACTGCAATATCAATACCATTGTGCATAGTTACATCGCCTGATATTGGATGTATACGCCAACCGAAAATACTGGAAACATTGTAACTCCATCTAAAGTCAAATGGCGATTCCACAAACTGCCTTGAACCGTGTCCTTGGTACAGCAAAGCATCAAAATGTCCCTCTTGGTCTTCGTTCATCATCTCCCTAAAAATCATCTCCATAGCATTCACTTCAAGATGAATATGCAATATAATCCAATCATACACAACAAGCACATCTTCAATCCATTCAACCCATACCCAATCTTCGTACCATTCCCAATTATTTACCCATTCAGGAGCCTCGGGGTCGGTATCATCCCACCATCCATAATCTTCATACCAACCGTGGTCTTCCCATTCGCCGAATGTAACTGATACAATACGGTTACGTGTTTCAATTATTTCTTCATACCATATCTCATATTGCAGTGAGATAAGGTTATTTATTTCAGTTGTTATTGCGGGATAAATTATATCTTCAAGATATAAAGCAGTGAAGCCCGATAAGAGCATATGAGGGTCGTGTCCTACTGAGCCTATTAGTGGTGCAAGTAATAACCTGGTAGCATTTGGGTTCATTTCACCAATGGTTTGTGGATGACCTGCGTCATTAAGTCCACCCGTTACCCATCCTGCGGTAATTCGTATTTGTTCGCCACCTGTTATAAATGATGCTGCTTCGTTGTAGCCGTCTGCGTTGAAGCTCATTAGGTCTGCTATGATATTGACTTCGGTTTGGGTGTAGGCGATTGTTGTGTTGTTTAAATGAGGTTCTTCTGCGAGATAGCTCAAACCTAAAGAAACGGTTAGTTGTCCTATGGCGGCAATAAAGATAAAAATCGCAATAGATACAACAACCACAACCGCCATTATCAAAGCCATTATGCCCATTGTTGCAAGCACATAAGGATTTGATGCGGCTTTAATGCCCAGCTTTATAATGCCTTTTGATATAAGCAAAGGAATACGCTTTGCCCAAGTTTTGGGATTAAAGGTAAGCCAATATGAAGGACTAAACATTTTTTGCCATTGCATACTTTTATGTAACGTTTTGTGCATCCCTGCAAGTTTAGATTTGTTTGCTAATACGCCACCTTTGCCGCCAGCAAGTGCAAGTTTGCCGCCTATTCCTGTCCCCGTACCTAAAACATTACCCGAACGTGTACGGCTTGCCGCAACTAGCTTTCCATTTATGGCTGGTGCATTGCTCTTACGTATGTTATTTGATGAACTCAACTTACCGCCGAGTTTACCCGCTGTTGCAGATTTTTCTGCACCAATTGAACGTATCTTGTCACGCACATTTTGAAAGGCAGTTTTACCAAGGCGATACCCTTTTTTCGTCATCCGTATTTCACTACGGATAAAATCTTCTTCTTCGTTGCCTGTGTCTACAATGCTTTTTTGTGATAATATGCTTAATGCTTGATTAGCAAAATTCCCAAAACAGGAAAAGTCGCCGCCTAAACCAAAACTGCTGTCAAAATCGCCATCAAGACCATCCGCAAGACCGTCAGTAAAACTATCGTCATAAGGCGGATGTTCAAAAAGATGATTAATGTAATCTTGGTGTATATTATATAATGTCAAGTTTCTTTCAAAAAGTAATTGTGATTGCTCTATTTCATAGTGGCGGCGTATGTCATAGGCGTAGATTTCTTCCCAATCATCGGACAGGTCGGGAAGGTCAGGAGCGTTAGCAAAATCCTTTTCTAACATTGCAATACTATGACCGAATGTAAAGTCGTATATTTTTGTTGTGGGGTTGATTAGGTTATCGTATTCAGCCCAATCATTACTTGCTAGGGCTTGGGCGAATATTTCGTCTTCTATTAAGATTTGATGTTCTATTTCGCTCGTGTACCAGTTATCCCAATCACCGTTTGCGTCATTAGGTGCTGTGTTGTGGGTTTTATCATTGACTAACGTGTCAATATCCCAAAAGGCGTAATCCCAAACATCAATTGCACGGTCGTCAACTTCCCAATCTTCGGGATTGCCGAAACTTACATATGAATATTTCTCATCAGTCATTGGACTCGTGGTGGATATTGACGATGGCAATTCAATTCTGCAAGAGGGCGTTTCCGCAAACTCTTTTAGAGTTGGAGTAAGCCATTCTGCCCAATTGTCGTACGCATTTTCTTCTTTGGCTACCATTGATATATTTATTGTTACTGCGGGCAATTCGATTCTGTCGGACGACACTGTTGCGAATTCTTTTTGGGAAGAAGCAAGTCGGTTTGCCCACATATCTATGTATTTATCTTCATCAAGTAGGCGGTCATCCGCTTCCCAATCTTCGGGATTGCCGAAACTTACATATGAATATTTTTTGTTAAGAAATGTTGTAGCAGGGGGTCTTGTTGATTCCTCGTCAATTGCTAAGGTTTTGATTATTGTTATTTGTGGTAGTTCAACTTTGCCAGAAGATTTTGTACCATACACTTTTATCGCATAAGCGAGCCAATCCATCCAATTATCATTGTCATCAGATGAATATGGTGCATATATAATTTTGGGTGCATTATCGATTTTATTAACTTTGGCATCAAAAGGGAGGTCGTATGCTTCCCAGTCATCGGGTGAACCCCAGCTTGTATAACTGTTCTTAAACATAACGAACCTCCCAATGATAATAAATAATGTTTTTTATGCCTTACTATGTGAGAAGTGAATTATGACCGCATATCTCACAAGCAGATATTTTTGGACTAATGATAACATCCGATATTGCGCTAATCTCTTTTGCTATCTCCATATAACCTTGTCGTATCTGCTCAATATCATTGGTGTATATTGGCTGATGTACGTTGACATAACGTGCGATTTGGTTCATATTGTTGGCTATATTAGATAATAGAAACATAACTTTGTTGAGTGTAGATGTGTCAGTTTGTAATATGTAGCCTTTGTTAAGTATTTCTCGCATAAAGTAAGAGCGGTTTTTTATCCCTGCCTGTTGCATTCGTTGTTCAAGGGCGGAAAGTTCTTCTTTTGAAATATATAAGTCAATACTGTAGGAGCGGTCAAGTTTCTCTTTTGCTTCGCTCATCAAGCACCACCTCGCCCTTCACTATCTGATTCAAAGGCTTCGTCAACTTCAAGGACATCTTCTTCAACAATATCACCTTCAACGATAACATCGTATAGGGTCACCTCTTCATCACCTTCAAAAGCACCATCTGCACTTTCTAATGGTTGTAACTTTGAAATGCTTTCTTTCGGTGAAACTGTGGGGGGACTAGGCTCAAACTCATCTTGTGGGTATGGGTCGTCTATGTATTCCGCTGTATCGTCTATATAGTAGTCTAGTCCTTGATTTCTCTTTTTGGCACGCAATCTAAATATTACAAAACCAACCGCACCTGCTATGCCCAAAATAGCTAATAATACCAATGGACTAATCCCTGCGCGTCTTTGTGATTGCGATAAATCTTCTGTGGGTGCAGTGGTTTGTGGCTCTATGCCAAAACCACTTTGTATCATACCTGGCAACGCTCCCTGTTGTATGCTCGCATCTTCACCCGCTTGATTAGCCAATGAAAAAAGATAATGTTCTGTAACGGGTGCTAAGAAATAAACATTGTCTTCTTCTCGTGTTCGGTCTATAATGAGAAAGAATACATTGCCTGCTTGGCTGTTAATAGTTATAAACTCCATATCCCCTACTTGAATATTATCTACTAACTCACCGCCGCCAGCTGGTGTTAATGCTGTTGGGGGCGGCAATATTACTTGACCATTTGTTTCTAGTAGTTCCCGCAATATTGGCGGTGGTTCACTAAAATCTCCCTCGTCCCACCAGTCAAGGTTGAATAGCTCTATCAACCAATCAGGCGGCGCATCGACAGGCGATTGATAATCAAAGTCGGGGAATGGCTCGTAAATGTCTTCAAACCCATCGAAGTCATCAAGCTCATTGTCAAGTTGTGCAAACTCGGCTAAAGGCGTGATTGATATTATGTTGCGTCCGTTTTGAGGTGTAATGTTTTGATTTGTGCCGTTTTGAGGTTGGGGTTGTGTGTTGGTTATGGGAGGATGATTGCCGTTTGTCGGCAATTGACCATTTGCATAAACATTCATTGCCATTGACTGCGTGAAGATGAAAGTCATTAGTGCAACCACAAGAAATTTTTGTATAAAAGCCTTAGATAACAGATTATTTCGCTTATTCTTCATTTTTCAAATCCTCCTTTGGATTGTCGCTTGTTTTTGTACTGTTTTGCTCAAAAGTATTATGCAGTAGTTTCTCAACATCACTAACAGAAACAGAATACTTGCGCATTGTGCCTTGTATAATGCCGCTTTCAATTGTTTCACGCTTTGCATAAAGGTCTGTTAAATGTTGTTTTTCATTGGCAAGCTGTTTTTCAAGACGCTCGATTTTTGCTTGTGCGTCTTTTATGTGCTTGTCGTTGGATGATAGGCGTTGATATGCTGTCATCGGTACGCTCCCTTCTCACATCTATAATGAATAATTATCTTACGCCTTCGTGCAAATCACTAGGTTTGGTGGTCATCAACTTATACAACTGCGTGTCGGTCGGAAACCTATCTGTTGCCGTTATAATGGTATTGCCATACTTGATAAGGGCATCACCTACATTTGCATTAGTTACGTGTGCAAGCTGTTTTTCTGATAGTTTAAGACGCTCCATAAGTATCAAACCATCATCGGGGGACTGGTCTAACAGTGCTACAAACTCACAGTTATCAATTATGTTTTTTGCTTGTGAAGAACGCAAAAAGTCTTTTACGTTTTGTGTAATGACCGTGGGTATTCCGCTCCACTTACGGAAACGCTTGTACATCTCTACAGAATACTCTGCTGTTTGCTGATGTTGTAGTAGTAGATGAAATTCATCTATATAAGTCCACGTACCTCTACCAATAGAGCGATTGTATGAAATCCTGCCCCATATTTGGTCTTGTATGATAAGCATTGCAAGAGGTCGCATACCACCACCTAATGACTTTGTATCAAAGCATATAATGCGGTTGGTTGTATCAATGTTAGTGCGGTGATTAAACATCGTATACGAGCCATTGACGTACATATCTAATGCTTGCGCAAGATTACTAGCCATTTTTTTAATGGTTGGATTAATTGGGTCGTTGGGGTCGAAGTCTGCTTGTAGTGCATCGTACAAATCCGAAAGTATAGGCATATTTTCGGGGATTGCATTTTTGCAATGTTTTTCATAAATCTTTCTTACACAGCGGTCAATTATAGATTTTTCAATATCATACAAGCCGTGAGGTCTTGTTGTTATCGTTTCCATCATAGACATCACAAACTCCGATTTTAGCCCTAGTGGGTCAAGCGGTTCTTCGGTTGTGCCATAGTCCCAAACAATATCTAATGGGTTTATGTGGTTGTTAGATGAGGTCGATATTTTTATAACTACTCCACCTAACGCCTTAACTAATGGCGAATATTCCCCCTCGGGGTCTAGTATCAATATTGTGTCTAAGGTAACAAGGAATACGTGTATAAACTCCCTTTTCACAAAGAAAGATTTGCCGCTACCTGGTATTCCTAGCACTACGCTATTTGGATTTTTTAACAACTTACGATTGGCAAGGATTACAACACCCGATATAGAATTTGTGCCATAATATATTGCTTGCGGGTCTTTTTGGAATATTTCGCCTGTGGTAAAAGGTATCAATGCCGCAAGAGCTGTTGTGTACAGCTTACGCACTATCTGCTTTGGGATTTGATTTTTACCTAGTGCAAGATAGGATGCAAAGCCCTGTTCTTGCATATAGTCAAGCCTTTTAATGTTACAGCTATACTGTGATGCCAAACCCTTTGTAGCTAGTACCCTACTTTCTAGGTCTTGGGGATTATCTGAAAAGTGTGTTACGAGAAACTGCATATCAAAATATTCTTCATCACCTTGTAGCTCTTGCACCAAACTTTGCGCCGCATCGGAAAACATTTTTATGTCAGGTGGCAACATATCAGGGTCTACTTTATCCCTAAAGGCTTTTTTCTGCTTACTTGCTTTCGCCGCATTAACATCTGCAAGTTTATTTTTAGCGTATTTTATTGCTTTAGCTTTATCTATTGGGCGTATGTGTATGTTGATGGCGATGGGGTATTCAGTATCTAACATTTTTGTCAAGAAACTTTCGGGCAGTCTTTCGGCATCAATTTCAAGATACGACATTGCGGCGAAAGATGGACGGACGTTTCTTTTTGGATTTTTTGTACTGGCTGTGGCGGAATAGTTTAATGTAAATTGGTTTTTGCTAAAAATAATTGCTTGTGGCACAATATAGTCTTTTGTTGGAGCGAAAGAGAAATCATTTGCAACTTTTGCGGTAATATCAGCAGGGAAAGCACTTATAATATTTCTATCATCGCTATTCTTCTTGCCGTCTTTATCATCAAACCGTCCCATAGAAAATTTATGTTTCGGGTTTGGATGCATTTGTTTGTGTAATAATGCAAGTCGCTCTTTACCATCCAAAGGAAAAGCCAATGCACCTATGCTGTTGAGTATCTTAATAGTTTCCCTCTCCACGCCCAAAAGCCTACTGCGAGCTTCATCTATATTCTTAACATACACGCCGATTGTCGCATATCTGCGGCGCATTAGACCCTTCTTTGCCGCTACTAGCTTTTGTTTTAACATCTCGTAAAACTCTTTTCGTATATGCGTAAAGTCATCCTGTGCTTGCGATTGATGAGGACTAAGCATATTTTCTATATCCCTTGTGTCTGTAGCCGTGTTCATATATGTAAGCTGTAGCGTAACAGGCTCACGTAGGAAACTAAACAACCCACACCATTTGTCGAAAAAACCTTGCTTGCCTTTTTCATCTAGTAACTGAAAGCTAGTGTCTGTAATTGCGATTGTCTTTGTGTAGTACCCATCTGATACGTAGCATACACCATCTTCATACATTGCTATATAAGGAATAGTGTCCTGTATAGTGGTCGGTGCTATAGCTTGACCAAAGATGCGTTTGTATGCCCACTCTCGGGATTGGATTAATATAGATTTTGGAGCAGGGTTGTGTTTTTGCGGCAACCTATGCGCCGCTTGTTGTTTTTGAGATGCTTGCACCATTATGTGATACCCCCTTTTGTTGTTCTTTTATAGAACCCAAGAAGCGACCTTTGTATTTGCGATTTGACGGAAATAATATGTAACGTATTCTTAGCAATAATATTTGCTCCATTGACATACCGTCTTTGTGTTTAAAGGCTATTATGGCAAAAGGTACAATGACCAACATTGTTATCCATACCGACCCTGTTGTGCCTAATAGACTTACCGTGGCGTGATATGCTATAAAGCCTAAAACGCCCGCTATGACAAGGTATGCCCATTGTCTTTTGGTAAATGCACCTACCTTGACCCTCATTTTTTCTAGGTCTTTTGGGATTTTAACGGATAGTTCTTGGTTTGGTTGGTTTAGGTTGTTCATCTACCCAGTTGCTCCCTTCTTCGATATAGATTTCATAAAATACCCCTTCCATATTTGATTGCTTTTTATTGCTAATGCGCACCGAAGATGCTTTTTGAGATTTGCTGGGTTTTTAATAGTAGGATTATTAGCATAACGGACAAAGCCAGTATCATAAACATAGCCATTAAGATTGCGTCGGGAGTAGGAAAAATACCCGTATTTATCGCTTCTGCAGTGGGAGGGAAGAATAAAAGCATACCTGCCATAACTCCGCCATACATTCCTAAGACCACCATCATCAAAAAACCTTGAAAGGCTGAAGCTACAATTAGCTTAATGTAGTTATTGCCTACACTGCCCCATTCCTTATTTATTAAAGTTGCAAACGGAATAGCAGCAATTGATATTTTGAGTAAAATCAAAAACATTCTGTAATAAACAATAATGCCAATAGCTACTTGACTTATTATCATAAAAAACCTCAGCAAAAAGCTGACCAACCACGTATATACCAAGTCTACTACACCATAATCATCCCAAAGGGATTCTTCAACAGCGTCAAGGAGTTGGTTCATATCAAACAGGTCAACATTTAATACATTCGATGTAGCTATAACTGCGTTCGCACCGACACTATAAATCCAATTAATAATCGGAAAAACGTTAGTAAGGAGAAACACGCCTATAACAATTTTCACAAGCCATTTCACAAAATGGGTATAATTAAAATCGCTGAAATTATTACCCTCTGCAAGCATAGCCATCAATTCATATACTACGATTATTCCAAAAATGGTAACGGCAATTGGCAAAACTACATTATCAGATAGCCCTTGAATTATGTTTAGAAAATTGCCACCAAAGAAATTTTCGGGAGTTAAAGCAAGTCCACCCGATACGGTATCAATGCCAGTGTCCCATTCCATAAAAGCCCCTTCAATATTACTGATAATCCCCTCCACCAACATATCCGCAAGCCATCTTGTAACAAAGGTGTCTAGCTGATTTATTATCCATTGGAATACAAACAACACAGGTGAGTTGTCAAGCAATCGTGGCAGATATTGAAATATAAATTGCATAGGCGTTTCCTCCTAAGAACATTTCTTGCCTTTCTTGAAATTCTTTTGTTTATTTGGTAATTTGTTAAAAAATATTCTCCAACATAGGGATGACCAAAAAGCCTACAGCAATAATTCCAGCACCGCCGATAATCTGCCATCTACCCTGCGATACCTTACTACCATCACCGTCGCCTTGACCGTCAAATAGCTTTATTACGCCAAATATAGCTAAAACTGCACCGCCGCCAATGACGATAACTTGCAGGATTGTAACTACTTGCTCCCATATCTCGCTTCCGAGGTCGGGGTTTAGTGTCATACCTGCCACTATTGGATTGTTTAATAGATTTGTTAGAAAACTCATAATTGGTTTCCTCCTTTGATTTTTTTGTTCACACGGGTTGGATTATGTATGTTTTTGTTTCGTGTGTTTAGATTGTGAGATTGCTTTATACTTTGTGAAGATAGAAGTTTATTAGGGTGTTGTGGTGGTTGATGTGGTCGTCGGTTAGGATTTGCTTGTTGCATTGGGTTTTGTATTGCAATCTTATTCAATTTCTGCATAAATGGATAGACTGGATGAGCTTCGATGTCGTACTTCTCCGACAAAAACGGCGGAACACCACGCAAGATATAAACACACTTACCACCATCAAGCCTTGCCAGCTCATCCGTTGTCATTAATTCACGACCCTGTTTTTTGTACTGTTTGCTAAAAGAACCGCTTTTACCTTTGGTTTCGGAATTATCCATTGTATCAATGGTTTCTTTGCCGATGACACGAGTTAGATATTTTAGGGTTTCCTCATCATCACCACCAAGAAATAGCTTGCTGTCGCAGTTGCTTATGATGGTGTTCATACTATCTTTGTAAATTTCTTTTATCTGACTTAATGATTGCACTATTATACAAGCAGATATTTCACGGCTTCGTATTGTTGATATAAGTCGTTGGAAGTTAGGGAGTTTACCGAGGTTTGCAAACTCATCTAAAATACATCTAACGTGAATAGGTAGGCGATTACCATTTGAGGCATACTTTGTTTCCGCACGGTTAATTAGCACATTAAACATTTGAGTATAAAGCATAGCGGCGATAAAGTTATATGTAGTGTCTGAGTCGTCCGTTATAATGAATAATGCAGTCTTTCTATCGCCTATGGTTTCTAGTTTCATTTGGTCTTGTTCCATAACCCTACGTACTGCGGCAATATCAAAAACAGAAAGACGAACGCCGCAGGAAATTATAATTGATTTTAGTGTTTTTCCTGCCCCTTGCTTGAATTTGCGATATTGCCTAACAGCAAAATCATTAGGGTGCATTTCGGCTATTCTTTCAAAGTCTTTGTCTATTTGACTTTTGAATGTTTCGTCGTTTTCTCGAACTTCCATTTTTGTAACCATATCTACTAAGGTGTTCATATTGTGTAGGGTTTTATCTTTGACGTGAAATTTGATATAGCCTATCAAAGCCATATACAGTAGCTTTTCGCTTTTCGTCCAAAAGTCGCCGTCTGCGCTTGATTTTGTATTTTCGGTAGTGCTGTTTTGAATAACATTAACAACCTTTAGAATATCGTCTTCTTTGTTTATGTAATCAAAAGGGTTATAACCCATCGACTTATCAAATTCTTTAAGGTTGAGAACACGTACATCATAGCCAAATCTTTTTAATAATTTACTTAGAAAAAGATAGAGTTCGCCCTTAGGGTCGGTTATCACATAGGAGCTGTGCATTTGCATAATGTTAGGCATACCAAAAAACCTTGTTTTACCACTACCTGAACCACCAAAGACTAGAACATTTTTATTACGTCCGTGTTTTGGTAGTTTGGGACGGCTTGTCATTGTCAACCCTTCTGTGGCGGTTAGTATGATATTTGATTTTGCGATTTTGTTTGGTATGATAACTTTTGGCGGCTTGGTGGGTTTTGTACTTAATGATGATTTTGTATTTGATGTATTCTTTGGAGTTTGCGGACTGTAGAAATCCATAAATGGAAATATATCTTCTCTTGCACCCCAACGAGCAGAGCCGTGTTCTATTCCTTTGCGATATTTGCGCTTGTCTTTGGTAAAAATATAGAGCAACACGGCAGTTGTGCCGACAATGACGGCTAGTATGACGTTGTCAATTGCCATTAAATTAAAAGTAGTATTTAAGTAAACACTTAAAAGACCAAACACTGCAAAGATAACTATGTTCATTATTATTTCACGCATCAGTTTTTTCTTAGGTTTTTTAGTCGCTCTACCACCTCACATACACACATAACCCCCTCAATCACTTCACATTGGCTAGAGAATGGTGGAAAATCTATTACTAAATAAGCAAACCCAGTTATAAATGCAGTAATAACATAGGTTACTACAATTATTTTCGCACCTTTTTCACTAAACAAGCCACCTCGTTTTTTCGCATCTATTAGGGCTACAATTATAATAAAGCCAAACGCCAATGCTTGAATAGAGAATAGTAAAGCTATAAATAGTAATGCTTGCATAAAATCATCGCCTTTCAATTATTATTTAACTCATTATTTGACTTGCAAACCACATCCCCAAAGCCCTCTCAACAATCCCTTCAACCTCTTTTGGTGATTGCTCGGGTGTAAAGTAGGTGTTGTAGGTTGCAGGGCTTATCTTTACCTTGTGGGATGAAGGTTGTTTTTGCTCTTTTTGTTCTTCTTGCTCTTTTTGTTCTGTTTGTTCTTTTTGCTCTGCCTGTCCTTTCAATTGTCCTTGCAGTATTAAAATTGCAGACTTTGGTGTTAGTTCGCCTGTTTTGGAAAGTTCACGTAAAGCATCCGCCTTTTTTGTGTTGATTGTATAGTCTGTTGTGGTATCTGTTGTGGTGAGGTAATGAGAGACCATTTCTTGCTCGTCTTTGGTTAAAAAAGATAATGTTACAGCTGGCAGAAAATCTAGTCTGCCTTTGTCAAGCAGTTCTTTAAGCGTTTGATTTAGCTGTGCAATGCGTAAATACCTTGATACTGTGCGGGGTGATAGGCTGTACATTTCACCAACGAGTTCATCCGAACGGTATTTTTCGCTACCACTAATCCTTTCGCCATTGTGGCGAATAGTGCCATCTTCTACATCAACAATCTTTTCGCCACTATGGCGAGAGGTGTCGCTACCATCTAAAATTGCTAATTGCTCTAATATGTCATTTCTCTTGCCCTGCGAAAACATCTTACTATGGTGTAATGCAATAACAGCCGCCTTTTCGCTGTGTCGCATATCGGAGAATGAGCGTTGCATTAGGTTTGTTTCAATTACATAAGCCATTGCGTCCTCGTCTGATAGGTTGTTTAGGATAATCGCTGGGACTTTGGTTAGTCCTACAAGACTTGCCGCTTTGGTGCGGCGGTGTCCTGCTAGTAGTTCATATTTTGGTAATTCGTTTCTTTTTTCAAGGCTTTCTTTTTCACTAGGTGAAGAAAAAGATTGCTCTTGTTCCTGTGGTTGCTCCTGTGGTTGTGTTTGCTCTTGTGATGATGTTGGAGCAGGACGAACCAATACAGGAAGCAACACGCCATTTGCCGCAACACTTGCAACCAAATCTTCCATTGCTTCGTCATCGTTTACACGGAAGGGGTGGTTGTGAAATTCTATGAGGTTGCTAATGTCGATTTCGATAATCTTGTTTGTGCTACTGTTATTATCCGAGCTGTTTGTATTTGATGTAATTGATGTAATGCCTGTGGTATCAACACCAAACAAATCTGCAATGATATTTGGTTTTGTGATGTTGGGTTTGGTTAGGGTTTTAGCCATTAGCTATAACCTCCCTCGCAAACTCCATATAAGCCGTTGCCGCTGAACTCTTTGGATAGTAATCAAAAATACTTTGACTGCTATAATTAGCTTCGCCAACCTTTACAGTGTGAGGGATGAAACTATCAAATATGCGAAGATGTTCACCATAGCTATCAGTTATAAGTTTGCGGGCTTCTTTGGATAGGGTGTTGCGTTTTTCATAGAGGGTTAAGAGAATACCGCCTATTGTGATATTGGGGTTTAACTTGCGCTTGACTTTTGATACTGTAAGCAATAAATCAGTTAATCCAACAGCAGACCATAATTGAGGACTGACAGGTATAATGACTTCATCACAAGCTACTAATGCGTTAATGGTTAGAAGTCCTAGGGTTGGGGTAGTGTCTATAATTACATAGTCATAGATGGTACGTGTGTGCAAAGCATCTAAAAGATTTTTCAAAACAAACTCTCCGCCTATTTCATCTCTAAGGTTTATTTCTGATTGAGCAAGTTTTATATTGCTAGAAATTATATCAATCCAACCAAAATTATTGGATTGTGGAAATGCTTTCTCTCTTTCGGAGTGATTGCTCTCGTTAAAGTTTGCTTCATAAGAACAAAATCCCATTTGAGGTATCTCTTTATCATTAAAAAATAAATCCAGCAAATGCGGCATAGACATTTCTACTCCGTTAGGGTTTTCTATTCCAGCACTCATAGATAGATTAGCTTGTGGGTCAAAGTCCACTAACAATACATTCTTACCCATACTGGATATAGCGTGTCCTAGATTGCAAGCCGTGGTTGTTTTGCCAACGCCGCCTTTTTGGTTGGCTATTGTTATTATTTTGCAGGGGTTAATATTTGTCATTGTTCCTTCTCCTTTGCATTTTTTGATTGATAAATTGGTTTTGTTGTGATACAATATTTTAGAGGTGATTGTATGGCGAAATTTACAATAAAATTTGCGTGGGATGATGAGGCTTATGTTTGGATGGCAACAAGTGATGATTTTGTTGGTCTTGTTTTAGAGGACGGCTCACTTGATGTATTGATGTATCGTGTTCGTCTTGCGGCTCCCGAAATGCTAGAGCTAAACCACGGTTATAAAGGTGATGCGGAGTTTGATTTTGTACTCGCTCATCAAGAGAGGTTGGTTGTAGGTGGCTGAATATGAACGCAAAGTTCGTAAAGTGCTAAAAGAACACGGTTACAAATTTTCTCGTCAAGGTAAAGGCGACCACGAAATTTGGTATAGCGATATAACAAAAGTTAGCGTTTCGGTTGATGGCAAGATAAAGTCCCGCCACTCTGCTAATGAAATACTTAAGGAAGCTAGAGTTAATTATAAGTTTTAATTTAGCAATTAGCCCCTTTTGGGGCTTTTTTCATCACCGACCATCCCCACCCATAGGCATATCAGGCATATCTTGTCCCACATTAGGACTTGACGGCGCATCGGCACCTTTTGCATCATTACCCCTAGCGGTCTTTTCTGCCTTTGCTCTTGCTTCTCGTCTATCGTTTCTTTGATGAACAACCACATCATTAAAATCTTTAACTGCTCTACCCTTTGGGTCGGATTGTGGTGGTTTGTAGTCAATATCGTATTTGTTGGGATATTGGTTGTGTAGTTGGTTTGTAATACGTAATGCGGCATCCAATCCTGCTTTGTCGTTGTCTAGGTTTAATACAATCTTGTTTATACTTGGATGTTGTTCAAGATATGTTATTAATCCCTTGGCAGAAACACCAGCAAGCGATATTCTATGTACAGCGTTCCAAAGATGTCCTTTATCGGGGTGTTGCTTGTCCAATGTTGCTTTTGATAGTGTATCAATTGCACTTTCTGAAACAAAGATTGTTTTTGCGACATCTCTGTATTGTTCTTTAATAGGTATAGCAAAAGGATAATCCTTTTTGCTTCCTGTGGCTTCTTGCTGGAATACTTTGCCTGTGGTTGGGTTTGGGGTTGTGCCTTTTATGCTTGCGTATTTTATTTCACTTGTGTTGTCCCTGCTATTTACACGACCGACGAACACAACATTTTTGTGGTGTTCGCTTTGGTAGATTGCTCCTTTATCAATGCAGTGATTTATAATTTCGGGGTCTATTGCTCTTGTTTCTGATAGGTATTCGACTACCTCGGCGTTTGACCAGTGGGAGGGTGGGAGTTGGATGGGGGAGGGTCGAGATTGTTGTAATGGTGCATCTTTGGTGCTTTCGTTAAGTGTGTTAATGTGTTGCTTCAATTTATCGGGGTTCATTTTCATTACAGCGTTAAAATCTGCTGTCAGTTCTTTGTGATACTGTTCTAATTTGCTTTTATCCCACTCGGCAAATTTATTTGCTTCCGAAAATGGTGTTAGATGTTTTTCATCCATACCTTCAATCTTTTGCAAACGTCTTTCCATTTGAACTATATCGACAGCTAAATCAAATCTTGTGTCTATTTCGTTGTGTTGGGTATTTTGCGCCTTATCTTTGGACTGCTCTTGATAAAACGGCGTTAATTGCTTAACAGCATCCACAAAAGCAATACCTCGTACACCCGTCATAAAATCAAGCGCAGATTTGCCGCCTTTGTCGTTAGAGTGTTGTTTCCACGCATAGCCGCCTGTGTTAGATGGGTAGATTTTAAGACTGTCGTGGTCTTTTAGTTTGTAGGTGTCGGCTGAATGTTGTACGATGTTGTATGGTTCGTTTTGGTGTAGGTAGTCGAGAATGTCGATTTTGCGAGCTTCAACAACACGGTCATCGCTAACACCTGTCCATTCTTTTTTGGGCGTTGGGTCTGATGGCTTTGGTTCAGACGAGGTTTTGGACTCGGCGGGTTGTGATATGACGTTGTCGGCGTTGTCAATAACTTCTTTTTCACTAGGTGAAGAATTAGGCTGATTATGCTCGATTGGCGGGTGTGAAGTTTGATTTAATTCTTGGGTATGCCGTTGCTCATTAAGCCCTTTATGCATTGCATATGTATCCAAAACAGCTTTGTTAGTAATATTGCGTAGCTCTGCCGTAGCGGGAAAAGCAATATCGTAATACTTGTCATCTCTGCCTTTTTCCTGTGGCATTGCGACAAATAATACATTGTCGCTTTGTCTTTGCATAACCCGTACATTGTTTATTGCGAATATGTCATTAATGGTTATGTTGGCATAAGACATAAGGTTGCCCTTGGGGTTTTCGATAGGGGCAAGGGTTACGTCGATTTTGAAATTGTTTTCGTGGTAGGTGTTGGTGGTTTTGGGTTGGGTGGGGGTGTTGGTAGTATTATTGTTAGTGCTATTGGTGTTTTCGCTCATTCGTGATACTCCTTTCTTCACTGGGTGAAAAGAAAATTTTTATATTGATTTGATTGGGATTTTCCAATTACGTCCAACTTTAACCGCCCCTTCAATGCGCCCATCAGCGAGCCAGTTCAAAATAGTTACTTGATGTTTGCCTATAAAAGCGGCATATTCTTTTGGTGTTAGATATTTATAACTTCCGTCTAAAATCGGAATTTGGTTTTGTGTTGTTATTTGCTTTGCAAAATCTTTTATATCAATTTCTGCTTTTCGTGGCATCGAATATCCCCCCGATTGTTGAATTTATGGTTGCAAAAATATTTTGGATGTGATATACTTAATTACTTAAAATTTTTTGGTAATCCTATTTTGCCCCCTGTCGGGGCTTTTTGTTTTTTGTACTACTTCCCCGCCAGCACTTCGGACTTGTCGTCCTCAAAAAATAGTTTCCAGTCGAAACCGAGAGTTTCGGCTATTTTTTGTGCAGTTTTTGGAGATGGATTTTTACACCCTTTTTCGATATTGCTGTACTGTTGTTGTGTAATACCCGCTATGCTTGCAAGTGCAGCTTGCGAGATACCTTTCTTCTCTCGCAATTTTCCTAACCATTCTCTTCTCAACGTATCACCTCACTACAACCTTAGGTTGTGTATTTACATCACAATATCACAACCTTGGGTTGTTGTCAAGCATTTTTACGAAAAAAAAGCGTAAATATTTTTTTCAACAACTTTTAGTGGTATAATGCGAGTAAAGGGGCGGTGAAAATGCTAAGTCAGCGAATTTACGAGTTGAGAAAATCTAAAGGTCTGTCACAAGCTGAACTTGGCGGCAAATTAAACTTCACCCAGCAAACGATTGCAAAATGGGAGAAGGGTGTTGCAGAGCCAAATACAGAGAGCATAATCCGTCTTGCAAATTTCTACGGTGTTACAGCCGATTATCTTTTAGGATTGACCGATATTCAAAGTACCGACGATAATTTACCAAGTGAAAAAGAACAACAAGAGAAACTAAGTATTGCCGAAAAGTTATTGGTAGATAACTACAGGAAGTCATCCGATGAAGGCAAAAAAGCCATTTTGGGCGAAGCGTCATTTGCCGCTTTGAACTCAAACGAAAACTCATTGAAGGACTTGGAATTATCCTCGGAGCTGACGCCATCAAAAGCATAATCACAAAATTACAAAGGAGAAAATAATATGTTCAAACGCAAGAAGACGATATTACCAAGCAAAAAGACCGTTATGGATGGGCTAGAATTGCAATATCTCTCACAACAATTGCGAAGAATGGACGATATGAACGGCGCAGAGTTTGAGGCATTGCTTGAAAAGTTGTTTACATATCTTGGATATAGCGTTATACCAAAATCAAGATTGCAACCTGGTCTTGGCGACAGAGGTGTGGATTTGATAATTACAAAAGATGATGTTTCAACAGCAATACAAGCCAAAGCGTGGAGATTAGAATATAGTGAGCTTGTGGACGAAGACCGCATAAGAAGTTTCATTGGTGCAATTTCGTTGATGGATAAACCAAAATTGCAAGGGTGTGTTATCACTACCTCGTTTTTTACTCCAAATGCAAAAATGGCGGCGGCGTCTGCACAGCCAAAAATTGAATTGATTGATAGAAGCAAGTTATTTAGCTTATTCGCCTTGTTGGATGTGGATATTATTGCAGATGTTGCATATCACAAAATGAGTGAACATATGGGTTATTGCCCGCAATGCAATCACGTTCTCACAAAGAAATTCAATAAATCTACTCGCACACCATATCTAGGTTGTCCGAGAAGCCCAGATTGTGCGCATACAGAGCCTATTCAAGATAAAGAAATAAAGAGGTGATAAAATGCCAAAACGAACACACGGCGAAGGTACTATATGGCAAGACAAAAAGGGGCTTTGGCGTGGCGAGATAACTTTGGGGTATGATGCAAGCGGCAAGCGCAATAAAAAAAGTTTCTCGTCTATGGACAGAGAGAAACTGCTTGAGAAGATGGAAAATGAGAAATACAAACTGCGGCGCAATATTGCTACAGTCAGCAGTGATTACACTGTAGCGGAGTGGGTGGACTTTTGGTTAGAGAATTATAAGGCGATAGAATTAAAATCATCTACATATGACAAATACGAAATGTCTTTTAACAAGCACGCAAGAGATAAAATAGGACATATCAAGCTAACGAAGCTACGCCCCGAGATGATACAGTCAATTTACAACGATATGTACAAAGCGAATTTTTCGACAAGCACAATAAAAGGTGTTCATATTGTTCTTAGCCAAAGTTTCAAACAAGCAATCAAGAATGAAATATTATACAGAAACCCTTGCGATGCGCTAGTTGTTCCCAAAGTCAAACCGAAAGTCAATCGTGCAATGACGGTTGAAGAACAAGAAATATTTTTACGCAACATACCCGAAAGCACATTTGGAAATATGTTTGTGTTTGCTCTTAATACAGGTATGCGCATTGGTGAAATATCTGCTTTGGTATGGAGTGATATAGATTTTAATAGTGGTTTCATTTCTGTAGACAAGACCTCAACAAGAGTTAGAAATCGTGATGAGGGCGCAACGACCAAAACAAAGATTATAATTTCAGAACCTAAAACGTCCAAAGGTACACGACAAGTACCTATAAATAATGCGGTCAGGAATATACTTTTAGAGCAAAAGAAAAAAGGCGGTATATTTGTTTTTTCTTCACGAAGTAATGCAATAACTGCATCTCGTGAAGTGTTAAAAGCATTTAAGCGTGCTTTGGATAAAGCCGAATTATCAAACGAAATAAATGTACATTCTTTACGACACACCTTCGCAACAAGATTGCTTGAAAAAGGCGCAAATATTAAGGTTGTGAGTGAAATTTTGGGACATGCATCAGTGCAAATTACTCTTGACATCTACAGCCACGCAATGCCCAATATGAAGCAAGAAACAGTTGATTTATTAAATTAGTTAATGCGGTAATTTTTGTTACGGCATATTTTATTACCCCATAATTACCGCAGTGATACCCGCAGGACTTTTTACCGCAGTAAATAACAAACCCCTGTAAATGTTGATTTACAGGGGTTTCACAATGCCCGAAGCCAGACTCGAACTGGCACGACTGTTGAGGTCGCAGGATTTTAAGTCCTGTGCGTCTACCGGTTCCGCCATTCGGGCGACACCGCAAAATTTATTATAGACTATGCTTGCGCAAATGTCAAGCATATTTTTCAAAAATCCGAGAGATTATTTGAACATTGATTTTTAATGAAAGAATTAACAATTTACTAAATTTCATAATAATGCAATGCGTCCTTGGTTAAACCTAACTTAACGTCTGCTTCGCTTGTTTTGTATTTCATATAAACCATATCCAAAGACGATTTTAACCTACGGGGTACGCCCTATGTCAAGCTATATTTTCATAAAATCAAAAACGGCAGCAGATATTGTGTTTAAGCGATTTTGGGCGGCCTCGGCAGTGGTATCATTTGCACCTAAGTATATTTTTACCTTAGGCTCTGTGCCTGATGGGCGCACGCAAAACCAAGATTGGTCAGACAAAATATAGTATAGCATATCATATGACGGTGCATTTGCGATATAATCCCTAATTTCAATAATTTCTGTACCTGCTAGGGCTTTTGGTGGATTGTTGCGCAAATCTGCAATAATTTGCTTGATTTTTGCCGCACCTTCTATGCCTGGCAAAGTAATAGAACGGGTATATTCGGCGTGATAGCCTTGACGTATATGAATATCTTCAAGAGCATCAAATAGGGTTTTGCCTTGCACCTTATAAAAAGCGGCAGCTTCGCACAACAATAAAGCCGCACCAATAGCGTCTTTATCCCTTGCGTTATCTCCTGTTAAATATCCAAAAGATTCCTCAAAGCCAAATATAAATTTAACAGAACTTGCTTGCTCCCACGTCAAAATCTGCTTGGCTATATGCTTAAACCCTGTAAAAGTTTCGGCATAAGACACGCCATAATGGTCTGCAATTTTTTGTGTTAATCGTGTAGAAACTATTGTAGATATGATGCCTGCGTTCTGTGGCAAAATACCCTTTTTGCTCATTTGCGAAAGCAAATATTCTGCTAAAATTACACCTGTTGCGTTGCCGCTTATAAGTTCATATTCATCATTGGCATTTTTAACCATACAACCAACGCGGTCAGCGTCTGGGTCATTGGCTATTATTATATCGGCATTTTTTTCTTTTGCCAACTTTAAAGCATACTCAAAAGCAGTAGGGTCTTCGGGGTTAGGTGATTTTACTGTGGTAAAATTTGGGTCAGGTTCGGCTTGACTAGGCTCTATATACACATTTTTAAAGCCTGCATTTTGCAACGCACGCTGTACAGGCATTTTGCCCGTACCGTGCAATGGCGTATATACTATCTTAAAATCAGCCGCCATTTTTGCAATAATTTCTGGGTTTAACGACAATGCGCCAACAGCTGCCAAAAATTTATCATCCATATCCTTACCCAAATATTCCAACAAACCCGCTTGTATTGCGGCTTCTTTATCCATAACCCGTAAAGAAGCAGGGTCGTTTATCGCATTAACATACTCAATAACTTCTTCATCTTGCGGAAAAACCAATTGACCGCCGTCTTGCCAATATGCCTTATAACCATTATAATCTGGCGGGTTATGGCTTGCCGTTACCATAGCGCCTGCAATACAACCTAATTCACGAATAGCAAAAGACAACTGCGGCGTTGGGCGCAAATCCTCAAAAAGATAGGCTTTTATGCCGTTTTGTGCCATAATTAGCGCAACCTCCAGCGCAAATTCTTTTGAAAAATGACGGTTGTCGTGAGAAACAGCAACGCCACGCTCTTTTTCATTGGGTGCTACGGCAATAATATAATCCGCCAAACCCTGCGACGCACGGCGTACAGTGTAAATGTTCATACGATTTGTTCCAATACCAATTATGCCACGCAAGCCACCCGTGCCAAATTCTAAATCTTTATGAAAACGCTCGGCTATCTCGGTATCATTATCAGCTATTGACAAAAGCTCTGTACGTGATTTTTCGCCTAATGCTGGGTTGGTAAGCCATTGTTGGTATATTTTTAAATGCTCCATTTTGCAAACCTCCAAAATATTAATATGTACAAAACAGGCGGCTATTAGCCGCCTTAAATTATATTGCTATGTCTATTAAAATACCACTTTCTAACAATCTAAAGGTATCATTTGGTGTGTTGCCAATTGTATAATTATAGTAATAATTAAGGCTTTTAAATTCCATATGATGGGACATTGGATGTACCAAAAAATCTCTAGCGGCATCGTATGCAGATTTTAAAGCCATTGCCGCTTGTTGGGTTATTTCTTTTGAAGCGGTGCTACCCATACCGTGATAAGACAAACCACCTTGGTCGGCGATAATAATGCCTAAATGCGACAACAGATTTTCATTGCCTTGTGTAATATTACGTATGCTATGAGTAAAATGCGATAGATTACTACTATGCCCCGTTACCTGGGATATGTAATTAAGGTTATTATAGCTCATTGCAAAATTACGCAAATCTTCCTCTATCCATTGCATTTGGTTGTTTAAGCCACCTATGCCTTGCGTAATTTCCAAACTTTTAATGTCGTTTGAAAACATACGGGCAGAATCCTTTAATGTTAGCACATTTTCGCCCAATGCTTTAACAAAGTGCAATATGCGCTTGTCGAAGGTTTTGTTTAGCTGTACCGAAGCCGTACCTTCGGCACGATGGGCAGAAATAATTTGCCCCCTATCAAGCAAGGCACGATTAAAATTGTTATTATTGCCAGAACTGGTCCGCTGTACAAAATCACGATAATGACCATAATAAAATAAATTGGTAAGCAACACAAAACCCTCCTTTCATAAAACAAAATAGACCTATCCGTTACCATTGTAACACATCCAAACCCCTGTGTCAAATGTTAATTTATACAAATAAAAGACGATAATAAAAAGAACCCTTAAAAGGGTTCTTGCTTTAGTATTTATAATATAAATCATTCATTTTCACGTTCTTTTTTAACAAATTTATAAAAAGTATTTCGTTTTAATCCTAGCTGTATCATAGCTTGCGTGCCTGTCATTTTACGGGTTCTGTAAAGATTATAAATCTCGTCCCAATTTTGTGGACGCGGAATTTCTTTACGTCCCTTAAATTTGCCTTGCGATTTTGCCAATTGTATGCCTTCACGCTGGCGTTGAAGCATATTTTCACGTTCAAACTCGTGTATGTACTCCGAAATTTCTATTATCAATCTACCTCGGTCTGTCATTGTGTCAAAAGATTCTTTTAAACTGATTAAATGCGAATCTCTTTGTGTTATTTCATTTACAATATTAAGAAAATCTTTTATAGAGCGTGCCAAACGTGCAAAACTTCCGATATAAACAGTACAACCCTTTTTAACTTCATCCAGCATTTGTTGTAAAATTGGACGTGTCGGGTCTTTTATTGAAACACGCTCGATATAAATTTTGTAAAGCCCAAGATGAGAAAATGCTTCTATGTGCTTTTGCTCGTTTTTTTCTGCAGAGCTTATACGAATGTAGCCTATACGATTTTTGTCTTGTTGACTTTCGTCAATCAGAATATTTTTATGTTGTTTATCTTCTAACACAAAAAACTCCTCCTTATGCTATAAAATTCTCCCAAAATTAATATATCATAGCATTTAAAAAAAGTCAACCCCTTTTGCTTGTGCAAAAGGGGTAAGGGGTGTAAGTTTGTGAAATTTTTATTTGTTTACTTGGTCCCAGCAAACATCACCAATTATCGGAATTTTTACTGTTTGACCCAAAAACGCTTTAATTACAAGGTATGCCCAAACAATCCACATTCCAGTACCTAGCACCCATCCAGCAATGGCAAATGGTATGCCAAGCAACCAAATGTTTGACAAGAAAGAGAGGATGGCAAGCACAAAAAAGCCAACCAAGAAAAACACCGTGGACTGCAAAGCGGCAAAACGCACAAACTTGTTTTCACGCTCCATAATTAAGACAACAATACCGCTGACAAAAGCAAATAAATAAGCAAGTGCCGCCGCCAAATTTTCGTTAAGTCCAAATATTGATTTGTTCATTTCATTACCTCCAGTTTTATTCTGTTTGAATATATATACGTGAGGTTTTGTTTATTTGTCTGAAATTTTTTTAACTTTCTACGAAATTGCATTAAGGCGAGCCGTTGCCGCCCATCTTCTGTTAAATGTCGGGTGGTTTTCTAACGCATTTTGGTAATAAATTCGTGCAAGCGGTATGTCGCCGTCAATTTCCGCTATGCGTCCAAGCCAATAAAGAATATCGCCGCCTATGTCAGAACCTGACAATGTGTGGATTGCCGCACGTTCTAAATTAATGCGGGCTTCGGCAAAATTGCCTGCGTTAAATAATGCTGTACCTGCGGCAAAATATTGTTGCTCTACCAAAGGTGTTGCAACACGGCGAACTTCAGCATAAATTTCCCGAACATTTTCAGGAAGATTTAAAACCTGAACATCCGACAAAATCTCCAAAGCATCCAACGGCATATTGCCATTTAACAATCTTTGGGCATCGTAAACCCACATAGATTGTTGCATTGCGTCCTTCTCAAGCTCTAATTGTGCGATGTTATCGTTTAACCGTGTAATCTCGTTGTCAAACTCATTTATTTCCGCCTGCAAATCCGCAATGGCATTTTGATGGGATGTAGCTATGTTTTGGATGTTTGTATTCATTTCTCTTATAGTATTATCCCTATCCGACAACATACCCGGAAAAATAAGGAAATACATAAACAAAAACATAGCACCCATAGAAGCAACAGCAGAAATTATGCCAGATAATGGGGATGATTTGGTAAAAACCTTTTGAGTGCGTGCCGAAAATGGGTTTGATGTTGGTTGGGTTTTTGCTTCCGTTTGTTTTGGTTGGTTTGCATTTGTGCGGCTTTGCGGACGTGCAATACTTGTTCCCGCGACTTTTTCGCCATATTTTTTCTGGAAAATATCAAAATAATAACGATTTGCAAAATCATTGCCCTTGTCGATTGCAAGCACTTTTTCAACCAACCCTGCGGCACGGGTTTTATCATCAGCTTTAATGTAAAATAGTGCAAGCAAATTCATAGCATCAACAAAATTGGGCAACACTTCAATAGCCCGCTTTAATCGTATCACTGCCAAATCTTCACTAAATTGCTCCATATAAACCAATGCTTCATTATATTTAATCATAGCTTCCGAGTATTTTTCCAAAGCTGTTAAATTGTTTTTAAAGCCATCCAAATATTTCTTTGCTGGGTTATCTGTTTTATTATAATTACTACTAACAACCCATTCACGCAATGCTTCGCCAATATGTCCTTTTGCATAGAAACAAAGCCCCAAAAGATTGCGTGCGGCTATGTTTCTTTTGTTTATTTTAAGAGCAGTATCAAGAAGCCTAATTGCGGCAGAAATATCGTTTTCCTCTGCTTTTTTTAACCCTGCATTGTAATATTTGTTAGACATATCTTGTGCTAAATTATGCAAAACAAAATCGACTCCACAGCCCGCACAAACCTTGCCTTCTATCTTAATTCCACATTTTGGGCAATCTATATGTATCATTTAATTTGCCCTCGTTTCATTTTTCTGCGCAAAAAGGTATTGCAATAGCTCCATAACATCCTTAGCATCGCAATCTACAACATCTTCTTCAATATTATCTACTTCCAAAACGGGTTTAAATTTTTTAAGCTCGCTTTTAAAATCAATCATTGCCATCACTCCCTATATCATTGCTGGCTTAGCCCGCAATCTCTTTTTATATACGTTCTAATATCGCCCACTAAATAAAGCGAACCTGTAACAAGTATCACACCATCTGCCGAGGTTATTTTTTTAGCTGTTTCATAGGCTTTTGTACAATCATTTTCAATATACACATCTCTATCATCTTTTGTTAGACACGCCGCCAAATCTTTCGGGTCGGCGGCACGGTGGTCATAGAACGGCTTGGTAAAAACAACACATTTCGCCGAACCCGCCAACACATTAACAATCTTATCAAATTCTTTATCCGCCATCATACCCATTATTACGGTAATTTCTTTATCCACAAAAAGGTTTTGCATATTATATGCGGCAGCTTCAGCACCTTGCAAATTATGCGCACCTTCTAAAATGATTGTAGGATTTTCTCCCATAATCTCCATACGTCCCATATGGCGGGTTTTTTCCAACCCATTATAAATATGAGCATCATCAACAGAAAAGCCCAAATCACGCAAAACATTAATTGCCGCAACAACGGTCTGTGCATTTTTACGTTGATGTTCACCTATCAATCCAATTTTATAACCATTTAAAGAAATGTTTGACGAGCTATAAACCTTAGCGTTATTATCCGCCGCAATCTCTTTAAAAATATTATACACTAAAGGCACGTCATCATACAATACCACGGGGCATTTTTTTTTGATAATTCCTCCTTTTTCTCTTGCAATATCAGACAAATTATCGCCCAAAATATCCATATGGTCAAAACCAATCGCCATTATCGCAGATAAAATCGGGTTTTTAATAACATTAGTACAATCGTTTCTGCCACCAATGCCAACCTCTAGCAACAAAAAATCAACAGCCTGTTCATAAAAATAGCAAAATGCAAGCATTGTAAGAAGTTCAAAATATGAAAAACCATCCCCATCTTCATACATCTGACCACTTATTTCTGCAATTTTTGATAAATGACGGGCAAAATCTTCATCACTAATCATCTCGCCATTTATTGTAAAACGCTCGTTAAATTTCTCCATATGTGGACTGGTAAAACTACCAACACGATAACCGGCTTCTTCCAAAATATTGCCCATCATAGCACAAAAGCTACCCTTGCCATTTGTGCCTGCCACGTGTATAATTTTAATTTTTTCTTGCGGGTTGTCAAGAGCGGCAAGAGCAGCCAAAACAGCATCCATACCCTTTTTGCGCCCTTGCCCAAAGCTGTTTACCAAATACTCCATAGCCGCTTCGTGGTTCATTTCAAACCCTCCAACTGCTTTTGTACAACCTGCAACATTTCTTGATACTTAGCCGCTTTCGCCTTTTCTTCTTCAACCAAATTTGCAGGGGCTTTTGCGATAAAACCTTGGTTATTTAGCTTCGCATTTACCCTATCAACCTCGCCCTGCAATTTTTTAATTTCTTTTTGCAGACGTTCTCGCTCTTTTTCCATATCCACAAGCTCGGCAAGCGGCATAAAAATTTCTGCAGACGGCACTACAACAGATACGGCATTATCATCAATACCAACCTTTTCGGATAACACAATCACTTCGTTAGCTCCCGCAAGCGATTTGATATATTTCGCCCCCGCCTCAAAAACTGCACGCACATCGACATTTGTGCTAACCACAAAGGTCTGCGCTTTTCTGCTAGGCGGCACGTTCATTTGCGACCGCATATTTCTTAAAGCCCGCACCGCTTCCTTAATCTGCTCCATTTGCCCTTCTTCAATAGGGAAGTTAAGCTCGTCTTGATATTTTGGATAATCCGCCAAAAGAATACTTTCGCCAAAGCCAAAGCTGGTATAAATTTCTTCAGTAATAAATGGAATAAATGGGTGTAACAAGCGCAATCCTGTAGACAATATATGTTGCAATGTCCACAACGCCGCAAGACGTGTTTCGTCATCAGCATTATACAAACGCGGCTTCGCCATTTCGATATACCAATCGCAAAACTCGTCCCACATAAAGCTATAAGCCTTATCCGCCGCAAGCCCCAATTCGTATTTATCAAGATTTTCGGCAACCTCTTTCGCTAGTGTGTTTGCTTTAGAAATAATCCATTTATCAGCCGCCGTCAGCTCTGACGGCAGGCAACCAAAGGTAGCCTCTGCGGTTTCGTTATCTAGGTTCATCATAATAAACCGTGAGGCATTCCAAATCTTATTCAAAAAATTACGACTAGATTCCACCTTCTCTATGTAGAACCGCAAATCATTACCAGGGCTATTGCCCGTCGCAAGCGAAAAACGCAAAGCGTCCGCACCATATTCCTCAATTATCCCAAGCGGGTCAATACCATTTCCAAGCGACTTTGACATTTTTCGCCCTTGGTCATCACGCATAACGCCGTGCAAAAGCACATCTTTAAACGGTAGCTCACCCATAAATTCAATTCCCGCAAAAGCCATACGAATAACCCAAAAAAACAATATCTCGTAAGCAGTTACAAGCACGCTTGTTGGGTAAAAATGAGCAAGTTCAGGAGTTTTTTCTGGCCATCCTAATGTAGAAAAAGGCCATAACGCAGAACTAAACCAAGTGTCCAAACTATCTTCATCTTGATAAACCGCTCCGCCGCATTTCGGGCATTTATCGGGCGCAATCTTTGCCACTTCTATATGCTCGCAACCCTCGCAATGATACGCAGGTATACGGTGTCCCCACCACAACTGACGGCTAATACACCAGTCCTTAATACCTTCTAACCAATGACTGTAAACCTTGCCAAAGCGTGGCGGCACAATGTTTAAATCGCCGTTTTTATAAGCATCAAGCGCAGGTCGAGCCAATTCTTCCATCTTAACAAACCATTGTAATTTATTTAAAGGCTCTACAACAGAGCCGCAACGGTCGTGCCCACCAACGGCATTTGTAATTTCTTCTTTGCGTACAAAATAGCCCATATCATCCATTTGGGCAATTATTTTTTTACGAGCCTCATAACGGTCAAGCCCAGCGTAATTATCGCCGCCTGCTTCGTTAATGCTTCCGTCATCATTCATTATATTAATGCGTTCTAAATCGTGCCTTACGCCTATCTCAAAATCATTAAAATCGTGTGCAGGCGTAACCTTAACCATACCCGTACCAAAATCTGCCTTAACATATTCATCCGCAACAATTTTTAGCTCACGACCCAAAATAGGCATAATGGCGGTTTTACCTACCAAATGTGCATAACGCTCGTCTGATGGATTAACAGCAATTGCCACATCACCAAGCATAGTTTCGGGACGAGTGGTAGCAAAAACAACATACTCATCGCTATCTTTAATCGGATATTTAAAATGCCAAAAACCGCTTTGTTTGTCTTCGTGCTCTACCTCAGCATCAGATATTGAAGTTTTGCATTGCGTACACCAGTTTACCAAACGCTCGCCACGATAAATAAGCCCTTTTTCGTGCAGTTTAACAAAAACCTCCAAAACTGCATCAGAACAACCCTTATCCATTGTAAAACGCTGACGTTGCCAATCGCAAGCAACCCCTAATTTGCGAAACTGCTTTGTAATAACACCCCCAACATCATCATACCATTGCCAAGCCCGCTTCATAAAAGCATCACGCCCAAGGCTAGCCTTTGTCAAGCCTTCTTCCGCCATCTTTTCTACAATCTTAACTTCTGTTGCAATAGCGGCGTGGTCTGTACCGGGCATCCACAATGCGTTATATCCCTGCAACTTCTTAAAACGTATCAAAACATCCTGCAAAGTAGCGTTCAAAGCGTGTCCCATATGCAAACGTCCTGTAATATTGGGCGGCGGAATCATTATCGTATACGGTTCTTTGTTTTCATCCGCCTCGGCGTGAAAATAGCCTTTTTCAACCCAATCGGCATAAAGTCTGTCCTCTACAACCTTTGGATTATATTTTGTTTCCATATCTTTTTTCATAATATCCTCCATTTATGCCATTTCTGTTGACATTTCTCCGTCAATCCCTTCAAAATCCTGCAAAGTCGTACCAAAATTTGCATCTCTTTCCATCAATCGTTCAGCTTTAACAACATAATCATCCATTATCGCCCCAATTACAGCAGATTCTTTGCTACTTGCTTTTAGCTGACTTAGCACCTGCCAAATCTGCGCGCTTCTAGTATCCAAGCGTTTTAGCGAGCGTTCAATCAACTCCAGCTCACGCTCTAACTCTTTATGATAATGCACTTTATCATCCAAATTTACAGTGGCGGCAAATTTTTCTATAGAGCCAAAGGTCGTCGTAATGCCTTTATACCGCAAAAATGTTTCAATAGCTTCTTCGGTTTGGTTCATAATATTGCGCAATGCATCAAGACGTTTTGTCATATGCTTATAATGCGCATAATCTTCAAGGTTGCTTTCAAGCATTTTGGAATTGCGCACTTGGTATTTTCTATAACTATGATTAAGAAAGTTTGTAAAATGGGCATAATTAGCCTTTTTCTTATTTAATAGCTCTACAGCACGTTGTTGTTTTTTTCTATTAACAACAAGCTCGTACCGCAGTTTTTGCCGCAACCAATATAATAATCCCGTTAAAACAATACCAAAAGTAAGTAATCCCGCAAGAACAACCATTGTTTGCACATTATGCATTATATAAATATAAACCAAAACCACCAATATAAGTGCAAAGAAAATTAACAATGCAATAGAAAATTTATATACAAAATCTATTGCATTTTTAATGCGTTCACGCCCGTGTTCCAGCACAATTTTTTCGCCCTCAAGATGTCCAATATCAACTTTAAAAATACGCTGACGTTCTTCCGCAAATTTTATCTCAGGCACAGCATTTGCGGCAGATTCTTGCAACCTTCCTAATCCAGCCAAAGCAGGGTCAAAACTGGTTACTTGATATTTAAGATGATTAGACTCTTTCGACATATTGGTGTATCTGTCAAGCATTTCTTTTAAATCCGTAACATCTTCAGACGACAGCGAACCATAAGCCGCCACTTCCGCAATCCGTTCTTCAACGTCTTTTTGGCGGTTTATCATCACAATACGGTCGGCAACAATATCCAAAGCCTCGTCGCACAAATTAACCGCCGAAACAATATCATCCCTATCTTCATCAATACCTTTTTTCAAAGCTGCTTCAAAATTGGTCTTTCTGTCTTCGCTATGCTCTTTTTTAAAAGGATATAATCTATTTATCCAATCAACTATCCTACCCAAAAAACTCATCTATTCACCTCTGGTCACGGTATATTTGACTAGCTTGCACTCCTGTATTTTTTTGATACTTCCCTTGGTACGGTTTATAATCGCCTTCTATTTTGTGATAATATATTTGGCAAATACGCTCGAAAGGATATATTTTTACGGGATGTAAAGTATGTATTTCCAGCGTCCAATAACCCGCAAAACCTACATCACCAAACCCCGCTGTAACATGTATGCTAACCCCAAGCCGCCCAATGCTAGACCGCCCTTCAAGCATAGGCACATAACCGTGTGTTTCGGTATATTCTAATGTACTACCCAAATAAAGTTGCCCAGGCTGTAGCACAAAGCCATCATCAGGTATAATAGCCTCACGCACAGGCGTATCCTTCTTCATATCCAAATGCCCACCTTCAGGTATCTCGTAAACCTGCAACACATTATTAAGCCGCAAATCATAGCTATTAGGCCCCACCCTTGTAGCATCAAACGGCTTTATAATAACCTGCTCGCCAATCTTCGCCAGCCTCGCAATTTCCAATCCCGATAAAATCATAATTTCCCATCCTTTGTATATTTACTCAAAAAAATCAATAATAACTTCTAAAACCTCGTCAACAATATCCTTTGGGCATATGCTTCTATCACCACAATATCACCTCGTAAAAATATATTATACATAGTATATACCACATCACCCAAAACATCAAGTATTTTCACAAATTACAAATCTTGGTCTATATTTATTTTTAAACTCGCATTTCGCTATTTCAGAATACTTTAAAACAAAATCCGTTTTTGCTTCCGTATATCCATCTCTATTATGTTTGAAATCGTTAAACAATTGTAGCTTTAACTTCCCATATTCGTCCGCAATATCGGTATGTTCAATTAAATAATCCCTAAAATATAATTCGCTCCAGTCCCCAAAATACCTTATATGAAGATGAAAAACCCTATCGGCATACCCATCAGGCGTATATCCTTTGCTAAGCGATATTTTCATCGGCTGGTTTTCTTTTTTCATCAACCCCCAACCGACGGCAATTAAATCATCAACCAAGCGCAAAACATCACAACCACCATCAACTTCCAACAAAATATCTACAGTAGGTTTAGCAATCAAGCCTTTTACCGCGCTACTACCTATGTGATTAATACGAACTACATCATCAGCATTTATATTTTTCAATATACTTTTCTTTTCAGTTTCATACCATATCTTGTACTGAGAATTATGCCCCAGCAAAATCACAGGAAACAACTCCCATAACTCCCCTAATGTCATTTCAGATAATGTTTTTTTCATAAATCACAAAACCTTTCCTGTAAGCAAACCACGCCAAATATCAAGCATTTATCATATTTTCAGCAACATCATCAAGAGAATATCCCTTCAATATTTGCACTAACTCTACATTAACGTTGCTATAAAAGCAGATATTCTGTTATCTGTTTTGAAAATGAATCTAATTCGTAATAAATCGCTGTTTTTGTATCTTTATATGACATCTTTAAAAGTAGGTTTGAAAGCCCATAAAGCATATCGTCCTCAATAATATCATCTTCTTTTAGAACTGCACCAAGTCCATAATGTGCCATACAATTTCTAAATTTGTCATTTTTGTATTGAAGATTAATAGTGAAATTGGTTGCAAGTTTTTGGTTTATTTGCGGAATTAAAGTTGTTAAGTAATAGTATTTCAAATACGCAAAACGTAATTTTGCAGGGAACTCATCAACAAAGTATTGATTTATAAAAACTCTCACAAAATTCACGCTACACAATATAGAAAATAATAAAAATTTATCATAATCTTTAATGCCGCTAGGACATTTGCTGAAAAAATGATAATCTTTAGACCTGAACGTCAAGCTATTATTAACACCATAAGATTGAGCGTTACTATCACCATAAAATGCCGCTAGACTTCCCGCAACAACGCTTATGTTATTTATTTTTTTACCATATTGTTTGTCACCAAACTTGTAAAATGGAGCATAAATTGAACATAAAATAGTATTACCACAAAAAGTATTACCCTGCAAATCAACACCAGCATTATAATACATCCCACACAATTTTGAACGAAGAGTACGAATATCGTAATAATATTTGTCGCTTTTATTAAGAGTATCTTTTAATGTGTCGAATAACTCATCATAGGTAATATCGAACATTTTTATAGATTTACGCATTTCCGTATAATACTTTTTTTCCTCATCTTGGAAAACTGGTGCACCTATTTTAACCTTTCTTCCCCATTGTTCAGAACCATCAGCAAAGAGACCAATGAAAGGTAGCAACATCATAATGTAATTGCTTTTAGGGGCATTAGGGCTTTTAAACACTCTTGTTAAATTATATAAAAATCGTGCATCTGCCTGAATTAATTTATATGATTTTTCTTGAACCTTATTTAGCATAGCACAACACTACCCTTCGCTAGAAAAAAATATTTCTATTAAACTACTTCTTCTTCAAAACCTTCTTCAAATACTGCCCTGTGTATGACTTTTTGCACTTCGCCACTTCCTCCGGCGTACCCTGCACAACAATAGTGCCGCCGCCGTGTCCGCCTTCTGGTCCCAAATCAATAATATAATCCGCAGTTTTGATAACATCCAAATTATGCTCGATAACAACAACGCTATTACCGCCATCCGTCAGCTTCTGTAAAATATCCACCAGCTTATGAACGTCCGCCATATGCAAGCCCGTTGTCGGCTCGTCTAACACATAAATTGTACGCCCTGTGCTACGTTTAGAAAGCTCCGTCGCTAGTTTAACACGCTGTGCCTCGCCACCAGATAATGTCGTGGAGCTTTGCCCCAGCTTAACATAAGACAGCCCTACATCATACAGCGTCTGCACCTTATCTCGCAAACGTGGCAAATTCTCAAAAAAAGCTAATGCTTCTTCCACAGTCATATTAAGCACATCCGCAATTGTCGCACCCTTATATTTAACCTCAAGCGTTTCACGGTTATAACGCTTGCCGCCACAAACCTCGCAAGGCACAAAAATATCAGGCAAAAAGTGCATTTCTATCTTAATAATACCATCACCAGAGCAAGCCTCGCAACGCCCGCCTTTTACATTAAAGCTAAAACGTCCTTTTTGGTAGCCCCTCACCTTTGCCTCTGGCGTTGCCGCAAACAAATCCCGCACCAAATCAAACAAACCCGTATATGTTGCAGGATTAGAGCGTGGCGTGCGCCCAATCGGGCTTTGGTCGATGTTTATAATTTTATCCAAATGCTCCTGCCCTGTAATATCTTCGTGCTTGCCAGGCTTTACTTTGCTACGGTTTAAATCTCTAGCAAGCCGTTTATACAAAATCTCATTGATAAGCGAAGACTTGCCACTGCCAGAAACACCCGTAATAGCAATAAATAGACCAAGCGGAATTTCAACATCCAAATTCTTCAAATTATTCTCCGCCGCACCTTTTACCACCAAACGCTTATCGCACATTTGCCTGCGGTTTTTTGGCAAGGGTATAGCCATACGACCGCTCATATATGCGCCCGTAATGCTATCTTCATCTTTCAAAATCCCCGCAATATCACCATTATAAACAATCTCGCCGCCATTAACACCGGCACCGGGCCCAATATCCACAATATGGTCAGCTTCACGCATTGTGTCTTCGTCGTGTTCTACCACTATCAACGTATTGCCCAAATCCCGCAGATGGTGAAGGGTTTTAAGCAACTTATCATTATCACGTTGATGTAGCCCAATGGATGGCTCGTCCAAAATATAAACAACCCCAACAAGCCCAGAACCTATTTGTGTTGCAAGGCGTATGCGCTGTGCCTCGCCACCCGACAATGTCCCCGCAGAGCGCGCCAGCGTCAAATAATCCAACCCAACGTCAACCAAAAAACCCGCTCTTGCCTTAATCTCTTTTAAAATACGCTCGGCAATAACAGCCTGTGTTGCACCAAGCGCAAGCTCTTTAAAAAACTTTGCTAATGCCCCAACGGGCATAACAGTAACATCTGCAATATTAACCCCGCCAACAGTAACCGCCAAAATCTCTGGCTTTAGACGTTTGCCATCGCAAATATTACATTCTATATTTGTTATAAAACCCTCATAATTCTGCCTGCTCCATTCGCTGTTGGTTTCTTTATAACGGCGGCTAACACCCGGTACAATACCTTCCCAATGGCTTTGATAAACCCTTTTTTCGCCTCTTTGATTTAAAAATTCAACAGGAAAATTCTCGCCGTCATTACCATACATAATAAGATTTCTAATTTGCATAGGCAACTTTTTAAAAGGCGTGTTAAGGCTAAAATCATAACGTTTCGCCAAAGCTGTAAAGAAAAACCCACCCCAAGAATCTGTCTTGCCAACGCTATTATAACCAGGTACAGTAATAGCCCCCTGCGCAAGCGACAAATCGGCGTTTGGCACAATAAGCTCTGGGTCAAATTCCATTTTAAACCCAAGCCCAGCACATTCGCTACAAGCCCCAGATGGGTTGTTAAACGAAAACATCCTAGGCTCTATCTCGTTTAGCGACACGCCGTGTTCAGGACAAGCAAAATTCTGCGAAAACATCAAGTCCTCGCCACCATCAATATCCACAACAAGTATACCATCCGTCAAACCCATAACGGTTTCCACGCTCTGGCTCAAACGTGCCTCAATGCCCGCCTTCACCACAATCCTATCCACCACAATATCTATATTATGCCGCTTGTTCTTCGCCAGCTTTATATCATCCGCAAGCTCCATCACCGTGCCGTTTACACGTACACGGGCATAGCCTTCTTTCTTTGCTTCGTCAAGCACCTTTTGGTGTTCGCCCTTTCTATCCCGCACAACAGGCGCAAGTAGCTGTATGCGGCTACCTTCAGGCAATGCCAAAATTTGGTCAACAATTTGGTCAACCGTCTGCCGCACAATCTCCTTGCCACACTCTGGACAATGCGGCACGCCAACCCTAGCATATAACAACCTTAAATAATCATAAATCTCCGTAACCGTCCCCACCGTAGAGCGTGGGTTTTGGTTGGTAGATTTTTGGTCGATAGAAATAGCAGGCGACAACCCTTCAATGCTATCCACATCAGGCTTTTCCATCTGCCCCAAAAATTGGCGAGCATATGACGACAGGCTCTCCATATAACGCCTTTGCCCCTCTGCATAAAGAGTTTCAAAAGCAAGCGAGCTTTTGCCGCTACCCGACACCCCCGTAAACACAACCATAGCATCCCGCGGTATCTCTAAATCAATATTTTTGAGGTTATTCTCCCTCGCACCCTTAATCACAATTTTGTTCTTCGACATATCTTTTGTCCTCACTATTTAAATCGTATTTGTAAGTTCAATTTTATATAAATTTCTCCATTCTGTTCATAAAGCACTCCATATCCGTGTCTTGTGCTACTTGGCTTATCCAATCTGGTATTATCTAACAAATAATCTTTGAAAGCATCACGATTATAGATGTGATAAGCAAGCACATCACCATCATTTTTTACAACAATATAGCCACCCGTTGCTTCATCTGTCCCATCCCAAATGGATGTCGTTTTCATACCTAAAGCTATTGCGCAAAGAAGCTCTTTTATTTTATGTAGATAAAAACGTTCATCTCGTAAAATAGGATTTATTTTTGAAACATATTCAGTCAGTTCTTTGCAATTCTTAACACCATCTTTGTAAAATCCAACGAGCATTTCTGAAATAATTATTGGCATCTGGCTATCTACCATAAATAAATTGTTACTAAAATTGGCGTTATCTGTATTTTCAAAAATAAATTCTCCTCCCAAATCAACTATACTGTTTATGCGGTCTTTTAACTTAGTCTGGGTATCTATAGCATTTATTTCTCCAATTCTATTATGGTCTATCCCTTTTATTTTATAAATAAAGTTTGTTGATTTTCCTGCATTAAGAAGCGTAGAAGGGCTACCCATCTGGCTCTTAATACTAAAACCCACAATATTTTCAAACCCCGTATTAACATCGTGCAATTGGATATTCATATCAGATTTAGTTGAAGTGCCAGCCTTTGGTTTATTGATATAAATATTCTTAATAAAACTCTCCGTTTCTGGAATTTCAAAAGCTCCGCTTCCTGAGCCACCAGCAACAATTTTATCAAATAATTTACTTGCTTCATCGCCAAAAATCTTTGCAGGAAGTTTTAATACAAACTCATCATTAAAATAGATTTCAATTTGAGCATCATCTCGATTTGGTCTATACTCATAAATTTTGCCTTTTACTTCTTCTCGTATTATATTAATAATCGGAAAAAACATATCTTTAATGCGATTAAGGTTTTTGTCTGCCGCAAAAAGATTTCCTTCAGCTAGCAAACGTAGCAAAACATATAACTCCGACCATTCACCTTTGTTGCCTCTAACAGCCATTTTCTTTGCCTCCCTTTGGTTATTGAGTGTGTGCTTTATTTTTTCTGCAATGGCTTGTATAACAGGCACTGTTACAGAATTGCCTAATTGTTTATACAAATGTGTATCTGCAAGTGTCAAAATAAAATCATCAGAATAACCCTGCAATCTTGCCCATTCTCTAGGCGTCATCTTTCGTATGCCTTCGTTGTTAATTGTGCCCTTAATATTTGTTATGGGATTTAGGTTTGTTTGTCGTTTGTCAATTATCAAATTGCGTTCTCGACCCATACCACCACATACTATAGTACCTGCTACATCATTCCAGTCACGAATTTCATATCCAAAACCATTCCCTTTTTCCTTATGCCTAGCTTTGTGTCTTCGTAAAGTTTCGATATAGACATCGCTCAAATAATACTTAGCCGAAACAGGGGTTTCTTCAATTATATTTTTAATTCGCATATTGGAATTTATTGGCTCAGGAAAACTAAATGTTCTTGTGTCAATATCATTTCTAAAAGCTACGATGTAAATACGTTCACGATTTTGCGGAACACCGAAATCCCTACTGTTGAGTATTTTTTCATACACTGTATATCCCAATTCTTCCAACGTGCTTTTAATAATTTTGTAAGTCCTGCCTTTGTCGTGTATAGCCAACCCTTTAACATTTTCACAAAAAATTACTTTTGGCTTATGAAAGGAACAAATTCTTGCCACATCAAAAAACAATGTACCCCTTGTTTTTCCTTTGAAGCTGTCTTTGAAACCTTTACGACTTCCCGCCAGACTAAATGCCTGACAAGGAAAACCTGCTAGACAAATATCAAAGGCAGGAACATCTTTTTCGTCAATCAACGTAACATCGCCTGCAATTTCAATTTCTTTACCAAAATTCGCTCTATATGTCTGTTGTGCATTCAAATCCCATTCACTAACAAAAACCGTTTTGCCCATATCACCAAAAACCCTTTCAAAACCTAGACGTATACCGCCAATCCCTGCAAAAAGGTCGATAAATTTGATTTTGCCCATCGACAAACCTCCCCTACAACAATTTTTTTGTCTTAAATATTGTATCCCTTAAATTAGCCGCTCTTTCAAAGTTCAAATCCTGCGCCGCTTGCTTCATCTCTTTTTCAAGCTGTTTGATGTATGTTATAAGCTCCTCGCGGTTCATACTTTCTGGGTCTTTGGCTAGTTTTGTGGACTTTTTCTTTTCTTCAACACTCATTGTGGCTTGGATGATGTCGTGTACTTTTTTGGTTATGGTTTGCGGGGTTATGCCGTTTGCCTCGTTATATGCCATTTGTATGCCACGGCGGCGGTTGGTTTCACTTATGGCATAATTCATACTGCGTGTAACATTATCGGCATACATAATTACACGTCCTTCGCTGTTTCTTGCCGCACGCCCTATGGTCTGCACAAGGCTGGTTTCGGAACGAAGGAAGCCTTCTTTGTCGGCATCTAGTATAGCAACAAGGGCTACTTCGGGTATGTCCAGCCCCTCTCTTAGCAAGTTAATGCCAACCAGTACATCAAAAACATCCATACGCAAATCACGTATAATTTCAAGCCTTTCCAGCGTTTTTATATCGCTATGCAAATACCGCACACCAACACCACTATTTTTCAAATAATCTGTCAAGTCTTCCGCCATTTTTTTGGTTAGCGTGGTTACAAGCACCTTAAAACCTTGCTCTGTAACCTTTTTAATCTCGGTGATAAGGTCATCAATCTGCCCATTTATAGGGCGTATGAAGATTTCGGGGTCAAGCAAGCCTGTCGGGCGTATAATTTGCTCCACCGTCAATGACGAGTTATCTTTTTCGTACACAGCAGGCGTAGCAGATACAAACAACGCTTGTCCCATCTTTTTCTCAAATTCCTCAAAACGAAGCGGGCGGTTGTCAAGAGCCGAAGGAAGCCTAAAGCCAAAGTCCACCAACGTTTCTTTGCGGCTTCTATCGCCTAAATACATCCCTCTAAACTGCGGCAGGGTAACGTGGCTTTCATCCACCACAATCAAAAAATCATCAGGAAAATAGTCAAGCAAAGTATGCGGTGCGTCGCCCGCCTTACCGTTTGTTAGGTGGCGGCTGTAGTTTTCTATGCCGTTGCAAAAGCCCATTTCACGCATCATTTCAATATCATAACGTGTGCGTTGCGCAATGCGTTGCGCCTCTATCAGCTTGTCCTGCCCTTTTAAATATGTTATCTGCGCCGCAAGCTCCTCCTCAATATCCGCAATAGCCCTTTCCATATTCTCTTTTGTTGTAACATAGTGGCTTGCGGGGAAAATGGATATATGCGTCCTAGCCCCAAAAATTTCGCCTGTCAGCGGCTCGATTTCTACAATGCGCTCTATTTCGTCGCCAAAAAATTCCACCCTAAAAGCCGTAGTATCGCTGTATGCAGGGAAGATTTCTACAACATCGCCACGTACCCTAAATGTACCACGCTGGAAGTTCATATCATTGCGGTTATACTGTATATCAACCAAACGTCGCAAAAGCTCGTCCCTATCTTTGGTCATACCAGGTCGCAAAGAAACCACCAAATTTTTATAATCAATGGGCGAACCAAGACCATATATGCACGATACCGACGCAATGATTATAACGTCATTACGTTCTGCAATAGCCGCTGTGGCACTGTGTCGCAGTTTATCAATTTCATCATTTATTGCGCTATCTTTTTCTATATAGGTGTCAGATGAAGGCACATAAGCCTCTGGCTGATAATAGTCATAGTAACTTACAAAATATTCCACGGCATTGTTGGGGAAAAATTCTTTAAATTCGTTATATAACTGCGCCGCCAACGTCTTATTATGCGCCATTACAATGGTCGGTTTCTGCAAACGCTGTATTATATTAGCCACGGTAAAGGTCTTGCCGCTACCTGTAACCCCAAGCAATGTACCAAACCTTTCGCCGCCCTTAAAAGCCTGCACAAGCTCGTCAATCGCCTGCGGTTGGTCGCCCGTAGGCACAAATTCTGATACTATCTCAAATTTATCCACCAAAACACCCCTTTTACTGTCGAATAGTCCATTCTTCATTATACCACAAAACCGACTAACAATCAATCTCATCTTTCAAAAATTTCATAATAACAAAAGCCCCGTTGAGGGGCTTTTAATGATTTGGTCGCTTTTTGTATTTTAATAATTGCTTCTTGAAGACTGCTCTGCAATACGCATTAGGTCACCCACCGTTAATGTTAGGTTGTTCGTTGGGTTTACGCTTTCAAATTCGATACTTGCAAAGTCTGCATTTTGGTTGTAGGCATTTGTAATGCCGTCTTCAAATGCCTCTAAATCACCGCGGCTAGCGTTTGATGGGGTCGCTTGGTAGATGCCTTGTATATATGACACTAACGACATTGGTCCAGAGTTAAATCCGAGTGTTTCAAAACAACGTAGAAACAGTATTATCTCATCCCCAAGTGCGAATTGCGTTGTGTCAAGATTTACAAGAACCCTATTTCCCGATTGACCTCCTGATTGCATCGCTTCAATAGTGCTTCCTATCTCTGCATTGCCTTGGAAACTTTCCAAAACTCTTAAGCTGTAGACGGTATGTAATACAGTTGCGGCTTCTCGTAAACTTTCGTAAAACTCCATATCTTCAAGACCTGGTTCACCTAGCAATGTGTTGATAAGTTCGACACGACTGTCAATAACCTCAGCTCTTACAATATGCGTTGCGCTAAATGCCAAATCCTCTACACTATTTCTTAGCCAAATATCGCCTTGCACGGGATGTTCGATTATCAAATCATCACCATACTGTTCGCTTGCTTCGGTTATGACTGACCACCAATAATCGCCATACATTTCTCTGATGTGCGAAAATTCGTCTTGGGTTGTATCGTTGCAAGCGACAAGTAAAATTAAGGCAATGCTTTCTATAATTGCAGGTATAGTATGTTTCTTCATAATTATCATCTCCTTTTCCTAATTGTAAAGTAGTCGTACACTTTGAACGTCGAAGGATGTTGGTTCAATTACTGCATCCCTAATTCTATTATAGTTCATAAGACTTCCGTTAATAGAGCCACCAAGATTATGATTACGGGCATCTTCAAGACCTACAGCGTGTGCTAGTTCGTGAGCAGAAGTGCCTCTGATGACATTTGCGAGATTACGTCCATATCGAGCGACGTGTTCTTCGATAGAATCTACATTAATCCAAATTTCAAAACTACGAAGTTGAGAGCCGATAAAGTTACCCGAATGCGTAGGCTCTAGCCAACCAAGAAATTGAAGCCTATCCCTACGAGGCCAAACATTAATGTTATTATTTGCGGCAGTTGTATTAGTGAAATTCACTGGTGCAGAGCTCCAATTCCACGACAACAAACCATTCAATGCCGACATACGCCAGCTTTGGTCAAGCCAAGAGAACACCTGAACATTTACGGGTATAGGTTGTGCGCCTTGCCACCAGTAAAATAAATGTCTTGAGCTATCCCAACCTGATGGTTGCCTTAAGCTGATAGCGGCGTTTGCTTCTTCTTGCATAATGTCATATGTAATATTGTCCGCAATCTCGGCATCACCTCCTTCATTTGCAAAGGCAAATGCGCTAAGCGTGCCAAAGGCAATTAAAAAGACCAGCATAAACATAATCGGTCTTTGTCTAAAATTAGTCACTTTCATATGCAATTCCTCCTTTGATAACGAGGTTTGTCGAGACCTCGTTTGTATCATTATATAATATAGCTAAATTTTTTCAATTCTTTTTTAAATAAATTTTAAATTTTTTAACACAACGCTGGCGATAAGAATATTATAACAAACAACCTATTATTTAGGAGGAGCGAATAGATGAACAACGATTTTATCACGCACGTTGGCGATGCGAACTGTTTGGAGCGTTTGCCTGTTATGGAATTTACAGGCTTTGGCAAGGCTTATGTTCCTTATCAAACGCTGTGCCAGCTTTACATCGCCGAATATGGTTTTAGACGTGGCACGATTTTTCCTGAGCTTGATTTGCCTTACGAAGGAGGTGCAAAATGACACATCGAGAAACACATTTAAAGCAACTTTCGGTGTTGGATTTTATGCTGCTTGATTTAGGACTGTATCTTAACAACAATCCGACAGACGAAAGGGCAATTGCTCTGCACAAACAAGCATCTGATGATGCTGCCAAGTTGCGCAAGCTATACGAACAAAACCACGGTCCGCTATGCAACCGCACCAACAACGACCAGAATGAATGGCAATGGATAAATTCACCTTGGCCGTGGGAAACCGACGCTAACTATAACATCTAACAACCATAAACAGGAGGGCAATTATGTGGATTTATGAGAAAAAACTACAATATCCAGTAAAAATAACAAGACCAAACCCAAAACTCGCAAAGGTTATCATAACACAATACGGCGGTCCCGATGGCGAGCTTGGGGCGGCAATACGCTATCTTTCCCAGCGTTTTACAATGGTAACTCCCGAAGCAAAAGCAATTTTAAATGATATAGGTACGGAAGAATTGGCTCATTTAGAGATGGTGGGTGCAATGGTTACCCAGCTTACACAAGGCGCAACGGCGGCAGATATGCGAGCCGCTGGGCTTGACCCATATTATGCCGACCACGGCACGGCAGTTTTTCCGCAGTCCGCCGCAGGCATACCGTGGACAGCGGCAGGCATACAGTCTAAAGGCGACCCAATTACCGACCTTTACGAAAATATGGCGGCAGAGCAAAAAGCCCGCTCTACCTATGAATATTTGCTTGACCTAATCGACGACGATGCCGTCGCCGACCCAATCAAGTTTTTGCGTGAGCGTGAGGTGGTGCATTTCCAACGCTTTGGCGAATGCTTACGCAGGGTCGAGGAACATTTAAGCGGCAAGAGATTCTTCTATTCAAAATAAAAGCACAAAGGCGGCGGATGCCGCCGTACATATTTGCGCAGAGCTATAAATAAGCATTTCTTGAATTGCATCTATAACAAACATCAAAATAACCCTTGACAAACTACAAAATCTATGATATACTCACAGCCATCATTAACTATGGGGGATTAGCGCAGTTGGGAGCGCGCCTGACTGGCAGTCAGGAGGTCACCGGTTCAAGTCCGGTATTCTCCACTAGTTATCGTCCCACCAAAGTTCTCGTGACTTTGATGGGGCGATGTTATTTGAGCGTATCTATACATTTGATGCTGTTTTGAGGTGGTAATTTTGAGTGATCGATTTGAACTTATAAAATATAATAGGAATACCTCATCTGAGGAAATGCTACGTGATTTGAAGAGTGTTGCATTGAAGTTAAATAAAGAGACTATTACAATGGATGAATACAAAGTTCATAGCAAATATCACCCGTCTACTCTGACAAGGAAGATAGGCTCGTGGTTCTTATGCTTAGAGCGGGCTGGACTACAGGTATCAAGAAGTCCCTTAAATATTCCAAACGAAGAACTATTTCAAAATCTAGAAAATATTTGGCGACACTTTGGTAGACAACCTAAATATCATGAAATTATTAAACCATTATCTCGTTTTTCTGTAGGAACATATGAAAAACGTTTTGGCACATATTATAACGCACTAACTGCATTTGTTGAACATATGGATGGTGAAATTATTGAATCTAGCGCATTGAATAAGCCTCAAACAAATCCTCGCACCATAAATTATAGAATGAGATTTATGGTTATGAAACGAGATAATTTCAAATGTAAAATTTGTGGATGCTCACCTGCAAGTAGCCCAGAAGTGGAATTACATATAGATCATATTGTTCCTTGCGCCAAAGGTGGCACAGCACTTTATGAGAACTTACAGACACTTTGTTCAGTTTGTAATTTAGGAAAAAGTGACTTAAATATGTAAAGCCTGTTTGCATCCCTCACCAACAATATCAGTCTTTCGATATTGTTGATGAATCTGCAAGCAAGGCGTGGTACTACCACACTTGCTTGTCGAGGATACCCCAAACCCCAAAACGCCCTGAGATACGTGTCGGTTGCTCAGCCTTTAGCCGCTAAAAATCAAACCAACAGGGACAACAAGCGAAATGAATTATGCAACTTTTCAGGGGAGATTTTCCGACCACCTCAGTAGTGCGCCTGACTGGCATTCAGGAGGTCACCAGTTAAAGTCCAGTATTCTCCTTCAAAACCCCTTAAAAGTGTCATTTTTTAAGGGGTTTAGTTGTCAAAACAATCGAAGGTTAGTCCTATGTAAAGCCTTCCATCTGCTGTTGGTAGCTGTGTAATGTTACCTATAAACTTCTTGTCAGGTACATCGCTTTTAAAATCTTTTTTCAATTGGTTATCATTTTTATAAACTTCTTTATCTAGCTTCGTTAATTTTTTTGGCTTGTTGGTCTTGGATAGTAACTCATACTTAGCCAAAAGAGGGGCGTGCTTGCAGGATTTATCAAAGGTTTTGATGTGCTTATGGTATCTCCTTGGCTACTAACACTAAGAATACGTATAATTCGGCTATAGGATAATCATATATGCAACCGTATAAACTCGAATTTTTGATACACCACTATTTCTTTTGGCTCGTTGCGAAAAAAGCCACTGCTTTGTACGACTTTCGTTGCACCGATTTCATTTTCTAGTTTTACTACATCAATTCTGAACTCTGAATCATACCTTCTCATCTGTGTAGCCTCCGTGGTTTGGTGTCGGTTTTTATTTTATCAGATGAAGGCTTCCTGTCAACTTTTATGATACAATATCATTCTCCCTCAAATTAATTCTAATTTCCACGCTTCTGTCAATTTTTCTATGCTCCATATAGCATTAGCTGGGCTGGTAGACGGCACATATCGTATGGGTATAGGTAGGTCAAGACGACGACATAAGTTATATGCCTTCTTGCCATTACATAATATTTTTGAAATATTTTTACCATTAACAAATATGTCAATATCATTATAAATCGGTTTTTTTATAGTAGAATCATCAGAGCCTATTATTTCGCAAGATGCCAGCACATCCCACAATGCAATGCCGTTTTCAATCAATAAATTAATTTTATCTGCATTTGTATTAGGTAATTGATACTTAAAACAACCTGAAAGCACCTTCCAAAAACGATTACGAGGATGCGAATAATAAAAACCTGCTTTGCGTGATTGAACACTTGGCATAGTTCCAAGTATCAGGGTATGCGAAAATTCGTCTGATATAGGCTCAAACGAATGTACAGCCGAACTAATTGTTTGTTTTTTAGAAATCATTTAAATCACCTTTTACGCAAATTTCAGAAATAAAAGCTCTGCAAATGTTAAATTTACAGAGCTTAACCTTATGGAGGCGACGGGAATTGAACCCGTGTCCGAGAACCTGCCCACAAAGACTTCTTCCATCATAGACGATTTTTAAATTTCCCTTTGGTATGCAAAACCGACAAAGCATTACCGCAGGTAGCTTCTAGGGTCTTTTCGCCACGGCGAAGCGGTCGTGGCGAAAGTGCCTCATCTAGTCGATGCCAGGCCTAAACCGATGAGATTATCTAGGCGGGCAACGGCTTTTTAATTAAGCCGCAAAAGCTAATTCATTTTTGTCAGTTAATTTTAGGTTTGCCTTGATGACGCAGTTGACGCTGCGGATGGCTATCTCTGTATTTAAAATCCCCGTCGAAACCAGTGCGCCCCCGACGTAACAGCGGCATTTTGCCACTAACCATAATAATACAACAAATCCCCCGTTTTGTCAAGCGGGGGATTTTAGCATATTATGAAGCATTATTTTGCTTAACAATCTCATCCTTCAAATCTCTTGCTCTGTCCTTTAATCTTTCGGATGATTTTCTTGATGTTATTATTGCAGATAAGATTTTAAGGGCGTTTTTGTTGTTGCCTATAAATTTTGAAAATGCGGCAATTATATAAAATATCGTAACTTCTTCTAAACCTATTATTGGCGTATGTTCTTCTTCAAGAGCGTGCGTAAACCCTTTTATCGTTAAAATCGCAAACTTTTTTTCGTTGATTGGGTCATCGCCTTTAGTTCTATACAGCCATGTCAATTTCATACAAATATAGGCTTTTTCGCCGTGCTTTGCTTTTTTAATTGTCGCATTTAGCAAAGCCAGTTTGTATCTGTCTATCACAGCCTCGACGCTGGGTTCTATGGGATATTCTTGATGTTTGTAATGGGGTTTTAGCTCTGTTAAAATGTATTCTGATTGTTTGTTTGTTATTTTATCAAAAGTTTCAGAAACAGCCGTATACCCGCACAAACTGCAAGAAATAACGTCATAATACAAATGATTTATGGGGCTATATATTGGGCGCAAGTCAAATTCGATAGAATTCAAACGAGTTTTGCCCCATTTAACCGCATAAGATTCAAAAGTTTCCATACACACTGGACATCTGTATTTTTTGGCATAAACATAGTCGTTTATATCAAAAACTTTCTCTTTTTCAGCAAGGCTTTCTTTTTTACGGGCTATTTGAAAAATATCTATATTTTTTTCAATTATGTCCGCAAAGCCAAATTTCTCTAATCCACCAAAGATATTTTCAGCCAAAAAATCACCCCTGTATTAAAACTCACGAAGCAAGAATATGCCATCGCCTTCATCAGGATATGCATTGTTCATAGCTATGAAAAAACGTCGCACATTGCCATTTTCATCGACAAATGATACCCCACGGTGTGGTACTGTGCCCCACTCTATCCAATTAACTATAAATACAGATACTTCGCCGTCGTGGGCATACAGCACTTCAGCTTCGTAAAGTTCGCCACTTTCATTCATACCAACCGCTATCCACGAAAAATTCTGCATAGGCGCACTTGCTGTAAGCTGATGTATTAGAGTTGAATTGCCATCTACATCATCAAAAATCACCAGCGTATTGCCCAATTCATTGGTGATTACGCTAACTTCATTACTAAAAGTAATGCTTAAATCGCCAAATGCAATGCCATTTGTAATTGATATTATATCATCTATTTCTGCGTTTGGTTCTTGAGCAATCTCAAAATGCGGCATTTCTGCACCTGTTATATGCATAAACGCGACGCTTAATGCATCATCGACATCAGCCTGTAGGTTGTAATGTCCTGCAATGCGTTGTTCTTCAAAAGCTATGCCGTCATTGTTTGTGAAATAAAAAACATTGTGGCGCACCGATAAACCGCTTTGCGGCAATCTGGCAAAAGGCACTGGCCATTGTGGCGCATTATTATCTTCGACATAAAGAATTTCAAAACCCGCTTCTTCTGCCATAGCTAAATACATTTGATTTATCCCAGAGAAGTTTGCCGAATCTGTCAACAGCCAAATTTTCCCGCCGAATGCAGGGCTATTTTGTGTCGGATTTGCTTCAAGCGCAATTTCAAAACCGTGGATAAGATTTTCAAAATCTGCCACATTCGCCATCGGCATATCTGCTAAAAGGCTATTTGTATTGTATGTTCTGCCAAGGCTGTGAAATTCTCTAAAACTTGCGCTAACTTCCATCGCCATATTGCCACCTGTATGGAAAGCGTAGAAATTTTGCATAATAGGTGCATAAATATTTGGTTCTATTAATAGCGGCAAAAAATATTCACTAAAACCTTCGTTTATGCCTCTAATGTCAATTATTAAATGCTCTGCGTTGTTGACGTTTCTAAATGCACGCAACAATTCTTGCCGTTCTTCGTTAAAATCATATCTCCAATACGGATGATTATTAATAGGAGTATAGCCCTTTGACAAAAATGCCTCAATTTGCAAATACGCCACATCATCTGTAACCATAGACATACGATGGTTTTGCTCACTTGTCTGTGCGTCAAACCTATCGTCATAAAAACGGAAGTCAGAATGACCCATATAATAAGGCTCACTTAACCAAAGCGCAGTACGTGATGCCGCAGCCGCAATACGCAAACCGCCCAAGCCACCAATATGGTTCATAAAATAGCTATTGATAAACTCTTGAAAGCCGCCTGTACCTGATAGATGTGCGGCAACCCCTTCTAGCTCTGCAAAAGCATCAATGCCAATACCTACAATATCTACGCCATTGCGCAAACCCATCTCAAAAAATGGATAGTTTTCGTGCAAAAGCCACATCATTTCAGCAAAGTCGCCTTGACGGGATTGCTCACGCCAATATTCCCACAATACTTGCTCCATTTCACGCATTTCACGCATTTCATCTGGGGTCATCCTCATCATAGCTGGCGTGCTAATGGGGTCAAAATATCCCATAAATTGTACATATGCTAACATTCCGCCAAAGCCAACCAAAAACAATGCCGCTAATGTCCAATACGTCCTTCTTAATGCTTTTTTGTTTCTTTTTGCAAATAATGATACATTTGCTTTAACTTGCTCCCACTTACTATTTCTCATTTCTTACCTCCCATTAACAAGGGCGAGACAAAATAACGCCTCGCCCAAAACGCTTTAGTTTGTTTGGATAAAACTAGCTTGCCCAAACGTGAAATATAAGCCACCATAATAACAACATAGAGAGGCAAAATACTAATATAACAGGAACGAATGTTTTTGCCGCCGCCAAAAGAATAGCAAACAAATCGCCCTTTTCCAATTCCAAAGGTTCTTCGGTTTTTGTACGCTCCAAAATAGCGTTAGCTTCTTCCCTTGTCATACGTCGCCTTCTTTGGTCTTTTCGTAAAAACATAACATCACCTAGCTTCCTGCTTATTATACGGTTTCTTTTAGTCGTTATACTTATGGCAAGCTACAAAATGACCTGGTGTATGTTCACGCCATTCTGGTGCTACCTGCGAACAAATGTCCATACAATCTCTACAACGAGTATTAAACTTACAACCCTTTGGAGGATTAACAGGGGATGGAATGTCGCCTTCGAGTATAATCATTTCTGTATCTTTTTCTAAATCTGTTGTTGGTATAGCAGAAAGCAGAGCTTCCGTATATGGATGCAATGGGTTACTAAATAGCTCTGCAGAGCTACAAAGTTCCACAATAACGCCCAAATACATAACCGCAACACGGTCGGATATGTATTTTACAACAGAAAGGTCATGCGAAATAAACATATACGTAAGATTGTCTTTTTCGCGCAAATCTTGCAAAAGGTTGATAATTTGCGACTGTATAGATACGTCAAGTGCCGAAACAGCCTCATCGCAAACAACAAATTTTGGCTTAACAGACAATGCACGTGCAATACTTATACGCTGACGCTGACCGCCCGAAAATTGATGCGGGTAGCGGTGAATCATATAAGGTGCAAGACCGCAATCTTCCATAATTGTTGTAACATATTCCTGTGTGCGCTCATTTTTCGCCGCCAAATCCTGATGGGTTTGCGGACCTTCAGCTATAATTTGACCAACTGTTAAGCGTGGGTTTAGCGAACTATACGGGTCTTGAAAAATCATTTGCAAATCTTTGCGCAAATGACGCATTTCGTTAATTTTTAAGGCGGCAAGGTCTATACCATAATCTCGCATTTCTTCAAATTCTTGAAACTCGGGGTCATTGGCATATTTTGCACGCAAAGCATTAACTGTGTCACGCTTTTCATCTCTTGCACGCTCTGCTGTGCGCAATTCGGTGCTTTCAATACCTTCAAGTTTCTTTTTAAGGTTATCAAGTTTTGTTGCGTCACCTCCCAAGTCTTTATCGACTTTATATTGAAGCTCTGCAACTTCAAGACGTAATTTTTTAAGCGACATATTAACAGAGCGCACCCCAAGGCAAGCGTTGTAATATTCTACGTGAACACGTGAAACCTCCGCAAAATCCTTTGTGGTATAAAAACCGCCCATCAATCGCACAACCGACAAAAAGTCTGTGTTTGCTATTTTTCTGGCTTCGTTACGCTCGTTCATTTTAGCATATAACAGTTTTAACTTGTCTTTATCTTGCGATTGTCCAATTTCGGCTTCAAGTTTAGCAACCTCTGCTTCCAAACGTTCGGCATCGGCAATCTCTTTTTTTGTTAATGCGACTTTTTTCTCAAGATTTTTATAAATATCAAGAACATAAATCGGCGCAACATCTTCAAGAGATTGTCCATAATAAATAGTTTGCCCGTCGGTTTGCTTATAAAGCTGTAAAAGCACACGACCAAGTGTAGACTTACCGCAACCAGATTCGCCTACGATACCAACCGTTTCGCCTTCAAAAATGTCAAGTGTAACACCGTCGTTTGCTTTAACAAACAAACCACGTTTACCCCTAACGGGAAACCATTGTTTAAGTTCTTTTATGCTGATAAGCGGCTTTTTATCCATTTGCACGCACCCCCTCTTCCGGATAGAAACATCTTACCCTTTGGTTTTCTGTTACTTGGAAAAGTTCCGGTTCCTCTTTTTCGCAACGTTCGGTTTTATATTTGCAACGTGGCGCAAATTTACAACCAACAGGCAAATCAAGCGGATGAGGCACAGAGCCTTCAATCGGGTCAAGTCTTGTGCCAACAGGCGTGTCAAGACGTGGTATAGATGTAAGCAATGCTTCAGTATATGGATGCGAAAACTTACTTTCGCCAAATATTTGTCGCACCGGTGCTTGTTCTACAACCTGCCCGCAGTACATTACAGCTACATCATCCGCCATTTCGTTAATAACGCCCAAATCGTGCGTAATAAACATAATAGCTGTGCCTTTTTCTTTTTTCAATTCATTCATAAGGCGCAAAATCTGTGCTTGTATTGTAACATCAAGTGCCGTCGTTGGTTCATCAGCAATAAGCAAGTCGGGTTTACACGCTAACGCCATCGCAATCATAACACGCTGACGCATACCACCAGATAGCATAAATGGATATTTTTTTGCTACAATCTCTGGGTCAGGTATTTTAACATCTGCCAAAATTTTAACCGCTTCAAGATATGCTTCTTGCTTACTCATACCTTGGTGCAATCTAAACGCTTCACCAATTTGCTTGCGTACAGTAAAAATCGGGTTAAGGCTTGTCATAGGCTCTTGAAAGATAACAGAAATCTCGTTACCGCGTATTCTGTTAATCTCCTTTTTAGATAGCTTTGACAAATCTTTACCTTTAAACATAATCGTACCGTCAACAACTTTACCGTTTTCGTCCAAAAGACGCAAAACGCTCATTGCAGAAACAGACTTGCCACTACCAGATTCGCCCACTATGCCGAGGGTCTTACCCGCTTCAACGTGATAAGATACACCGTTTACGGCCTTAATAATGCCACGTCTAGTAGTAAAGAATGTATGAACATTGTTAAGCTCTAATAATGCCATAATACCTTACCTTCCTCTCGCTCTTGGGTCAAAGGCTTCACGCAAGCCGTCGCCGATAAGATTAATACTGATAACAACTGTAACAAGTGCCGCCGCCGGAGCAACCCAACGCCACCATTCAACACGCAATACAATAGAGTGCTGTGCGGCATTAAGCATATTGCCCCAAGTTGGTGTCGGCGGTGTAATGCCAAAGCCTAGGAAGGACAGTGTGCTTTCTGTAAGCATAGAACCAGCAAGACCCAATGCAAATTGTACAATAATAACCGATAGCACGTTTGGCATAATATGGCGAGATATAATCTTGCCTTCTTTTACACCCAAAGCACGTGCGCCAATAACGTATTCCGCATTTCTTGCTTGCATAACCTGTGCACGAACAAGACGCATAATGCCTGGCCAAGATATAAGACCAAGTACAACCATCAGTATCATAAGGTTTTGCACCTCTGTTGTGGCTTCACCTTGCAAACGCCAGTTAAGTATCAACGCCATAGGTAGGAAAGGCAGCGACATAACTATCTCACCAAAACGCATAATAAGCGTTTCAACCCACCCTCCAAAATAACCTGCAAGTGAGCCAAGTATAATGCCAATGAAGGTAGCAATTAATATAGCCACAAAACCGATTGTTAAAGAATAACGCCCAGCCTGCCAAACACGTGAAAACATAGAACGCCCAGAGTCATCCGAACCAAACGGAAAACCTCTTAAACCCCAAGTTTCAACATCGCCGTCTGAAGTCAAGGCATAGTTATGATGGTATCCAACGAAGATTTCTTCAATATTATTATTGTTAGGGTGATTTGATTGTCTATGACCATTATCACCCCAAGAATATACTGAATTATCGTCTAAGCGCACGGTAAAATGTGCTTCGCCGCCGTTTATTTCCATAGCACGTGCGCCAATCGCTTCAGGAACAACGCGTGCAGGCATATCGTCGCCCCAAGCAACAACTGTGTTGTCGTCCAAAATTGCGGCGGCATTTCTATCCGTTAAAGCAAAATCAATAAATCTACCTTGAAATTCTTGCGGTACATTTCTAACTGTACGGTCTACAGGTGAAAGAACATAAATTTCGCCGTCAGAAGTTAAAACAGCCGCTGTATTAGAATTCATCTCTACTTTAGTAACGTACACACCAACAGGCAATCTCCAAAAATGTGAAGCCGCAGAAGGGTCAGCCGTAAATGTATGTGTGTTTCCGGTTTCTAATACAACAGAAAAATGCGTAACGCCGCTGTCAATAGAAACAACACGTCCTTGGAAATGCGCCGGAGCTTGCTGATAAGGACCTTCGCCCCACACAACAACAGTTCCGTCATTTAAAAGAGCCGCACCATTTCTGTCGGTTAAAGCAAAATCAATTATTCTGCCTTGAATATCGGCAGGAACATTACCAACAGCGTGTCCACTTGGCGAAACAACATAAACATTACCGCCTCCAGTCACATCACTGCCTTCAGTCAAAATGCCAAAATTATTAGTATTAACAACAATTTGTGAAGCACTAATGCCTTCAAGCGAATGTCTGGTTAATGAAGATGAAGGTATATTATTCTCTGCGCTTAACTGATTGTCAGTAAGGTCAAAACGTGTAAAGCCGCCTGCCGCCATAGCAACAACAAAATCATCATCGTTGTCAACAATGCCAACAGCACCGCTGTTGATAGCAATACGTTCTTCATCCTCGCCTAAGCCTGGCAATTGCCCCCAAGCATAAACAGAGCCATTATCCAAAACAACCGCAACATATCTGGAATTAAATGCAAAATCAACAATACGCCCTTGCACATCGTCTGGCACATTTCGCAATTGAGCATTAGATGACATTATATGCAACTCGCCATCTTCAGTCAAAACACCAGCCATATTATCAGATGCCAAAACCTGCGCAATAACTGCGCCAACAGGAAGGCTAAAAGGATTGTTTGCCCTAGAGCCTACAAAAGCAGGGAAAGGCGCAATATTTGCCATATTATTATCAATACCGCCAAATACTTGAATACTACCGTCGTCCAAAATAGCAACAGCCGTTCTTAATCCCGCTTCAACCACTCTTGTGCGCCCTTGTATCTCATTTGGCACTACAGTGTGCATTGTAGAAGCGTGTTGATGTCCCCAAGAATATACACGACCGTTCTCGCTAACCGCAACAACGTGCGAACGCCCCGCAGTTACGTGTACAATAGGCTCGGAAAACTCAGGCACATTAAAAACATCTCTGGTTTCAGGTGCAATAGACCCCCAAACATAAACATTGCCGTCTTTGCTCAAGCCTACGCTAAAACCAGGTCCTGGCGCTATCATCTCTACATTACCACGCAATTCACGCGGCAAACGCATCATACCCATTGTAAGGTCAGGACGTATACTTAAATGCGCCAAATCTCTGTCAGTATCGTGAACAGGGAAAAAGAAAGGCAATACCATAGACAATGTAAAAACGGTAACAAAACCAATAATTCCCGCAATTGTCATTTTTCTTCTAAAAAACTCTTTCATCACGGTTTTACCCGGACTTTCAATTTGCTCTTCCTCCCACATAGAAACATCTTTAGCGCGTCTTCCTGTAAATAAAAACTTAAACAGACCGCTCGCAAAAGACTCTCTTTTGGGCTTATTTTCGCTCATAGTTTTCTCCCCTCTGGAAAAAATTTTTATAAGGAATTTCGATTTACAAAATAATTATTCAAACCTAATACGTGGGTCAACCAATACATACACAATATCTACTACCAAAAGACCGACGAAAGATATTAATGAATAAAAAACCGTCATAGCCTTTAGCGTAGCCACATCACGCTGACCAAGTGCATCAATCATCACTATGCCCATACCGTTCCAGCTAAATACACGCTCAACTAAAACAGAACCGCCAAATATACCAATAAACCAACCAGCTGTTACAGTTACGATTGGAACAAGTGCGTTTCTAAATGCATGCGAATATATAACTGTTTTTTCGGCAAGACCTTTAGAGCGTGCCGTACGTATATAGTCTTGGTTTAAGGCATCTATCATAGCCGAACGCACAAAACGCATAAGACCCGCCATACCAACCAAAACAAGGGTCAGAATAGGCAATATCATATACTTCGCACGGTCTAACAATGCATCCCATTGCGTCCAAGTGCCATCCTCAAGCCAAATTTGTGCCATTGGGTCGCGCATACCGCCCGTAGGAAGCCAGCCAAGCCATACATTAAAAATAATTATCATTAAAAGACCAAATAAAAAGTTAGGGAAACTAAAACCAATTGTGGTAAAGAATAACGCACCGTTATCAAACAGCTTGCCACGTTTTATAGCAGCATAAATACCCATAGGTATAGTGATAGCAAACACGATAATTAAAACAAAAATGTTCATTACAATCGTGTTTAACATAGGTGTTCTTATCGCTTCTAAAACAGGCACCCTAAATGGGAAGTTGTAGCCAAAATTGCCCTGTAACATCTGCCCTATCCAAGCAAAATACTGATGGATGTAAGATTGGTCAAGACCCAACATTTCACGTATACGTTGGATGGCTTCCTCAAATTCCTGCGGTGTCATATCACCTTGCGCCCCTTCTAAAAACATCAAGGCAGGGTCGCCCGGCATAGTGCGGAAAAGAATAAAAACAAAAATCGAAACAATAAACAGTACAAATATTATGTAAAATATTCTTTTTATAAGAAATTTTACCATATAAAGTCCCTCCTACTATAATTGGTAAACGGGGAATTGCAAGCAAAGCCCGCAATGCAACGGCACTGCGAGCCTAGCTCGCAATCCCCTCATCCGTATTTGGGTGGTGCTTATATTTTAGATTTTTCATCAAAACATTCTCCATTATTAAGGAGGTATGATTACAAATAATACCCCGCCTTACGACAGGGTATTATTTGCATATCCATACCTATCTATGGCGTACCATAGAAATCCCAAAGATAAATATGGGATAATATTTAATTAGTTAAGGGTAGCTCTGCTGTCATAAGCTCTAATAATAGCATCATCAACAAACCACTGAGAGCGCATATGCCAGTTACCAACCCAAGTTGGATAGAAGTCAAACCAAGTGTCAACGTATAGAGGAATCTCTACTACTTCACGGTTCAATACTTCAACTAAATCCATAAAGGCATCAACAAAGGCATCTCTACCAGCTTGTGTATCAATTTCACCTACACGCAAACGGTTAGCAGCTTCAAATAAAACTGGGTCGCTTGTGTGGTATAAGTTGTTAACACCGTGCAAATTTGGGTCAAATAAATACCATGGAGCCCAAACTTGTGCAAATGTTGTACCTTGGTTAAACATATGGAACTGTGGGTTTGGATTGTCGCCACCACGAGAAAGCTCAGTAAGTGGGTTAGCTACACGATGAGGTGTAATTTCCATACCAACAGAACGCATTTCGTCAACAACAAGGATTTCAATAATTTCAGTAATACGGTTAGCATCAGCAGTCCATGTAGCCCACTGAATGTCTAATCTCATCAGTTGACGACCATTAACGCTAGTAACCATTGGGTCATCAGCAAACGGCAATGCATTTGGCAATTGAGCAACACCAGTTACATCTTTGTAACGAACACTGTCAACAGCTGGGTCAAATGGGTTGCCTTGTGCATTAAGAACCCAACCGCCTTCTTCTAAGCGAGCAATTGCGTTTTCTGGGTTAAGGGTGTACATAATAATTCTGTCATACATACCACGTTGAATAGCTTGGATAGTCCACCATTGTGCAGAACCATATGGTCCGTGGTTTAACGTACCATGACCTAATGTAAACTGCTCCATAAATTCTTCACGGTCAATAAGCCATTTGATAGCTTGACGAACTTCAGTAAACTGTGTTGGACCATGGTCAACGTGGAAACGGATAAGTCCATAACCATTACGTGGGTAGCTTTCAAAATCGTGCGTGCCAGCTTCTACAAGGAAAGTCATCATATCGTTAACAACAGAACCTTGACCTTGACCAGAAACCATATCAGCTTCACCAGCAACCAAAGAGTCGATTACTACGTTAGCCAAATGCACACTAAAGATAACTGTTTCGATACGTGGACGGAAACCATCCCAAGTACCAACAAAGTTAGGGTTAGCTCTTAAAACCATAGTAAAGTTGCTTGGGTCTAAGCTGTGGAACATATATGGACCACTAAATACAGTTGGGGCAAATCTCCAGCCAGTACCGCCAACGATGTCCATAACTGGGTCGCCATCAGCATTAAGAACTGGATTATTATCGGCATCAACACGTGGAACTTCATTGATAACACCATTGATACCAGAAGCAACAAGTTCACGAGTAAGGCCAACAAGCTGTACGCCTTCACCGGTATCTACAACTTGAGCTTGAGTGTCAAAACCTGGCAATATGCCATGAAGAGGTGCTGGTCCTTGGTTTACATACAAAGCAGTTTCCCATACATATGGAAGGAAAGTTTGTGTAGGACCTTCGTGAAGAATAGTTACAGAGAAAGATGCGTCACTATAAATACGCACACCACTCAAAACGTCAGTTTCACCACGAATGAACTCATCACGACCTACTATCCAAGCACCTGATGGTGGATTGATGCGAAGTTCCATATGATATGGATGCAACACCCACAAAATACCGCCTGCATAGTCGTGTGCAGTAACTGGTCTGCCATCAGACCATAGGTTGTCTGTGTAGATGTTATAAGTGTAAGTTCTTGTACCTGGGAAATACTGGTCATCTTGAACTCTAACAGGCTCAGAAAGAACCATTGGGTTTTCAAAGAAAACTCTGTCCATATTAGAATCGTGAGTGTTCAAGCCATCCCATATCAAACGACGTGCTTGCGCATTAACAGCAATATTGTCCCAACCAGCCATAATGTTAACAGATGCGGTTGTGCCAGATGCTACGTTAATAGAACCTGCAGGCGTAAATTCTGGTATATTAGCAAGAATTTGCGCACGTGTTTGTGTTGGAACGTGGTCAGATGGCGTGTTAGGGAACAAATCGCCCCAAGCACGACCGCCGTCGCCGTCATCCCCAGTAGGAGCCGTAGTAGTAGGCTCAGTTGGGTCTGTTGTTGCGTTGTTGTTACAAGCAGCCAAAACGACTACTAAAGCAACAAGCAACAAAGCCATAATTAGCTTTCTCATATAGCATTACCTCCATTTTTTTGACCATTTCGGTCTAAATAAATTTTCAGGGTTTGTTATGTACATTTATTATACACCCTGCCGCAAAAAGAATTTAAGTTAATATAAGCCAAAAATCATAGCAAAATGCCCCTTGTGCCACAATTTTACAACCTATACAACAAAAATACCAATTACGGATTTGGTTTTGTAATAGCATTGTAACATATCCATCACCCTTTGTCAACAGAAAAAACTATTAAATATTATTACGATTTTTTTAACAATTGTTACAAAACTCTGTAACAATTACCCCAATCTACACACACCCTAATCACATAATATGACAGTAACATCATTAACATTCGTCCCAGTAGGACCAGTCATTATCAAACCATCAACCGCCAACAGCCCATTATAAGCGTCATTATCAGCCAAAACCTTATCAACGTCAACTCCTTTTGCCTTCAACTGCGCCACTGTATCACCATTCACAATACCGCCCGCCGCATCTGTAGGTCCATCCGTACCATCAGACCCAAGCGAAAATATCAACACACCATCAAGACCAGCAATAGCCTTTGCAGAAGCCAAAGCAAGCTCTTGGTTGCGCCCGCCTTTGCCGCCGCCCTTAACAGTAACAATTGTTTCGCCGCCGGCAATGATAGCACAAGGACGCACAAAAGAATTACGTCCATTAACAGTATCCGCCGCAATAGTCCCCATCATACGTCCAGCTTCACTGGCTTCGCAATTCATCAAAGTTGTAAGTACAACGGGTTCATATCCAAGCTCTTTCGCAACACTCGCCGCCGCTTCGCACAAAGTCTTAACAGACCCAGTAATAACCGTGGTAACATTGTCAATAATTTTCGGAGTTTCTTCCATAATATAGCTACGTTGCAAATCCGTCAATTTCAAATTATATTTATCCACAACCTTAACTGCGTCCTCTACAGTAGATTTATCAGGCACAGCAGGGCCAGAAGCTATGCTGTCAAGCCTATCACCCAAAACATCCGACAATATAACCGCAAAAACTTTTGCAGGGGCAACCAATTGAGCAAACCTACCCGCCTTAACAGCAGAAAAACGCTTGCGTACCATATTAATCTCTACAATATCCGCACCGCTTTTTAAAAGCTGTTCATTAACATCCTGCAAATCCGAAAGCTCAATGCCATCAAGGGTTTTTTCAAATAAAGCAGAACCTCCGCCCGATACCAAAAATAAAAGCTCGTCATCAGCAGTTAACTCTTTGGCAAGCTCAATACATTTCGCCGTAGCTACAAACGTATTTTCATCACTAACAGGATGTCCTGCTTCATAAATTTCAATACGCGGCAAATCTCCGCCGCTATGGTCATATTTGGTAACAACAACACCCTTTACAAGCCTATCACCCAAAAAATCCGAAGCGGCTTCCGCCATTGTCCAAGCCGCTTTGCCAATAGCTACCAAATAAATATTACCCACAAAATTATGCGCCTTCAAAGCATTTTCCACTGCATTACGTGGCATATTATCTGCAATAATAGCCTTTATCATCTTCTGCGCATTTTCGTATATCTTGCTCATACCAATCACTCCAAATCTAACATAGGGACACCATATATGGTGTCCCTACAATATAATTCTATTATGCCACAAGCCTATAAATCATATAAAACGCAAATATACCAATCATACAAGCAACACCTTGCACAACAGTCATAGATGTCCAGTTTTTATAACCTTGTTGCGGCGTTTGGTCAGACAATTTGCTAACAACCCAGAAATAACTGTCATTTGCGTGTGAAGCCATCATAGAACCTGCACCAATAGCCATTACAACCAAAGCAATAGCAATAGGCGTGTCAAAACCAAATGGGTCAGCCATCAAAGGTCCCATAATACCAGCGGTCGTCATCATAGCAACTGTAGAAGAACCCTGCGCAGTCTTGATAATAGCAGAAACAACAAATGGGAAGGCAATACCCATCCAAATAATCGTATCAGCATTATCACGGATATAGGGAACAATGTCAGAAGCACGTATGACCTCACCAAGCGTCGCACCAGCGGCTGTGATGAAAAGGATAGGGCCAAGCATTTTAAGGGTTTCGTTTGTGGTAAAATTAAACTTGCTCATTTTGCCAGTAATAGCAAGCAAAAGCACAGCAAACAACACGCCAATACCCAAAGCAGTAACAGGCGAACCTAAGAAAATAAACAATTGTTCAAAAGCGGTTGCATTATTAGGGTCATACACATTATAGTTTACAATAGAGCCAATCGCCATAAACACAACAGGCATCAAAATTGGCGCAAGCGACAAAAATCCGTTTGGCAACCCACCGTATTCTTTAACAAGCTCATCATATGATTTTACAGTTTCATCGTTTTGAATTTGAATATCTTCTTCGCTCTTATCTTTTTTGCCGCGCCATTTTGCAAAGAAATACGCCGCAATTAAAGATGGAACAGAAATAACAGCAGACACCCACATAACGGTAATAAGCTGGTCGCCAAGCCCAAGCATTTCGGAAGCCGCCAAAGGACCAGGCGTAAGCGGAACAAGCACGTGAGAAGTATAAAGACCCGCACCCAAAGCAACGGCAGTAGCAACACCGCTTGCACGTGTGCGTTTTACAATAGACTTGCGTACAGGGTTGGCGATAACAAAGCCAGAATCACAGAAAACAGGGATAGATATAACCCAGCCCATAAGAAGAATTGCAAGGGTAGGACTAGCTTTGCCTAAAAGACGGATAATCATATCAGCAATTTTAAATGCGCCGCCTGTTGCTTCAAGAACGCCGCCAACTAAAGCACCAAAAATAATTACAATACCAATATTGGTAAAAATAGCACGAAAGCCGTTACCAATAACACCCAAAACAGTGCTACCCGCAGTAGCAGAAACTTCTTCAAGTCCTGTGTTCGCATTAGTAACAACCGTGGTCAGCGGTATACCGTCAGCCGCAAAAGCAAGTATGATAGCAACACCCATAATCGCCAAAAACGGATGCAATTTTAGCTTAGAAATCGCCAAAATCATAACAACTATCATCGCCAAGAAAAACAAAATTAACCAAATACCAGATAACATCAAATCTCTCCTTTTTATGGTTTTGTGCCATTAGGCACTTTCAACTATAAAACCTGAGTATCCTCCTTCCTTGCAAATTGCCGTATTCTACTATAATATAAATTATGTAAATTTTTCTTTAACTATAACATAGCGTACTTAATGTGTCAAGCATTTTTGTGTCCATTACAACACATTTGTGTAATTACTTTATGCATATTGCACAAAAATATTTCACCAATCCATAAAAATTTTGTTAAAAATGTACTTGTCCACAAAAACGCCATTGCGTATTGATTATAAATCAAAACTGTGTTACACTTTATAGATAACGATTGCACAAAAATTGCTAATGGGGTGATTATATGAAAATAGGTTTTATAGGGCTAGGCATAATGGGCAAGCCTATGACAAAAAATTTGTTAAAAGCAGGCTATGACATACTTGCATACAGTCGCAGACAAGAGAGTATCAATGAAATGATACCGTTAGGAGCACAAGCCGCAAAAACTATTGCAGATGTTGCACAAAATTGCGATATAATAATAACTATGTTGCCTGACGGACCAGATGTGAAAGAGGTAATTTTAGGGTCAGATGGTGTACTGACGCACGCTAAAAGTGGTACAGTTGTGGTCGATATGTCGTCAATTGCACCTGCAGTTGCGCAAGAAATTCACGCTGCTTGCATCAAAAAAGATGTAGATTTTTTAGATGCTCCTGTATCTGGCGGCGAGCCAAAAGCAATAGACGGCACATTATCAATAATGGTGGGTGGAGATTTTGCGGTGTTTGAGCGGGTTCGCAAAGTCCTGCTCACAATGGGCGCATCCGCCGTACACTGCGGAGAAATAGGCGCAGGCAACACCACAAAGCTAGCCAACCAAATAATAGTAGCCTTAAACATAGCCGCCGTAAGCGAAGCCATAAACCTAAGCAATAAGGCGGGTGTTGACCCGCAAAAGGTTTTTGAAGCCATAAAGGGCGGGCTTGCAGGCTCTACTGTAATGAACGCAAAATTGCCAATGATTATTGACGGCAATATAAACCCTGGTTTTAAGCTAGATTTGCACGTTAAGGACTTGCTAAATGTGATAAACACCGCCGAAGCTGTTGATGCGCAAATTCCTTTTACTACCCAAATATTAGAAATTATGCAAAACCTGCAAAAACAAGGCTATGGGCAAAACGACCACAGCGTTATTTCCAAATACTATTAACCAGTAACGGAGGTATACGATGAAAGTATTAGTAACAGGCGGCGCAGGCTATATAGGCTCTACGACCTGCTCTGCACTTTTAGACGCAGGTCATACGCCTATTATAGTAGATTCTCTTGTAACAGGACGTAAAGAATTTACAAATGGACGCATTTTTTACCAAGGCGATATTTCAGATAGCACGCTTATAAAAAAAATCACCATTGACCATCCCAATATTGAAGCGTGTATACATTTTGCCGCTCGTATAGCTGTCGAAGAATCCACCCAAAACCCGCTGTTATATTATACTGAAAATGTGTCAAAATCCATTGCATTATTCGCCGCACTGCGTGATTGCGGCATAAAAAAAGTCATCTTCTCAAGCTCTGCGGCTGTATACGGTGCGGCAGAAGTTATGGTTACTGAAAGCACGCCTCTTTCGCCAGCAAGCCCATATGCACGAACAAAAATGGCAATGGAGATGGCTTTGGAAGATTTTGCAAATGCAGGTTATTTTAAGGGTATTGCCTTACGTTACTTTAATTTGGTAGGCGTTGACCCAAAAATGCGCACAGGTCCATTTGTTCCCGAGCCATCACATATTTTAGGCAAATTGTTAGATACGGCATTTGGTAATTTGCCCCATTTTACCATAGCAGGCAATGATTGGCAAACTAGGGATAGCACCACCATCCGTGATTATATCCACGTTTGGGATTTAGCATTGGCACACGTTGCCGCTTTGGAGCATTTTGACACAGCCGCAAGCGAGCAATGTAACGTAATAAACCTAGGCACAGGCAACGGTACAACCGTCAAAGAATTTGTTGACGCTTTTATTAGGGTTTGGGGAGATATTTCTGTTGTTATAGGTGCGCGCCGACCAGGTGATATTATCGGAGCATATGCAAGTTGCGACCGTGCAAAAAACCTATTACACTGGGAAACAAAGTTTAGCATAGAGCAAGGTATTAGGGATGCTTTGCGTTGGACTAAAGAAGAAAAGCATAAAATATTGCAGTAATAAGACACAAAACCTCCCAAATGGGAGGTTTTAGTATATTTCAATTTAAGGTTATGACTTTTTAACCACAGGCATCCAAACTTCATATCTCATATTTGTTTCATCATCGTCTAAATAAACTTCTATTTCAATCATATCAGCCCATTCGTATCCAGATGTTGGTTGCCATTCGGAATATATGCGTTTAAAAAGGTCGCCTATGCTTGATGGGTGACCGCTTCCCGGAAAAATTGCCCAAGTATGTTTTGGCACTTGTACTTCAAGCATACCATCAGGCACAGGCTTATCTGTGGCGGAGCAAATATAATAAAATCCTCCTTTGTTATCTTCTTTCGTTGTCGAAACAGCCAACAACCCATAGGGTTCGCTGTTCATCATCTTCACAATTTGTTTGGTTAAGCCAGCATTTATTGTTTCTTCCCAAAATGCCGTAATCGTTTTAAAATTTTTTTCCATATCCACTTCTGTATCCACGCCTAAATCTATGCGGACACCTACGGCTCTAAACCCTTCTTTTTCAACAATGCGATAATCCATTTCTGTTACTCCTTTAATTGTCATTTGGAAGCTGACAGGCGGAAAGGCTTTAAGCACTGTATCAGACTTTTGCGCCAATGACGGCGATATGCCGTGTATGGCTTGAAAAGCCCTGTTAAACGCCGTTGGCGAATCGTAGCCGTATCGCAGGGCAACATCAATAACTTTGTCGCCGTTTTGCAAATCAAAAGCCGCTTTTGTAATACGTCTGCGACGCAAATACTCTGACAATGGCACGCCAATTATATACGAGAACATTCTTTGAAAATGATACTGAGAACAACAGGCTTTTTGTGCCGCCTTTTCAATAGAAATCTCACCATCAAGATTATCTTCCATATATGATAGAGCGTCGTTCATACGTTTAAGCCATTCCATTTGCTCACCTCCATATAGGTATATTAATGGATTTTGCGCAACCAATCCTCTCTTTTTATGCACTAAAATGAGAGACATAATCTTTCTATAACCTCAGCAATAGCACCTTGTGCCGAGGTTTTTTCGGTTATATATCCCGCCGCCTGTTTTAAATCATCCACGGCATTGGCTACAGCCACGCCGAGCCCTGCAACATTTATCATTGGCAGGTCGTTATAATTATCGCCTATTGCAATTGTTTGTGCAAGGTCGATATTAAGCCTATCGCAAAGCCAAGCCAGCGCAATGCCTTTGCTACAGTTAATTGAACCAATTTCAAGCATAAATTCGGTTGAAAAGGTTATGTCTGTTTTGCCGCCCAGCACGAGTTCTATGTCCTTGCGAAAATCTTGCAAAACGTGATTGTGCGCCATAAAGATTATTTTGATAACATTGCAGGCTTGTTTAGCATCCGCAATAATATCATCAGATTTTAAAACAGAAATTTCAGACACGCTGGTGTATGCATCGGTTATATTGGTTATTTCTTCGGCAATAACGGTTTCATAGTCAGTATATATAAGCATTTCTATATCTTTTTGCTTGCGGTTTTGGTATATTTTAATAGCTTCCAGCCCAAGCGGCAAACCCAAAAATTCTTCATAAATAACATCATCATTTTTAACATCATAAATAAACCCACCGTTAAAGCTGATGATATAGCCATCTTGCGGCAGTTGTAATTCTTTATAAATATTTTTTAAACTTTTATAAGACCGCCCAGAGCAAAGCACGAAAAAAATGCCGTTTTGCACAGCTTTAGCAATGGCGGTTTTGTTTGCAGGGTTCATTCTATAGTCGAGTGAAAGCAATGTGCCGTCCACATCACTTGCTATTAGCTTATACATTTTTCACAACCTTCATAAAATTCTTGACATACACATATTTTGTAATGTATAATTAACTTAATATCATAATTGGCTAGGGGTGCTACATCAAATATGTGGCTGAGATAATACCCTTATAACCTGATGCGGTGTAACGCCGTCGAAGGGAAGCATATTTTTTTGTATTGCTTCCTTCCCATAAAAGGAGGATTTTTTTATGCAGAAATTTCAAAGTTATTGGCAAACGAAGTTTAGTTTGCGCACGCTGGTTTTTTGTGGGTTGTTGCTGGGCATAGCCTTTGCACTGTCATACATACGTGTGTTTTCTATGCCAAACAGTGGGTCTATTACACCATTTTCTATGTTTTTTGTGTCGGCGATTGGTATGTTTTTTGGACCTGTTGTCGGGGTGGTTTCAGGTGTTGCGTATGGACTTTTGCAATTGGTGCAACGTGCAAGCGTTATACATCCTATGCAATTTATACTGGACTATCCCTTGGCATTTGGTATGTTGGGATTATCAGGATTTTTTTGGAAAATGAAAGGTAGATTTAATATGCAAGTAGGCTTTGCTGTTGCTGTAACGGGTCGGTTTGTTATGTCAACCTTAGCGGGATGGCTATATTGGTTTGATGCAGCACCGGGTTCATTATGGGCATCTATGGTTTACAACGCCCCATATATGTATATAGAAGCCATTGCGACAATAGTAGTCATTTCTTTGCCGCCTGTACAAGACGGATTAAATCGCATTAAAAAATTGGTACGTAGCACAAAAGCCGCTTAAATGCGGCTTTTTATAACCCCAATAATGCGCTCTAAATCTTCTGGTGAAAAATACGCAATTTCAATCTTGCCGCCGCTACCTTCTTTTTTATTATCTTTTATATTAACACGTGTTTTTAAAAAATTATTTAAATCAGATTGATAGCTTACATAGGTTTTGTTAATAGATTTTGAAGGCAATTTTTTCGGACTATTATCTAAATCTTTCTCTTCTTCTAAAACATTGCGTACAAGCTCCTCTGTTTTGCGCACGTTCATTTGCTCGTTAAATATTTTCTTGGCAAGCTCCACCTGCTTTTGTACATCTTCAACAGCCAATAAAGCCTTTGCGTGCCCCATTGTAAGTTCTTCCTGCGAAACCATTTCAAGCACGCTATCTTGCAGTTTTAATATGCGTATGCAATTGCTGATATGGCTACGACTTTTGCCTATTTTTTTCGCAATCTCGTCTTGTGTTATTCCAAAATCTTCATTAAGACGTTTATAGCACATAGCTTCTTCGACGGGGTTTAAATCTTCACGCTGTATATTTTCAATCAATGCAATGCCTAAAATTTCAAGCTCGGTATAATCCCGCACAATGACAGGTACAACAGAAAGTCCAGCCGCATTTGCCGCTCGCCAACGTCGCTCGCCTGCTATGATAGTATATGTGTCACCATTTTGTTTTACAATCAGCGGTTGTATTATACCAAATTCTTTTATAGATTCTGCTAATTCTTCAATTTCTTGTGGTTTAAAAACCTTTCTGGGTTGGTCGGCGTTAGGCACAACCGCATTAATATCGGCGTTAACAATCTCTGCACTTGCTTCTAATGGCTCGTTGCTATTATATGTAATTAGGGCATCCAATCCCTTGCCTAGTCCCCTTGATAATCCTTTTTTCATTGTAGTATCATCCCCCAATCACTTTCTTGTTAATAACTTCCTGTGCCAATGCTTTATACGCCGTCGCACCTTTCGATTTTGCGTCATACATAGTAATTGGCAAACCGTGGCTCGGTGCCTCGCTTAATCGAACACTACGTGGTATAATCGTCTTATAAATATTATCTGGCAAGTGTTTTTTAACTTCTTCTACAACTTCTGACGACAAATTTGTGCGGGGGTCATACATCGTAAAAACAACACCTTCTATAGCCAAACGCTTGTTAAGCCTGCCTTGTATTAAATTGATGGTGTACATCAATTGACTAAGCCCTTCAAGAGCAAAATATTCGCATTGTATAGGCACCAAAACCGTATCAGAAGCCGTTAGGGCATTAACCGTCAATATGTTTAAAGACGGCGGGCAGTCAATAAAAATAAAGTCGTAAACATATTTTAAATCAACCAAAATACGCTTTAATATATGCTCGCGGTCGGCAAAGTCAATAAGCTCTATTTCTGCCCCTGCAAGCTCTACTTTCGCTGGCATTATATATAAATTTTTAACTAAAGTTTTATGTATTGCTTCGTCCGTGCGTTTTTCTCCTAACAACAGCTCGTATATGGACGCATCCACGTTGCGTTTATCTAATCCAAGCCCGCTTGTGGTATTGGCTTGTGGGTCAAAATCTATCACAAGCACCTTTTTGCCTGCTTCTGCCAAAGCCGCAGACAAATTAATAGCCGTGGTTGTTTTGCCAACACCGCCTTTTTGATTTGCAATTGAAATAATTCTTCCCATTTAATTACCGCCTTTTGATTGCTTCTATCCTATCAAACAGATATTATAACATAAAAAAACAAATCTTGCAATGGCAAGATTTGTCCGAGTCTATTAAAGACTATTTTGTTTTTTTGCGTGAAAACAGCACGGCGCATAAAACAGCTATCAAAATGATAATTATCCAACCCTGCCAAGTAAGCGATGCCAAAAAGCCAATTGCAAATACAGCAAGAGCCGCAAGAGCAATTATCGGCACAAAGCCTTTACCTGCAACAAACGCAGGCAAACGGTCTACAACCTCTTTACCCATAACAAAATCACGGCGTATGGATAATGATTCAAAAAACGCCACGGCATAAACAGCCAAAATTGCAAATGATGTAAGCGGCGTTAAAATCCAAAAGTTCATCCCCGCAACCACCGTCATAAATATTGTAAATGCAGTGGCGGAAAGATAAAACAGCCCACGACGTATTAGTCCCATATACATATGTCCCAAACCAGGGATACAAGCCAATATAAACAATATAAAACGGCTTGGTTTTTTAATTACAGGGTAACCGTGGTATCCGCCATAATAAGGCGGTGGCGGTGGAACAGGCGGCGCGGCAGGTGTTGGTGCTTCTGCTCGATTATCACGTGTATAATCGCTCTTATCAATACCGCTATTTGGGTCGTGATTCATAACAAACACTCCTTTTTTTCGTAAAAATTTCTTGCTTTGATAACATATACGCAATTAATTTACGAAAGTTTGAGGAAGTGCAAAAAACTTTTTTACCATTTATTTTTCTTTGAATAAAAAAATACCTCCTATTGGGGTATTGTTTTTAAATATTTTAAGATGTGCTTGACAAATAGACCTGAAGTGTGTTAATCTACACTTAGGTCTTTGGACTGGGAATGGTGCTTGTCGTGGTGGGTTGACTTTGTTAGGGAAACCCCACCCGACAAGCGTTTTCTTATTCCCGTCCGTTTCTTCGGAGCGAGTGGCAATACCATCATATACCATTTACCTAACTTTGTCAAGGTCTTTTTTTATTTATTGTTTAATCTTGTCGAATATACTTCAAGTTATTGATAACGAGCTAACTGGATTGCTTCGGGGTTCACTACCCATCTTATCGTAGGAACGTCCCTCGCAATGACGGTTACCCTTCTATACTCCGTCATTGCGAGGGCTACCACATACCTAAACCAATACACATCAAGCCCGAAGCAATCCAGTCGGAATAATACTTCGGGCTTGATGATTTTATCGTATAATCTCATATATCAGCGAGGTTTGGGTAGGTTTTGCGTCAGCAAAGGTATAGGCGGTGGTTATCAGGTCTATGCTAGGTTGCAAGTTTTCGCCATATATCTGCGCTATAGCTTCGCCTTTTTCTACATAATCGCCTGTTTTTTTAATAAATAATATGTCGTCTACCATACGAGAAGCGTGACCGCATATTTGCCCGTCCATTGCTGATATATAGCCTGTTTTAGGCGATTTTACCTCCATCATCGGCTTGTCTGCATACCAATCAGATATCGCTGATAAATCGCCGTCTTGTGCTATCACCATACGCAAAAGCCTATCAAAAGCAGACCCATCGTCAATGCAGTCTTGAGCTTTTTTGCGGGCGGTTTCCTCATCTATTTTTAAGGCTTGCACCAAAATTTGTGCGGTAAGTTCTATGGAAAGTATGCGAATATCCTCGGGGCCTTCGCCACGCAACACATCAACGGCTTCTGCAACCTCGCTTGCGTTGCCCACGGCATAGCCAAGCGGTGCGTCCATTGCTGTGATGACGGCGGACATATTGCGGCCACAATCACGCCCAATATCTACCATAACCTGCGCTAATTGACGGGCTTCTTCGTGGGTTTTCATAAAAGCACCATTGCCTACCTTAACATCAAGCACTATTGTGTTTGCGCCTGCGGCTATTTTTTTGCTCATCACGCTTGCGGCAATTAACGGAATACTGTCCACCGTGGCGGTTTTATCCCGCAAGGCATAGATAATTTTGTCAGCAGGAGCCAGGTTGGCAGTTTGTGAGGCAATCACTATGCCAACATCCTCTAAAATACGCATAAAATCAGTATTTGTTAGGTCGCAAACAAAGCCCGGTATGGTTTCTAGTTTGTCTATTGTGCCGCCTGTGTGTCCTAATGCACGTCCGCTCATTTTAGCCATTGCAACACCGCAGGCGGCAACCATTGGCCCTACGGTTAGGGTTAATTTGTCGCCAACACCGCCTGTTGAATGTTTATCTGCAACAGGGCGTGTTATGCCCGATACATCCAGCACATCGCCGCTATCTGCCATTGCCATTGTTAAATATGCAGTTTCTTCACGGTTTAGCCCGTTTATGCAGACCGCCATTAAAAGTGCCGCCATTTGTCCTTCACTAACCTCGCCAGAGCTGAAACCGTTTACTGCAAAACGAATTTCTGCTTCGCTTAATGTTACGCCATTTTTCTTTTTGTCCAAAATATCGAAAATACGCATATTTTACTCTCCTTTTTTAATTGGATGTCGTAGTATTGTTTTTAATTTTTGCGGCGCGGTTTTTCGTGGGTCTGATATGTATATTTCGTGATGTCTGCGCCCGTTTGTCATATCAATTAAATAACCCTGTGCAGTGGCGTAATCGTCCATAACAGTTATTGTTTTAGGTTCGTCATCATACGAGCCTAAATGCATTATTTGCACACACAAACCTTCGGTTATTTCCTGCAAACGTACTGCCGAAGTGTCTAAATTAGGTTTCTTTTTGGCGAGTGAGATTTTTGCCCCTTCAAAAATTTCTTCGTTTACAAAATCGGGTTGACGTATAGCCATTGTCCATATAAATTTGGATTTATCTAAAATTGGTGTGCCGCTTTTAAAACTTGCGTCTGCAACGCTCCAAAAGCCTTCCAAAGGCGGCACGACATATTCCAAAATATGTTTATTGTTCATCTTAATAGAGTACGCAATTCCATACAAAATTTGCACAGCATCGGCATATTGCGGTGATGTGTTGGGGTCGCCATAACCGTCTATTGTGATGAATTTCATTGTCGGTACATCAACAATAGACGGTGTGGTCTTTGGTTGGTATAGCTCCTTTTGTGTTTTTTTAAAGTCCAACATAAATCCCTCTTTTTAAAATTTATATTCTTCTAATATTTCCAAAAATCGACTTACCGTCAATTGCGGCAGCAGAGCCAACGGCGCATATGTTGTTTTGTGCCACCGCTTTATCTAATAGGTCGGCAAAAGAGCGTATTTTCGCAAGGTTTGTTCCTAATATTTCATCACGTTCTTTTTGACGCATTTCGTCCGTCCACCCCAAAATATAGTTGCTTGCCGCCATAAAGCCCTTTTGCGCATTGGTTGCAGGGCGGTCGAACCCCCTAATTGTTCCAATTATATAATTCTCAATCTCGTTATCGGCAAGCTCAAGATTGCGGATATAGTTTGCGGTGGCTCTAAACACATCAAGCGTGCCTTCCATTTGCGGGTCGCGGTAGCTGTACATAAACATACCGCCACGTACGCCAAAAGCGCAACCACAGCCATATGCGCCGCCTTTTGCACGTATTTCTTCATACAAATAATTATCTAAAATTTTGCCAAGCACCCTCAATCCGCCTTCATATGCAAAACCATCGGCAAAATAATCTGCCGCTAGTGCCACATACTGTACTTTTGAAGCGGTAATAAAGCCTTCATTTTTCGGCGTGACAATTAAAGGAAATTCTGATTTTGCAACCGTATCACCAAGAAGCCCATTGTTAAAATCACAAAGGCCTTTTGCAAATTTTTCATACAGTTTTTCATTGGCTACTATGCTATATTGGGCATTGTTTTTGTTGTAAATGTATTTTGCGGTTTGTTGCAAATCCGTTTGCAAACCTTCAAAGCGTGTGTCAAAATTATCTAGCAATTCCTTTAAATAATCGTAAGAACCCAAGCCGCTGACAGCATCTTGATAAGCCGCTGCCGCCGAAAAATAAGTACCAGCACGCATTATTGCAACTGTTGTACCGCTTGTTAAAATATTATCGTCCATCGCCGCCTTCATTTCAAGCAAGTAATTACGCACTTGGCTTTTATCGTTAAACAATGAGTTATGCAAAATTTCATCAATAATGTAAAACATTTTATTGGTATTTTGACTTAAAAATTTTGCAGAAACAATTGCCTGAGGCGAAAAATCATTTGCTGATTTATTACTTACATCTGTGGAAAAGCCAAGACCGCCTAGATTGCTCTTAATTTCTTGCGTAATGCCAACAGTGTCATAATTTTTTGTTGCTACATTTGCCAGCATATATTGCAAAATATTTGCTACAGGCAATAAGTTTTGCGGCAATGCCGACATATCAAATAGCATTGTTGTATAGATTATATCATTGGTTTCTAATGGCGAATACAGTAGCTTTGTCCCGCCTACTTCTTTAGCCTCCAACGACACAACTTCGATTTGCGGCTTGATGTCAGAAACGCATAAAGATGGCATCATCGCCAAAACTTCCGGTGTATCGGGCGTTTCTTGAAAAGCCTTTAATTCTGCCATATTACGCTCTATTTGCGACAAATCATTATCCGTCATTTGCGCCTTAATTTGCGATAATTTTTCTGCGATAATTTCTTCTTTTTTATCATCCAAATGCAAAACAGGCTTTATAATGCCATATCCACAATGTGTATTATCTAGCAAATATTTTTGAATAAGCCTCTCAAAATATCCTGATGTTTTTGCATTTTCACGAATTTGTTCTAAATGTAAAATGCCGTTAAGCCTCTCCCAAGGCGTTTTTTTGTATAACCAACTGCCAAGCGAGCGCATATTATATACAAGTCCTTTTGGATTGCTTGCACCATAATCTTCTTCTTTGGCTTGAAATTCAAGAAAATTAAGACAAGCACCCACAAAATCTGAGCTTAAACCATCTGCGGCAATTTTAGCAAGAGCATTTTCCAAAAACTCTTTAAATTCAGCCGTTGTGATGGTGGCGTTGCACATAGAAATACCCCAGCTGGCGTGCATTGTATCCTGCGAAAACTGCCCAGCAATATCTTCACCAATTTCGGCTTCTACCATTGCTTTATATAATGGTGAAGCGGCAGTATTCATCAAAATATAATTCAAAACCTTAAATGCCGACACATCAAGTGCAGGCATATCAGGAGAAAAAACAAAGCTAACCGCCATGTAATTATCTTCAAGTGCATCTTCATCTGCTACAGAATATTCACATTCTACAAAAATTGGCGTATCAAGCACAGGTTGCGGCTTAATATCAATAGTAATGCCTATTTTATCAAATTTTGATAAATAGCCCTCGTCTAACTTTCTAAAGCAATCCTCAATATCCATATCACCATAAAAATAAATAAATGCATTTTCGGGACGATAATGTTCTTTATGAAAATCAATAAAATACTTATAGTCAATTTGCGGTATAGCTTTTGGGTCGCCGCCCGATTCAAAACAATATATGCTATCGGCGAATAATTCTTTATCCAAAGCCGAAAACAGCACACGATAAGGGTCGCTAAAAGCTCCCTTCATCTCGTTATAAACAACTCCATTATACTTTAGCTCGTCATCTTCTAGCCTATAATGCCACCCCTCTTGCCATAGCGAAAACTCACGCTCATATACCATAGGAAAAAACACTGCATCCAAATAAACATCCATCAAATTCATAAAATCCGCATCATTTGCCGACGCAATTGGATAAACGGTTTTGTCAGGATAGGTAAGTGCATTTAAAAAAGTATACAACGAACTGTTAGCAAGCTGCATAAATGGGTCTTTTAAAGGATATTTGCGACTACCCGCAAGCACGCAATGCTCCATTATATGCGCAATGCCTGTATCATCCACAGGCGGCGTTTTAAAAGCCACACTAAACACCTTATTATCATCATCGCTTGCCAAATGCAAAACCTGTGCACCCGATAAATGCTCGTACAGCCACCCAACACAACCAATATGTGCCAAATCCACCTGCTCTATCAATCTATAATTTTCCAAACAATCAGCTCCTCATTTATAGTATACCACACTTTACCTCAAAATCAACCAAAAACAAAAAAGGACAACATATTGTCGCCCTGTAATTGTAAAATCCTACTTCCTCACTTTATCCGATTTTAGGCTTTTGGATTTATGTTTCTAAATAAGTTTATTTGCGTCAACATCAAATCCAGCCGCTTTTAGTTCTTTGGCTAATTCAAACCGCCAAGCACCATTTGCACAATCATATTGTTTATAAAGTATGCCTATTGTGTCGGAAGGAAGCTCGACTGTTTCTGAAGTATCTTTCAGAGCTACTACGTTCTGCCGTCCAAGTTTTCCGAAAAAATATCCTAATTCTAAAATGACATTTTGTCTTGCCCTTTTATCTCCGCTTTCCATTTTGTCATCTGCAGATAAAAGTACAATCGCAAAACTTACATCTTCGGAATGTTTTTCAAATTTCTCAATTATTGTTTGTCCTTTGTCGGTTTGCTCGTGCAAAATTATAGGTGTTAAACCTAGTTTTGATACAATACCACTAACAGCCAACTTCATCGCTTCATTATGACCATGCACAATAAATACTTTATCACTTTTGGATATTTCTTGGGACATATATTTATTAATTCCTTCTCTAATTTCTGACAATACTGAAGTAAGTCTAGGCAAAGATTTATAATCGTTTTCGGATACATACTTATTAACTAGCTTTATGAGATAACCATTATACTGAGGAACATATTTTTGCACGACTAATTTGACATTTTCAACTGCACATACAGCATCCTTATATGTTTCTTCCGTCACATTGAAAGCCTTTTCAATCGCAATGTCAAAGACCTACAATATCTCATTTTTCGTCATATATTTTCCTCCATCATTCCCACTCCACAGTACCCGGTGGCTTTGATGTAATGTCATAAACAACCCGGGATACTCCTTTTATTTCACGGGTAATGCGTTGTGAAATTCGCATTAATATGTCGTGGGGGATATGGAAATATTCGGCAGTCATAAAGTCTTGGGTGGTTACGGCACGCACGGCTATTACGGGGTCATATGTGCGGGCATCACCTTTTACGCCCACGCTTTTGGTGTTGGTTAACACGCAAAAATATTGGGCGGGTTTTGGGTCAAGGTTTGCTTCAATTTCTTGCGTCGTGATATAATCTGCGGTACGCAAAATGTCAAGTTTTTCACGGGTTAGCTCACCTATACAGCGTATGGCAAGACCAGGACCTGGGAATGGCTGACGGTATACGATGTTTTCAGGCAGACCGAGCTGTGCGCCCAAAGCACGCACTTCGTCCTTAAACAAACCCGCAAGCGGCTCTATAACCTGTTTAAAGCCCAGTTTTTCAGGCAAGCCACCCACATTGTGATGACTTTTGATGACAGCACCGTATTCGCCACCGCTTTCCACAATATCGGGATAAATTGTGCCTTGTGCAAAATATTGCACATCACCTAGTTTTTTCGCTTCTTCTTCAAAAACGGCAATAAACTCGTGTCCAATAATTTTTCGTTTGGCTTCGGGGTCTTCTACGCCCACTAACTTCTCAAGAAAACGTGCCGAAGCATCAATACGTACAAAATTTATATTATCATTTGCAAAAGCGGCTTCTATAGCGTCTGGCTCACCGTGTCGCATAAAGCCGTGGTCAACAAAAATGCAATCAAGCCTGCCAGGTATAGCACGGGATAATAAAGCCGCACAAACAGAACTATCCACACCACCCGAAAGCGCAAGCAACACACGCTCACCATCACCTACAGCGGCACGTATTTCATCAATCTTTTCTTCTTCATAGCCTTTTAGCTCGTAATCGCCGCTTGCTCCGCATATATCCATTAAAAAACGCCGCAAAACCTCCTTGCCGCCCGCTGTTAAATCTGTTTCGGGATGAAATTGCAGCCCGTATAATTTTTTCGCATCATTTTCAATTGCGGCTATGCAATGGTCGGTTTTGGCTGTCGTTATGAAGCCTTGCGGCAATTCCGCAACACTATCACGGTGGCTCATTAGAGCTTTAAAATTGCCTTGCGGTAATAACTTTGACACACCAATTGACAACACATCAACCTGCCCATATTCGCCAACATCGCCCGACGAAACCTTGCCGCCAAGCATATGCACCATCATCTGCATGCCATAGCAAATCCCCAAAACAGGTATGCCTAGTGTAAAAATTTCGGGGTCGCAAAGGTAGCTATCCTCCAAATAAACGCTTTTTGGACCACCCGTCAAAATTATCCCTATTGGTGCTAATTCCTTAATCTTTTCTGCCGTAAAACTTCCCGGTCGTATTTCAGAATATACACCATTTGTACGAACACCACGTGCAATAAGCTCTTTATACTGCCCACCAAAATCCATAACCAAAATCATCTCGTGCTTCATAAATAAATCTCTCCTTTATATACTTTAACAGCCTCGCCTGTCATATATACAGTGTCATCAGTGTATTTAATTGTCAAATCGCCGCCTAACAGACTAACTGTTATATCTGTATTTTTATCGCAATGCCCATTTAAAACCGCCGCTACCACCGCCGCACAGGCTCCCGTGCCGCAGGCTTGGGTTTCGCCACTACCACGTTCCCAAACACGCATTTTTAGATGATTTCGTGAAAGTGTCTTAACAAATTCTGTATTCGTACGGTCTGGCGCAAATGCTTCGTGATGTTCAAAAAGATGTCCAATTTTAACAAGGTCAAGATTATCAATTTCATCCACAAATAAAACTGTATGCGGATTACCCATATTTACACAGGTGATGCGATAATCTACGCCGTCAACATCTAGCGGTACAAAAATTTCATCAGACGAAAATTTAGCCACACCCATATCAACAATCCATTGTCCAAATCCCGCATTTTGTAGGTATTTTATACCGCTTGCAGTTTCTATCGCCATATTGTCAGGCGCAATACCCTTTTGGTGCATATATTGCGCCACACAACGTATTGCATTACCGCACATCATCCCTTCACTGCCATCAGCATTATACATAACCATTCGCCCATCTGCAACTCTTGATGGCAAAATAAACACAAGCCCATCACCACCAATACCCTTGTTGCGGTTGCAGAGCCAAAACAAATCCGGTTCGTGCGGGTCAATTGTTTTTCCATCCATACAGTCAAAATAAATATAATCATTACCACAGCCGTGCATTTTGATAAATTCCAAAAAATCGCCTCCACCAAAATTGGTCTGACTATTATACCACACTATCACAAAAATGTCAAAAGGGCAGAAATTTTTCTGCCCTTTATTTTTGTATTAAATTGCCCAGTCGCCATTAACAAATACAGACACTTCTTTGCCATCGTTTGTAGTTCCCACGATAGATAGACATTTAGAACCCACCATAAAATCTTCATGCGTCAACGATTGGTTCAATCCCATCGCTTCCATTTCGTCCTCTGTCTTGCCGTCAGTTCCGCCCAAGGTATAGCTATACCCACGCCCAAACGCCAAATGACAAGACGCATTTTCATCATATAATGTGTTATACCACAAAATACCAGATTGCGAAATTGGAGAATTATAAGGCACAAGCGCAACCTCACCCAAATAATCAGCGTTTTTATGTAGTTCTAATAAAGATTTTAACAAGTGCGGATTTTTCTTTGCACCATAATCCACAACCTTGCCTTTTTCAAACTTTACCCAAAACTCGTCAATAACATCACCCATATAAACAAGCGGTTTTGTACTGTAAACAATACCATTTACGCCTTCACGATGCGGCGCAGTAAACACTTCTTCCGTTGGGATGTTAGCAATATAATTGTTGCCAGTCTTAGCTTTTTCGCCACAAGCCATCCAAATATGCCCTTCTGGAAGCTCTGTAACCAAATCCGTGCCAAGGCTGTTTGTAAAATGCAACGATTTAAAATTTAACTCCATCAGCTTGTTCGCCTTTTCTTGCAAATAATTAACGTGCTTAGTCCAATTTTCAACAGGGTCGCTGTTATCATCCACACGGCAAGCCGCATAAATAGCATCCCACATCAAACCAATAGCTTCCTCATCATTAGCCGCATTTGGGAAAACCTTTCTCGCCCAACTTGGTGTAGGCACACTTGCCAAATTCCACTGAATAGCCGAAGCCGTAACTTGGTCGCTTAAAGGTTTGCTCATCATCTGACCAACCTTTTGTTGCTTTTGAATACGCACTGGGTCAACACCCTTCAAAATCTCAGGGTCAGTAGCATAAACATTCAAAAGGCAATATCCCTCGTCAACCAAATGTTTAACACGTGCCTTAATCCATTCAACTTCTTTGCCAAAAGCCTCGTCAGGTGCGCTAAGGTAATGTATGCGGCCACTAATCTCGTCGTTCCATAAAATCAAAACATCTGCCGCCCCTGCATCATAAGCCTCCTGCATAGCCAAACGCCCAAAATAAGCCAAATCAACAGGGCAGTTAATAAGCAACTTCTGCCCTAGCTGTACATTGACACCCACATTAACAATCAACTTCACATACTTTTGCAACTTGTCCATATCTATTTCCTCCTAAAAAAATTATTCACTTTTTATCTCTTTGCCCATCTTTTTCAAAAGTTCTTCGTACGACAACACTTCCATACCTTCCACACTAGCCGCCGCCGCCACCATATCATACGCTTGTTTCAAATTTTCCGCCATAGCAATCTGATGTAAAATCATCTGCAAAATAACCTTTGTTTCCAGAGCCATATCCTCATCTCCTTTCTTATTATTATACCACAGCGTAATCTACTTTGCAAGCAAAGAAAAAAGACCCCGAAGGGTCAATTTTCTTTTATCTCAAATCGAATTAACGGAAAGAGATTGTAGCAGTACGGTTAGCTTCAGTACCTGGATTAATTTCAAGACCATGAGCTTCCGCAATACCACGAAGTGGCAAGAACGTAGAACCGAAGTTCGCAGCTGGAGTACCAGCAGGTACATTGCCTTCTAAAGCGATAATTGGAGCGTTAGTCAATGATACTTCAATTGTTTGACCATTGAAGTTTGCAAGAACAGTTGATTCACCAACAGTCCAAGTTACAGTTTCAAATCTTGCACCTGGAAGGTGAGTAACTATTCTGAAAGTACCTTCTGCTAAAGAACCGCCAGCAGCTAAAATTTCACCGCCAAGACCTTCAATGATAGCACGAAGTGGTACAAACAAATGTCCAGGTGGGAAGTTAATAGATGTCAAAGAAGCACCAGCTTCGTTTGCAAACGATTTAACTTCGCCGTCTACAGTAAATGTTCCGCCAATATCCCAGCTTACAGAAGCACTGTCAGCAGCGCGTTCAGGAGTGCCTGAACCAGGAGTGATTACTTGAAGATAATCAAGAATCATTGGACCAAAACCATAGCGTCTGAAACCTTGCTCGTTAGACAACAACGGACGATTACCTGGTTGTGGACCAGCAGCAGTCATATTAAACATTGCGCCAGAACCCCATTGTGCAGGAACATCAGTGTAGTCTGCGTTGTTCAACACAGAATTACCAAATACAGCAAGCTCATACGTACCAAACGGAACGTTTCTTACAGTTCTAATTTGCAAGTTATGCAACTCGATTGTAGTAGGTTCAGTTGCATTAGCTTGTGTAGCTCTAGTAATATTAAGTGTAAGAGTATCAGTAGTTAAGTTATTAAACGGCAACAAAGCAACTTGTGCTCTGCGAGCAGGTGTAGCATCACCAGTAATTGTCATATGGTCGCCACGGTTAATAGCGGCAGCACCAATTGGAACAAAAGTGATAGGTGCTTCTGCAGCAGCAGTTGAAGCAAGACCAAATTCACGGATACCAACTTGAATATTGCGACCAGTACGGAAATCACCAATTTCGGTTTCAGAAATAGTGATGTTAGCAATGTCAATTTGTTGGAAACCAACGTCTACAGTAGTAACGCTTGTTTCAACAGTGATACCGCTTCTTACATTAGCAACATGTTGTATTGGGTTAGTTAAACCACCAACAATAACAGCAGAGCCAAGGATGTTGCCTTCTACAGTAATATAAACTTCGCCTTCAAATGCTACATCAGTAGTGATTGTGAAAGCAGCTTGCACACTGATTGTGTCAGCTCTTAAAGCGGCAGCATCAGTTAAACGGATGTTTGCAACGCTTACAGAATGACCATCTTCAGAGAACCAAACGCGGGCATTACCACGCAATACAGCATTTTCACCATTTGCACCGCTAGCGTGAGCGTGAGTGTTAGACCAGTTGTTTACGTTGCTTGTGCCAATGCTATTATGGAAAGTGCCATAAACACCGCTATCAACATTCGCAGTTGAAGTTCTGTTAGCAAAAGTGTCGTGTGGGTTCGCAAATGTTTGGAAGTTTACACTTTCAATTTTTGCACTGTCTAAAATGTTGCCTTGTGCATCAGTAAGACTAAATGTCATACCGTGTGCAAACCAACCAGAGTTAGCAACAACTTCACGTACAGTAACAGTAGATACGTTACCGCGGTCTGCAGCTTGTGTAGCTGTCCAGTTAGCATTGTTACGACCTGTTTGACGCTCTTCTCCTGCCAACCAACCAGCAACAATTGTAGAAACATTGCCAGTGCCGCCAACCGCAGTATTACCGCCAAAGAAACCGTTAGCAGAATCAACAATTACTTCAAAGTCTGCAAAAGTACCAGCAAGAATGGTCGATGGGGTTACAGAAGAAAACGCACTTCTTACATCACCATTTTCGTTAGCAGTAGAGCCACTACGAGTCCAAGCTGTACCAGCACCAGTTTCAATGTCAATACGAACTTCGCCAAAAAGAATGTTTTGTAAGCCAAAACCAGCTGGACGGATTCTTAAACCGTCAATTTGTACGCTACCAGTTACAGCACCACCAATAGGACGATGTAATGTCGATGGCAAATCAATAACCAAAACGCTTTGTGACATCATACCATCACGAGGTATGCCTACTTCATCTAATTGTGGCACAGCAAATGTTGCGCCTTGTGCTAAAGAACCAGCTACACCAGTAATACCAGTACCTGTAGCATTATGATCCCAAACATAACCAAATGGCAATGATAATACAATTTGTCCATTGTCACGGATTGCACCGCGGTTATTAATAGGTTCAGTAATAGTTAATCTGTTTAATCTTAAAACATCGCGTGAAGTAACAGCTGTTAAAGAAGCAGTTACACCAGCTGTACCAATAAGAATTGGCAATTCACGAGGAGTGCCAGTTACACCAGCAGTGATGCTGAATGTAGGTTCTTGATGGTCAAATGTACCATTTGCATTTATAGCAGCAATCGGGAATCTAAGCACTGTGTTAGCTGGCATATTGCCGTGTGCAGGATAGTGAATACGTGCTACTGTGTTGTGGAAAGTTACCAAGAAAGGTAATTCGTTTTGCAAGCCAAAAGGATTCACTGGGTCCACAGCAAAACCAGAATATGTTGCGCTACCAGAACCAGCAAAGAAACCAGAATCGGTTGCAGTTGGCAAGTCGCCAGTGTTAATAGAATTACTTTCCCAGTTGTTAAGATCTTGCGCTCTTGCACCAGCAGGAACACGGTTCAAGAAGCCACCCCAAGTTCCGTTGGCCCATCCAGTCAAAGCAACTTCTATAGTACCGCCGTTGGCGTTCAAATGACCAATAGGAATAACAAGCTCAGGAGCAGTTCTGTTGATAGAAGTACCTGTAGTGTCTATAGAGCCGCCCAATGCAGTTGTCAAAGCACGGTCAACCAACACCCAACTACGCTCTACGTTAGTAATAGGGTTTTCAACACGAAGTGTGTTGTTTGTTCTCCAAGGTCTGTTGTTGTCAAAATCAGGATTAGTGATAGCACCAACAACGCGTTGACCAGTGAAGAAGATGTTAGCCGCATCAGCAGCTAAAACTACAAAGCCATTAACGTGGTCTGTAGTGATGTTGGCACGCATAGTCGCACCAGAACCAGTTACCAAAGCAGGGTTGGCATTTAAAATGCCTTCAACATAGGCAATAAATGCACCATAAAGCGCAGTTTGACCGCCGTTCAAAGTAACTTCAGAAGGCAATGTTGTCGGAACAACAAACGAGCCAGCCGCTACAATCAAAGTAGGTTGTGCTCCCAATGTTGACCAAGTGCCGCCTGCTTCTAAAGCATCGCCTGTAGCAGCGTCCCAAACTATAGCCTGAACTAAAGTGTTGATTAGGCTCACTTGTGTAGCAGTCATATTAGCAGGCATACCAGTAGTAGCAGCTACAACGGCATTGGTTTGGAAGCCAACACCTGGAACCAAAGCTACAGTAGTGATACCAGTAGTAATTGTTGGCAAAGTTCCAAGATCTGGTGCACCAACAGCAACGTCAGAAGCCCATCTTGGGTTTGCGCCAGCAATCAAGCCATTTAAAACAGCAATTTGTCCAGAAGTCATACCAGATGGAAGTCCAGCCGTAGCAGATGTAACTTCCACAGGAACCCACAATCCACTCACTTCTACTCTAGCTAAACCTGTAATAAATGCGTCTAAAGCACCTTGGTTAGCAAAACCAGCAACAGCTGGGGTATCAGGTGTTGCAGTACGTGGTAAAGCTAAAACCCAAGCGTCTAAAGCACCTTGGTTAGCAAAACCAGCGTGTCCAGCAGCACCAGTAATAGTCAAGCTATTGATGTGGTCACGAACTGCGTTTGCACTAGCAAAGATTGCGTCAGATAACGGCGCAAAAGCATTCCGTGGTGCTGGGCTGTCAGCCGCAACGCTGAAGACCGCTACGGAGCTAAATGCCATTACAAAAGCAAGTAGAGCCGCAATTTTTCTTCTTAAATTCATTGCGTAAATTCCTCCTTTTAAATAAAGAAAATTGGATTTTGTAGAAAGGCACAAAACACCCTGTGTTCAATGAATAATTAATAATTAATTGTGTAACATTTGCACAAAATCCGTGGGAAGGGATGACGTGCTAATTATTAATTATTCATTCCAACATAAAGTGTTGGAATGACCTTCCATTTTTAAGTTTACTTTACCATTTTAGCAGGGGGGTTATAGGTATGTCAACAATAACAAATGTAGTGTAACCTATTTGTAATATTTTTGACATATTTCAAATCCCCGCATCTAATGATGGTTGTAGGATAACATAAAGTGATGTGTCTTCGCAAGTGTGTCGTGTGTTTTGTAATAAAAGTTTAACAAAATCCTTTTGATTTGTCGTGGTACACTGTGTATTGCTTGCAAAGATAGGTTTTGCAGATTTTGTGTTATTATAAGAGGAAAAACAAGGGGGAAATGGAAATTTTTTTATTGACCTGTGAAGAAAAAAGCATTATAATAGAAAAAAATGGTGACAGGAGAGTGTCGTATGGCTTTGGTAGATTATAAGCAAGGTGATGTGATGGCAAGGGCTGGTAATGATTCTAAAACGCTGTATTTTGTAATAAAAGGCAGTGTTAGCGGCAGTTTTTTGGGGCGCAAATTTAATTTTGGACAGGGCGACGCTATTGGTCTTTGCGCTTTAAACAGTCGTGCTTATGGTATGACATACACAGCGGCAAGCGATTGTACGGTTTTTCCATACCCCTGTACAGAACTTAGCGATGCCGAAAAACCGCTAAAAACCAGCGCAGATTTGATGTGGAAGACAGTCAACAGCCTATCACGTCAAACAACAGCAATTTTGTCTTTGCGCAAAAAACTAAAAGCAGAAGCCGAAAAAGCATATACACGACTAAATACAATTTACCCCGAATATCAGCGGCTTTGCGGGCTTTATTCTTTTTCCGCAAAACAATTATCAGGTGTAGGCAACGTGCAAAACCCCGCAGATATTGATATTATCCCCGATTGGAAGCAAGAATATTACCCAGAAATTTTAAAGCTAGATGCGGCAGTACAACGTGATTTTTTCGCAAATGCTGGTGTATCTTGGGGGTTTTTGCAAACAGGTGTAACGCATTTAGAGCTAATTTTGCAATCAACAGAAATTTATGACAAATATCTAAAAGAAATTGCAAAACTCTTCCTTAATGATGATGCACACGATTTGTTGGGGCTTGTGATAGAGCTTTACGAAAAATCTTATAATATGCGTGGAGCAAGTGAAACCGTAGGTGCTGTTGCTATGCAAATTGTCGAGCTTTGCCGTGCAACAAGCGGCATTGACCAAAACCTATTATCAACCCGCATAGCAGGCTTTGGCAAAGATTTTGGACAAGCACAAGAAAATACCGAAAATTTAGAAGATGTGCCAGAAAACACAGGCGGCATAAAACAAGACCTAAAAAATTCGATGTACGAAATTTTAGAATACGCAGGGATTGGCGAAGAAGAAATAAACAAATTTGCCCGCAATATCCACGAATTTACAAACACACGTGACAGAACATCAAGCGAAAACGATGTCTACCGCCTTCGCCGTGATTTAACAAACGATTTTTATAAAATATACACCGACACTTTCATCAAAAGCCTAAAAGACAAACAAATACCCACCGTTGTTAAAATGTTCCTTAACTTTGGCTATGTTGACGCAGAGCTTGCAGGTGCAGAAAATGCAGATTATCTATATTCCATAGCTGACGGCTACAAAGGCGACCCGCAAAACGGCGTTTATACCGTTTGCGAATGGCTAACGGCAATTTATAAAGGTGAAAAAGAACCAAGCCAAGGCGACCTTGATATGGACTTTACCCTTTATGTAAAAGAAACTTTGCAATCCCGCCGCCTGCACGGCGACGAACTAGCAAAAGAAGAACGCCGTATGATGGCAGATAACACCGAAAAACTGCGTTACGAGCTTGAAAACGTATTCCCAATAGGCAACAAAATAACCTTTGGACGCATAAGCAGTTACTGCCCTGTTTTCGGTGACCATAACGTACAACGTAATCTACCCACCTCATTAGTAACAGCACAAAAAGTGCAAGAAATGCTTGTAGACATTAAAAATATTGATTTTTCGGCGTTCTATCGTGAAATTATGTACGCCAACCACGATTTACAAATAAGCGCAACATCAACAAATATCGAGCATTTGCCAAACTTCATCCTAATGCCAAACGTCGGCACAAGGGGTGCAATGTGGCAAGAAAACGAAGGACGTAACCGCAACACAAAATCAAGGATGTTTTTGCCCGTCTTTATGATTGAAGACCTAAAAACAGCAATGTTGCGCCTAACAGGCGAATTTAGATGGGAGATTGTAAAACGCTCGCAAGGTGCAAGATGGTCGGATGCTTCTTACCCATCGCTTACCAGCGAATACTTCACATACCTGCAATTTTACCGTGGCAACCGTGATTTATCGGTTGACGCAAAAGCAAGCGTAAAAACCGAGCTAATGCGGGCAAGAAACGTATACCGTGCCGTGTTTGTAAATAACTATATAGACTGGCTATTATACGAAAGCGCAGGTAGCCAACGCCTTAACAAGGTCGCCCGCCGCATTATGATGATGTATTGCCCTTTCCCCTCAGACCTTCGCCAAAAAATAGGCACAAACCCGCAATACACCGACCCCGTAAAACAATTCGACCTAAAAAATAGCCAAAACCGCAAAAAACTAGAAAACCTAATCCAACGCATAAAACAACAACAAAATAAACCAGCACCGCAAGAGCTATTGGACGAACTATCATTTTTAGAAAAATAATAATTTATTATGTAAAAGGAACGGCTCTTAATGAACCGTTCCTTTATCTTTATTTAATTACCAAACTATACATCCCTTAGCAATCACGGCAAGTAAATGGCATCGTCACTGTTTCTTGTATATGCGTCCCACAAGAAAGACAACTTGCACTTATCACAGCAACATCGACACAAACGACACCACTCATAGAGTCATTGCCTCCACCTGTATGCAAAACGTATGAAACATTCGGGAAGTTAAAGAAAGGTCCGCTGTGGTTACCAAACCGGCATCCATTAAAAGCACTTACGTTAAAAGCACTTATTTCTCCATTGGTGTCCCAAAACTCTCTTACCAATGTTCTGCCGAAATAAAAATCTGCAACATCAACATACGTTCCCATCCTTGCCAAAAGCCCATTAAGAACATCATTATCTGTTGCGTTTCGCCCGTCGATATAAAAGCGGGATACCGTCATATTTTCAGGCAAAAAATCCCCGCAACAGGACAAAAGGCGACAATCTTCCTTAATGTGGTCAAATGCCAAAATCGCATCTGCCGACATCGGCATAATCATCGATATCACCAGCATAACAGACAGCACGCCCGCCGTCATCGCTCTTACAAATCTCAACATAACAATTCTCCTTTCTTACATAAAAACTTCTGCCTATAGCGAACGAAACTCGAAACAGTGAATGCAAGCCACAAAAGCTCGATGCTTCACCGAGTTTTGGGGTGCAGTCATTCACTGATTGAGAGGACGTTAGCTATATACATACAATTACACCTTTTGTGCCGCTTTTGCATAATTGCCCCCCTTTCTCTTGCGGCAACCATTATATACCATTTATTTTGAATAATATAATTTTATCATACACAAACTAACCCGTCAAGCTATTTTTAAATGATTTTTTTGCTTTTTGTAGGATGATTTGAAAATTCAATTATCACACCGCCCAAATACAGCAAAATAAAAGGGCTTCCGCCCTTTTTAAAATAATTATATAATCATATTACAACCTATCTTTAGCCGCCGCCAAAAACTCCGCAAAAATCGGATGCGGGCGGTTAGGACGAGATTTAAACTGCGGCGCAAACAACACACCCAAATAAAACGGATGTCTAGCAACCTCCAACATCTCAGCCTGCCCCGACGCACCTCTGCCGCTTATCTTCATACCAGCCGCTTCAAATTTATCTACAAAATCCGTATCAAGTTCATAACGATGGCGGTGACGTTCGCTAATTTCGGCTTTGCCATAAATTTTATGCGCAAGGCTACCCTCTGCTACAGTACAATCATAGGCACCTTTGCGCAAACCCGTACCAGGATTAAAAAATATAGGATGAGCCGTAGTTTCGTTAAATTCTGCCGAATTAGCGTCGCCAAGCCCCATAACGTGCCGTGCAAAATCAATAGCCATCGCCTGCATACCCATACCAATGCCAAGGCAAGGTATATTGTTTTCACGGGCAAACTTCGCCGTCAAAATCTTGCCTTCACTGCCGCGTTCGCCAAAACCATTCGCAATAATAATCCCTTGCGAATCCTTCAACAAATCAAATTCTCCTTTTTCAATCTGCTCTGCCGCAACCCAATTAATATCCACTTTAGAAGAAGCCGCAAAACTAGCCGCCTTCAAAGCCTCAATCAAAGACAAATAAGCGTCAGGCAAAATCGTATACTTACCAACAATAGAAATTTTTACAGCCTCATTAGCGTTTTTGCCTGCTTCAACCATAGCTTTCCAATCCGTCAAATCAGGTGTTTTGTCAGCTAATCCCAACTTCGTTAAAGCCACTTTAGCAAAGTTTTCTTCTTCTAACAAAAGCGGCACTTCATAAATCGTATCACAGTCTATATTTTGAATAATAGCTTCACGTGCCACATTGCAAAACAACGACAATTTATCCCTAATATCATTATCAAGCGAAAGCGAAGTACGGCAAACAATAATATCGGGTTGTATGCCAAGCGAGAGCAATGTTTTAACGCTATGTTGCGTTGGTTTCGTCTTAATCTCGCCGCCTTTTTCAAGATACGGCAATAACGTAACATGTATGTAAAGCACATTTTCACGACCAACATCAAAAGCCATTTGGCGTATAGCCTCCATAAAAGGCAAAGATTCAATATCCCCAGCCGTACCGCCAATCTCGGTTATAACAACATCAGGTTGCGGCGTACGCTCTTTTGCCACATTCTTTGTCAAAGTTTTAATATAATCAGTAATATGCGGCACAACCTGCACAGTCTTTCCGCCATAATACCCATCACGTTCACGTTGCATAACCATCTGATAAATTTTGCCGGATGTTATGTTAGAATTAGCCGTCAAACTTTCATCAGTAAAACGCTCATAATGCCCAACATCCGCATCACATTCCGCCCCATCATCTGTAACAAAAATCTCGCCGTGCTGTATAGGACTCATCAAACTAGGGTCAATGTTAATATAAGGGTCAAATTTTTGGTTGGCTACCTTATAACCTCTCGCCTTTAACAATCTCCCCATAGATGCCGCCGTTATACCCTTACCAAGCCCAGACGCAACGCCACCTGTAACAAAAATATACTTTGTTTGCTTGTCCATTCGCATTCTCCTCTCAAAATAATACTTATCACATTCTAATTTTCGTGTTCATATAGAGTAATCAACTTGCCGTTTTTTGCTGTCTTTGATAAAGACGCCTGTTGTCCTGTTTCGCTTTTCTGCGCTTGCCAATCTGTATGGTCAAGCCAACCCATTTTGATAAGCAGAATTTTTGGTTCTTTCTCAGATAGCTTTTCAAAATTAACAGCAAGATAAAATCCAGATTTACTCTTGCCAGTGGCAGATTTTGCATAGCTCCTATTTCCATAAATTGATTTTTGTGATGATGTCTTTAGCTCTAATGAAAAAGATTCATCATATTCACAAACAATATCTTTTTCTTTTCCAATCCCTTTTCTAAAACCTTCTACATTTCTTTCGATATATTCCGGAATTATGTCGTGCAATAATGCACCTGTAGCTTGTGGAGATATATTCATTTGACTTATCTTCAAGTTCAGATATGTGTTTATTTTTCCATTTATTATACTTTCCCAAGATTTTAGACAAAAATCAACTATATAGGGTCTGAGCGGATGGGTTTCAATTAAATCTTGAGTAACCGATAGCCAATTTTCAACGTCTTTACCTTCATACGGATTCACGATAAGAAGCCTCCAATTCTATTTGCATATCTAAATTCTTCATTTCCTCTTTCGCTGTTATAATTCGTTGTTTGGCAATTTCGCAATAATCTCTCGATATTTCAAAACCAACACAAAAGCGGTTATGATTTAAGCTAGAAACAAATACTGTTCCTGACCCTACAAATGGGTCAAGTACAATAGCATTTTCGTTTGTAAACCCCAAAATTAACCTATCAACCAAATCGGTTGGAAATTGGCTAGGATGAGCAGTGCGCTCTTTAGATGAACGATTTTGACCTGTAGTAACCTTTGCAATCTCCCAAACATCTGAGGGATTTTTACCTAAAGTATTTACTCGCAATCTCCCATTTCGTTTTGAATTTGGATACTTGACATTTTTATCACGTATTGAATCCAAATTAAAAACATAGTTTTTCTCGTCCTTGACATACCATAATATTTTTTCGTTCCTAGGGCTAAGATAATTTTTGCAAGCTACACCAGCTGAATAGTTCCAAACTATTTCTTGGTTTAAAAACAAAGGAACTTTGTCCCAAAGCAAATAAGACAAAGGTACAGCCCGACCCTTCTCGTCCACAGAAACATATCCAAGATTAAGTAACAGGGATCCTTCGGATTTAAGTAGCCTGCTTGAACCATTTATCCATTCTGTAGACCATTCTATATAATCAGATAAAGGTTTTATATCCTCATACTCTTTTCCAATATTGTAAGGTGGACTCGTAATAATTGCATCAAAATATTGATAACTTAATTCTTTTTGCAATTGTAATGTATCTCCGCAAAATAGAAGACAAGAATCTGTTTCATAATAAGGGCTTCCTAATTTTGAAATCAACTCTGTTTTCGTTTTATTAAAACAAGACATATATTTCCACCGCCTTCCTAGAGTGTCATATAATACCCACACAGGCGACCGTCATCGGTCGCCTGATATGCTTTATCAATTCATAAAATTAACAATATTCTCAGTGTAATCCCGCAACAACTCGTGGCGCATATATTCCAACAAACGGTTAATAAGTGCCGCCGCCTGCGCCCTTGTCAAAAACTCTTGCGGGTACAAATTACCATTTTCATCAGGTGCAATCAACCCAATACGCGTTGCCGCATTTATATCATTTACAGCCCACGCATTAATGGCATAATTATCAACAAAAGGGGTTATAGGAATATCAAGCCCTAAATTAGATAACCCAAGCGAACGAAGCGTAATAACATAAGCCTCCTCACGGGTTATAGGTAAATCTGGATGAAAAAGCCCATCACCACGCCCAATGGCAATGCCCGCATCATTTATCGCCCGCAAATATGCATAATCTCCACGGTTAGGCCAAAGGTCAGGAAAAACTAAATTAACCTGCACAGGACGGTTGCCGCGCGGCGCAGGCGGGTTTAACAACGCATCGTCAACTGGCAATTTTATAGCAAGCGCAAGCATTTTCATAAACTCCGCACGATGTATGGCTTGGTTAAGCGGAAAATGCGACGGAGGCGTAGTTATAATTTCCATCGCATATAATCTGCGTACATCTTGAAACGCCGGATGTCCCATAAATACGGTTAGATTAGGAGCAATCAGTTGCTCAAAACGGTTAAAATTGCTTATTGTAACACGTCCCATTGTAGGTTGACCATAAAATATATTAGGCATAACATTTATCACAAAATTAAGCCCGCTTTGATTGTGAGTAATTTCACGATAGTTTCCGAAAAAACTAATTAAAGTAGGTTCGTTTTCGCTATATTGCAACTCTTTGCTAACAGCCACACTAGGCACAACCTGATACTGCATTTGCCAATCTCCAGCCGCCACAATACCATTCAACCGATGGGTTTCCGTTGCCGCCCAAGCAGATTCAAAACCATAAATTTCACCTATAACATAATGCGTAACAGGTCCGTCTACATTTGCAAAAATAGCCTGCATAGACACATCACCACGATAATAAGTAACACCTGGCGTAATATCACGTATAACGCTTATTTGATGGCTGCTACGGCTAAAATCAAGCGTAAAAGTCTGTCCGTTAATAACCTGCGTTTCAACCCAGCTAGCCACATTATATGTTTCAATAATTTGCCCGCCAACCCTGCGCCAATTTACATCAAACAACACATTACGTGTAAGCGAAACACCATCCGCCGTCATAGCAGACGGGCGTACAATATACCGCACCTGACGTGTGCCTGCATCTTCAGAAGCACCACGTCCACGTCCATTAGCAACAATAATATCAATCAAGCCTTCAAATTCAACAGGCATACCACCCGCCAACCACAACATTTCTTTATAAACCAAATCACGAGCAGTAAAATTACCCGCATTACCTGTATTAGGTTGCGTCAACAGCGTTTCAGTAGTAAGCGGCAACGCCACCCCTTCAGTAATCCCGCCAAAAAAACCAATCTGCCCAACCCGAGCATATGCAACGCTAGATAGCCCCAAAACCATCAACACAGTTATGGCAAAGAATATTCCTAACTTAATTTTTCTCATCAAACAATACCTCCTGCTCTGCTAGTCTACCAAAATAATCCGTGCCGTAGCCGTCCCTGCCGCACCATCAGCAGGCACAGTAGACAAAGCCGCCGCTTCCATCATAATAAGCACATCATCGCCCGCTTGCAAATCACGTGGTTGCACAATAGCGTTATTACGTCCAATAAGCGTCGTATCATCAATGGTTACCATAATTGTGTTGTTAATATTTGATAGTGGATTCCATTGGTTTGTAACAGGGTTCTGCACCAAAACATTCCTTAGCATAAATGTTTCCTGCCCGTCAACCACATTGCTAACCAATGTACCACGTATAGCACGGTTAGCAAAAGGCTGTTCAACAACATAAGCCGCCCTTGCGCCATCCGTTACAACAGTGAAAACTTGGTCAAATACAGAATCTTCCGTATAAGTGATAAAATTATCAATACTACGCTCGCCGCCAATAGGCATAAATATTGTACGTGTATCTATTGTAAACTCTCGCTCAATGGGTGTAAATACCCAATTGTTGCCAAACAACTGCGACATAGACGACACCCTAAAACTACTGCCGTCCCAAACCTGCGTTACCCTTACACGCATAATCTGTAATGCAGATGTATCAGGTGCACTTGTAATATCCACCACAGCCGCCATACCTGCACCGCTTAATACAACCGAAGCAAAATCACCCGGCATTATCTCTAACCCACTAACCAAACGCCCGTTTCTACGTACAATAGTCCCGCTGTCGGTCGCAATAGACTGCGCCATATTCTGTGCAAGCCAAAACTCACCATTAGCCGAAGCTACAACAGTATCAGATGGCAAACGCTCCTCACGCTGACTGCGGAAGCTAACCATAGCAACACGCTCGCCGGCAAAATGGTTTTCCATCGCAATATAAACCATAGCACCGCCACGACCAAACTGGCGCAAAGCCTCATCCCTTGTTATACGACGGTTGTTGTAATAATAAGTTATATTGTTGCTTGCCAAATTAAGCTGACCAACATAATTAAAATTAACCCATCCAACCTGCGATAATTGCTGTGCATGTTCAATAGACATTGTATTTTGTATAATATTAATACCCGTCAAATTACCCCGTACAATATTTGTAATATGTCTTGCATCGCCCTCTATCGCCATTTCTATGATAGATGACATAGTGTGCCCCGGCGCCAATATCGCTTCATTAACCAAAAGCCTAGCCCAATCACCCACTTGTATACTAAGCGGAGAAATGCGTCGTCCCTCACGTGTAATAAATGCATTGTTAGCCATCTCAAACCAAGCCGTCTGCCCATTTTCCTGCTCGAACAAAAGCGATATATGGTTCTCGTGATGAACAATATTTACAACACGCCCATAACGCATTATATAGTTAGACACAGCGGAAATCTGTGCGATAATGCTCGCATCATCCACATCAGGACGAACAAAAACAATATCACCTGGCTCTATAGCCGCAATGGTCGTCGCAAGCGGGTTAAAAGCAAAAGAAGGGAACAATTGGTTTATATAAGAAACCTGCATTTGCCTATCCCAATGCGATATACGTTGCACCATCATTTCATTTTGAAAATAACGCATTACACGGCGGTTGCCCGCTTGGTCAATAATAACCATATACCCAAAAGCAGGGTTGTTTTCAACAACAAGCCCTCTAAACTCCTCTGTCAATACCTCCGAGCCAACAAAAGCCACGCCAACAACAACATTGTTGCGCAAATACAGGCGTACAGTCTGCCCATAAGGCAAATTGGCAACAGGATAACGCACGCCATCCATCAACAAATGCGGCGTGCCATCTATAATAGAAATCAAACCATCAACCATAGTAAAAACACGATGACCATCACCACGTTCGCCATACAACAGCGAAATTGTCATATCACTAACATCAAGCGAAAAAAGCCGCCCGTCAGTAGTATCATTTATAGCAGAATGTAATACATTAACATACCAAACCGTTCCATCTTCCGTATGCACAAAATACTCTATCGTATCACCATCTACAAGGCTGTTAAGCCCGCCAACATTTCCCGCACGAAAAACAACCGCATCCAAATTGTTAACCTGCGCCGCTGGGCTTATTACCGCCTCACGCCGCAATATATCCACCGTGCCATCACCAACACGCACATAAATATTTTGCCAAGAACTAACCTGCGCCGTTTGCGCCACCTCGGCATCCCTAATGCCCACAACGGTGCCAAGCCTACGTTCCAAACCGTGTATATTCATAAAAATTGTATCTAAATTAGAAAGTATCTGTGCCATCTGCCCACGTGTAACATTATCACGTGGCATAAAGTTCATATCGCTACCATTCATAATGCTGGCGGCAACAACATTTTCAACAGCCATCAAATAATCTGAAGAAATATCGCGCCAATCATTAAAACGATGTATATATGTTAAAGCAGCATCGGGTCTAAAATGCCCATCGCTGTGTGCAATAACAGCATTATACACAATAAACGCAACCTCTTGACGGGTCGCCTGACCAAACAAGTTAAAGTCAGCAGGTATAACCTCTTGCTCTATCGCAAGTGCAGAATATCCGTTGTTTAGCATAGTTTGTGCACTATCAAAAGCACCAGAAACCGCCGCACCACGCTCTGCCGCCGCACCGCTTTGCCCCATTGCACGCATAACAGTATTAAGGGCTTCTTGACGTGTTACGTTGTCATTGGGACGAAAGCTATTATCCTCGCCGTGGATAGCACCAAGGGCAACACCACGCACAACAGCCTCGGCAGGCCAAGCAAATGATAAATCATCAAATGTTGCATTGCGTATAAGCTGATTTGCATTAGTACGCCCTGCAAATGTAGCCCGCACTTCGTCCGTCAATATAAATATATCGCCAAACGCAGAAATAGACGGCAACACCATAACTGCCGCCATAACTGCCGTTAATAATCTATTACGCAAATTACGCAAAAAACCACCCCAATTCAAATTTACATTACTATTATACCACATTTGCAGCTAACAAACAATCTCATCTTTGTTAATTTGCAAAATCTATTCAAAAGCTCTAATCTCAATTCTTTCGATAATTACATCCTCGACAGGGCGGTAATTTTGTACAGCTGGCGTTGGGTCTATAACCTCCACAGCCGCAATAGCATCTACCACATCCATACCATAAAAAACCTGCCCAAAAACAGTGTGTGCGCCATTAAGCCAATGTGTGCCGGCTTGCGCATCTACAATAAAAAACTGGCTTGTATTTGTTTGTGTAATGCCCCATTGCGCATTATCACGGTTAGCCATAGACAACGCACCACGCGCATGTACAAGATTACGGGAAACCTCGTTGCCAAAAGGCTCTCCCCAAATGCTTACACCACCATCGCCTATCGGGTCACCGCCTTGTATCATAAAATCTTGTATCACACGATGGAATGTAACCCCATCATAATAACCATTTTGTGCGTGTGTTACAAAATTACGAACAGCAAGCGGAGCATATTGCGGAAAAAGCCTTATATGAACCTCGCCGTGGTTGGTATACATCACGGCAATATATTCGCCCGATTTAGGCTGCGCAAGCTGATTTGCAAGAGCATTGGGTCTTGCGGCAGAAAAATCGCTAAACCCAACAATATCATTTGGTTCACGTCCTAAAAAACGCTCTAAAGATTCCGCCTCGCAACCAGCAAAAGCAATAGCCGCCATCCCTAAAGCAAAACATAATATTGTAGCTTTCCATATTTTTTTCATAAATGTACGCTCCTTATTTACCGAAAAATACTTATACAAATATACATTATACATCATTTATCGCAACTGTTCAAGTTAAAAATAAATTAAATATATTTCGTTTTGATTACAATTTTTTATCAAAACGATGTAAGCGGTTGACGGTATATACATATTGACCTATAATGCGAATATGAAATAATTGTGTGCAAGCGGGCAAATATTTGCCCCGCAAAATAGAATGGAGCAACTAAATTATGAAAAAATCTAAACTTTCAAATATAACAAAACTTGGTGTGGTGGTTGGCGTAACCGCTGTTTTTGCATTGTCTGCGCCTTTGGTGCAAGATATTTTCGCAAACACATCTACCGCAAACAGTAACACACAAAGCACAACAAATGCCGATATGCGTGATTTGCGTGGACGCATAACAACACGCAATATACCGCTACGTGCTGGTACAGTCGGCATTACCTTCACAGGTCATCTGCCACATATTAGTGTGCCCCGTGTGGGCTTTGCACAACAAACAGCGGCGTTAAATGAACGCTTCATCACCCAATTTGACGATTTTTTAAATACACATAGAACAAGAGCGACGGCAATTGATGTATCTATGGAAACATTTGTAAGTCATTGCGAACAATATTTGTCTGTGGTTACAACAATGCGTGCCATAGGTGTAAACACCGTAGAAACCGCCGCAACCACAGTTATCAACGTATCTACATTAGAAATTATGCAGTTAAACGAAATCATTCCTGGCGGCGTACGCCTTGTACGTAACGAACTTAACAGCCGCATATCATTAAACCCACGACTTTTCGCTACCAATATTACTTTTACCAACACAAGCCCATTTTATTTAGATGGCGATATTCTTATTGTGCCGCATACGTCAGGTACATTTATGCTGGCACATAGAACAGTTTTTCCATCATCTTTTCCAAGGGATGGTTTTGAATTTCGTACGCTCACACCAAACCATTTCATCACTTTACCGCCAGAACAATACAATGTAGTTATGGTGCAAATTACCCCCGCAATTGACGAATTTGCAGGATATACAACTTCTTGGGATGGGGCAACAAATACATTGACAATTATGCGTAATGGTAATGTAGTATCAACATTAACCACTGGCGTTAATTCATATTTCTACGGCGATGCCGATGATGTGCGAACTTTAGAGCTTGCGCCGCGTCTTGACGGCGGCTCGCCGCAACGTTTGCTTGTACCAATTTCATTTTTGCGTGATGTTTTAGGTATGTCTACCACCACAACGCCCGACGGTATAATAATATCCAATTTTACAACACCATTCGGTAACGCAAATGAGCAAGAAAGCACAAACACAGGCAGGGATACCAATACACCAGAATAACTAGACTTGACGATTTTCTTATAATCTTTTCATAACTTAATCTCCTATACAAAATGCCCCTTTTTGGGGCATTTTGTATAATGTTTAAAAAGGAGCGAATATGAGCTATTCAATAAAAAATAATTGGGACGGCTTGGCTTCATCATTATCAAAAATTTGGGATTTATCTGTGCCGAAGACGGCGATGGTAATTACCGACGAAAATATCGCACCGCTTTATCTTGCGGATGTGCATACTGTCCTTGCAAACAGCACCATATGGCATATACAGCATTGCATTATCCCATCAGGCGAGACGGCGAAAAATTTTAACACCTATACAAATGTCCTGCAAGCTATGTATAATGCGGGTTTGGATAGGTCGTCGGTTGTTGTCGCACTTGGCGGCGGCATTGTGTCGGATGTGGCAGGTTTTGCCGCCGCCACATTTATGCGGGGTATTGATTATATCAACATTCCAACAACCCTTTTAGCAATGACAGACTCCGCAATAGGCGGCAAAACAGGCATTGACTTTTTAGGCGAAAAAAACCTTATAGGCGCATTTCATCAACCCCGTCTAATTTACAGTAATATAGCCGTTTTATCTTCATTACCAAAAAATGATTATATTTCGGGCTTGGCAGAAGTAATAAAATATGGCATAATAAAAGATGTAGCTTTGCTTGAGTTTTTAAACGAGAATATAAGCAAGGTGCTTATCTGTGATGAAGCGACACTTTTGCATATTATTAAAAGCAGTTGCGATATTAAAACAGAAATTGTAACGCAAGATGAAAAGGACAATGACTTACGGCAAATACTTAATTTTGGGCATACTTTTGGACACGCCATTGAAACATTAATGGATTTTAAACTGCCCCACGGACATTGTGTGTCAATAGGTATGGTTTGCGCCTTGCGCTATTCTGTCGCAAAGCTAAACTTGCCGCAAGATGACGCAGATTTTGTGATTGACATAATTAGAAAATACGGCTTGCCAATATCGTCTAATTTGTCGCCCCAACAAATTTATCAACAAATGAAGCGTGATAAAAAGGCACAAAGCGGTAAGCTAACAATAATCGCCACATCAAAATTAGGTACGGCACAAATAGTAAAAAATCCTGATGAAAAAGGAGTAATACAATGCATATGATAAAAAAATGGGTATTACCCATAGCGTTTGTTGGCATAATTTTTGCAATAGACCAAATAACAAAATGGCTTACAATACAACATCTTTTCGGACAACCCGAACGTGTTGTGATAGACGGTGTACTTTCGCTTGTATACCACGAAAACAGCGGTATGGCTTGGGGTATGTTGCAGGGTGGACGATGGTTTTTTATCATCATAACCCCAATACTTTTGACGGCTATGATATGGTATTACACCACATTGCCAAAAACCCGCATCGCCAATATTTTGCGAGTGTTTTTGCTAATTCTTTTCGGCGGTGCGTTAGGCAATTTTTACGACCGCTTGTTTAGAGAAAGCCTAATTAACGACACAGTCGGTGTTGTAGTAGATATGTTTGCTGTACGTTTTATAAACTTCCCTGTATTTAATATGGCGGATGTTTTTATTGTTGTGTCGGTTATAGCCCTTGCTGTGCTTACTTTCTTTGTTAAAGATGATAGACCTTCTAAAAAATTGAGGTTTAGCAAAAATGGATAATGATATTTTAACAAAAACCGCAGAAAATGGCGATATAGGCGCAAGGCTTGATGTTTTTGTACAAAATATGGGCGACATAACCCGCAATAATGCCCAAAAACTAATTGACGGCGGCGATGTACTTGTAAACAACAAGACGCAAAAATCCAACTACCGCCTGCGTCACGGTGATTTGATCGAACTTCACATTACGCCGCCTATTGCCTTGGAAATATTGCCGCAAAACATCCCCCTTGACATAATACACGAAGATGATGACCTAATAGTAATAAACAAGCCAAAAGGTATGGTTGTGCATCCAGCCGCAGGGCATTATCAGGGTACGCTGGTAAATGCTGTAATGCACCATTGCGGGGGCAGTCTTTCGGGGATTAACGGGGTTTTGCGCCCCGGTATTGTGCATCGTATAGACAAGGATACATCGGGGCTTTTGGTAGTTGCTAAAAATGATAGGGCGCATAATATGCTTGCCGAACAATTCGCAAACCACAGTATAAATCGGAAATATGTTGCCATTGTCCATAACCGAATTGGTCAAGATGGCACCGTCAACTTAGCTCTTGCTCGCCATAAAGTAGACCGTAAAAAGATGGCTATTGACCCTAATGGAAAAAGAGCAGTTACGCATTATTATGTTTTAGAAAATATTGGTAAATTTACACTAATAAAATGCCGCTTAGAAACTGGAAGAACCCACCAAATACGTGTACATATGGCACATATAAACCATCCTATTTTGGGTGATGTTGTATATGGTAAATCTAAACAAAACTTTGGAGCAGAAGGGCAAGCCTTGCACGCGAGATTATTGGGTTTTGTGCATCCCAATGGGGAGTATATGGAGTTTTGTGTCCAGCCGCCGTTGTATTTTGAGGGGTTGGTTGCGAAATTGCGTAGGATTTAGGTTTACTTGCTAAATTGAAGGTAGGTTTTGGATATTTAAGTTGTTTGTAGTATACCCTTACGTTGTCGTAGTTTCTTTCACTGGATTGCTTCGGGCTTGGTGTGTATTGCTTTATGGTGGCGGTAGCCCTCACAATGACGGGGTGTGTTGGTATGAGTATTATTTTAAATTTTTTAGAATTGGCAGACTTTTTTTGAAGCCTTGCGTATGTATGTATAAGAGGTGAGAAAATGATAGCGTTTACCGATAAAAGCGATTATGAGCTTGTTATGGCGGTTGTTGACGGACAGCAACACGCTTTTGACGAGCTTTTGCAACGATATAAAAATCTTGTATATTCGGTTGTTTTGCGTATGGTTAATGACCGTGAGGACGCAAACGACCAAGCACAGGAGATTTTCATTAAACTATACAAAAATTTGGAAAAATATAGACCCGATTATAAATTTTCTACTTGGGTAATAAAGATTGCTACAAACCACGTTATAGATTTTAGACGGCGTACTAAAAACGAGGTTTTAGTATCACATCTAGAAGACACAGACCACGAGCAGAGCGAATTTGCACCATCGCCCGAAGAAGCCTATATAGCAAAAGAGCAGACCCGCCAGCTTGCAGAAATGCTTCAAGAATTGCCTGAGATGTACCGCATACCTATTGTGTTATATCACCAACAAGGGTTAAGTTATCAAGAAATATCTGAAATTGTAAACGAACCAATGAGCAAAGTGAAAAACCGTATTTTTAGAGCAAGAAAGCTGTTAAAAGAAAATTTGACGATGAAAGGAGAGGCGAGCTATGGCGTGTGAAAAATACACTGATATGATGATGGATTATATGGACGGCAATTTGTCGGATGTTGAGCAAAACGAACTAAAGCAACATATGGAAGAATGTAACGCCTGCAATGAAGATTTTGCCGCATATAGCGAGATTTTGCAGGGTTTTAACGAACTTGAAATAATAGAAGCTCCTGAAGATTTTGCAGCCTCCGTAATGGCAAAAATTTATGAACTTAATCTTTACGCCCCAAAAAAGGCAAGTGTAAAAGAAAGGCTTGTTGACGGCGCTATTTTTGCGGCTTGGGTGTCCGTTGCTACTGTTTTGTTCGGCGGTATAGGTTTTGCAATTTTTGGCAATGGGGCTGTGCATTTTGCCCAAATACAGGGCTTCTACACATTATCGAATATTTTTGAAGCTATAACAGTTGCTTCGCAAAGCATAATTGCCGCTATTGGCAGCTTTTTGGCAAGCATAGGCAATTGGTCCGAATCGTCTATGGTGGTTTATAGCATTGCGTTTTTTGCACTTTTTGCCGCTTTGTTGTTATTGCAGGTTTATATAATACCTAGGCAAAAGGCGGCTGTAGAGCGTAATAGAGTTTCTGAATAGGGGGTTGTAATGTGTGGGCTGTAGCAATACCTTTTGGGTTAATGGGTTTGGCGGTGCTGTATTTTGCATATTATCTTCATCGTCAAGAGCAAAAATATCTGCAACAAACTTTTGCGCCAAAGCTAAGTATCCCTACCAAACCCAACGATGAAATTAAAATGCAAGAAAAGCCAGAAGAAATTAAGGTTGTAGATAGCGGCGAGCGCAAACAGCACTCTCAATCTATGCATTTCAAAGCAGACTTTGGCGGTTTGTCAAGCGGTATGCGCAGCGAGGGTATAATTGACAAATTGGGCTATGCTGGCATTGGCGTTGGGCTTTTGGTTGCTGTGCCGTTTTTTCTTACCCAAATAGTATTGTTTTTATATATTGCCGCAGGTATATTAGGTGTAACGGTCATTTATATCCTATCGAAGTGGCTTTATGACAATGTTATTTAAGAAGGTTTTTAGAAAAAGGGGGTGATGTTATGGTGGGCTTTGCAGTATTTTTTGGCATAATGGGTGCTATGGCGTTTTTGCTTGCTTTTTTTCAACATCAAGAAGGAAAGGGCGAAGTTAAAAAATTGACCAATAGCCGAGAGCAGGTTATAGAAGCCGATGTGCCGCAAGCAACGCATTTGCGTATTATGGGCAGTATGGCATCCAAAAGCGGCGAAAAATCTAAATGGTGGACAACAAAATGGGGTCATATGGGCTTTGGCGTTGGGCTTTTTATGCTTGTGCCGTTTTTTATTACAATGAACGATATATTTTTCTATATAGCCGCATCTATTGAGGCTATTGTAATTATATACAGCGTAGCCATTTGGATACGCCAAAACCCTACCCGACCAGGTAGACCAAACACGAGAGGTTAAAATGGAAGAAAATATAAAGATTTTGGGCATAGAAACATCTTGTGACGAAACAGCCGCCGCCGTTATTTTAAACGGCGATGTTGTGCTGTCTAATGTTATTTTTTCGCAAATAGATATTCATAAGCCGCACGGCGGTGTTGTGCCAGAGATTGCCGCACGCAACCATATAGACAAAATTGATACCGTGGTTAAAAAAGCCCTAGATGACGCAGGTTGCACGCTTATGGATATTGATGCAATTGCCGCAACATATGGACCAGGTTTGATTGGTGCAGTGCTTGTTGGGCTTAATTTTGCAAAAAGTCTTTCTTTTGCGGCAGATACACCGCTTATTGGCATTAACCATTTGGAAGGTCATATTTCGTCTGCTTATCTTGAAAACAGTGGTTTTGCTCCCCCTTTTGTTGCACTTATAGCTTCCGGCGGGCATAATCATCTTGTGTATGTGGAAAATTATGGCGAATATGAAATTTTGGGTCGCACAGTTGATGATGCCGCCGGGGAAGCCTTTGATAAGGTGGCTCGTTCTTTAGGTTTGCCATATCCTGGTGGGGTGCAGATAGACAGCCTTGCTAAGGAAGGCGACCCTGCGGCAATACCTTTTCCCCGTGCCAAACTTGATAATGCTTTGGATTTTAGTTTTAGCGGTTTAAAATCTGCCGTACTTAACTATATTAATAGTGCAAAGATGAAGGGCGATAAAACTAACCACGCTGATATTGCGGCATCTTTTCAGGACGCTGTGGTGGATGTTTTGGTTAAAAATGCATTAAATGCTTGTTTGATGACAGGTGTTGATAAATTGGCGGTGGTTGGCGGTGTGGCTTGTAATAGCCGCTTACGTGAAACATTAACAAAAAAATGTGCTCAGCAAGATATTGCTTTACACATTCCAAAACCTATATTTTGTACTGATAATGCGGCGATGGTAGCCGCCGCTGGGTTTTATCATTATAAAAAGGGTAGTTTTGCAGGTATGGGTTTAAACGGGCAATCCAGTTTGTCATTATAGCGAGCCAACTTAAGATTGCGCAGAGCGAAGCCCTGTGGCAAGCTTAAGTTGAAAGGCTATATATTTGTAATTTATTGCGATACTAGATTGATGAATGTATCAAGCGTTGTACTGCGATTTATGCGTACACGCCGCATTTCAAAATCGTCCCAAGCGGTGTTGTGTATACCTGGTATAACTGTTAGACCAAAACGATAATGTTCTGCTGTATGTTGTTTTACTATGTCGTTAAAACCGCCTGCGGGGTATGCGATTGCAATAGGCGCTCTGCCTGTAAGCTCTGCAATATTGTTTTTTGATTGCGAAAGTTCAAAGTTAAGGCGGTCGGTGTTGCTTGATATATTTGCTAAATTTGGGTGGGTCATACTGTGAGATTCAAAAGAAGCCAATCCCGAATTGTGCATTGTCATTATCATATCTTCTGTAAAACCGTGATTTACTATAGAGTTCCACGTTAGAAATAGTACGATTGTGGCGTTGTGGCGTTGTAATATGGGAAAAATTTCTGTATAATTTTCGATATAGCCGTCATCGAAAGTAAGCATTATTGGGCGTTCTATCGTATGCAAATAATCCCAATCGTCAAAGGTTACGAAGGTAAATCCGTTTTCTATAAGCCATACAATTTGACGCTCGAACTCGGAAGGGCGTACATAAAGCTCGGCTAGTGCGCCGGGATTGTTTTCTGATGACGTGTGGTACATCAGTATGGGAATATCCACGTGCTTAAAAGGAATTGCTTCTGTTGCAGTTTCGGTTACAGGTTCTGTTGGCGGCTCAGTTTCGGGTTGTGTTGGTGGTTGTGTTGATGACTCAGCAACAGTCGGTAATACAGCATAATAGTCAGCTTCATCCGTAGCGCAAGCAACAAAAACAAAAACTGCAATAACTGCAATAATTATCAACCGTAAAAAATTCCTCATTCCTTGCTCCTCATTCCTAATTTTTATTCTATGTTTAAAGTTCCCGTGTTTTGGAACACGCAAATCCACGTTTTGCCTGACGTTAGTGCAAGCGGTGTGCCATCTTCAAAAAACCATTGTGTTGGAGATATATGGTTGGCTTTTTCCCATTGTACTGCAAAAAGCTCGCCGTTTGTGGCTAAATATCCTATGCCTTCGCCAACGATTGTTCCGCTTGCAAAACCATTCATATCTACGCCGTGGCGTGGTGTAATCATTATTAGCACATTGTTTACAAAAAGCTGCTCTTGTGTTTCTGCATCACGATGTGCGCCGTCACGGTTTTCTACCATATAATGCCCGTTTTCATCATCAAAAATAAAATGGCGGGTGTACGAAGCCGTAAACGGTACTGTTACGCGCTCTGCGTTTGATATTGGTGCGATATGCTCTGGAATTTCGCCGAAATTAAGACCAAAATCTCCTTCTTCATTTATATAATCACGAATATTGCGTGCTTCTATATGTCTTGATAAATTCTCCCAGCTAGAGAAAGAGCTATGTTCAAAAGCTCTTTGCCCTGTACGTCCTGTCCATTGCGGATAGCTTCTATCACGCCAAAAAATCGTGCCGTCGTATTGCATGCCGTCTATATTAACAATAGGCAAATCCCGCACGCTTATGTACCCGCTGTCTGTGCCGCCGTGGTGTACCAATATTGCGTCGTGGTTAAGCACCATACCCGAGAAAAAATCACGTGTAGAGCGAATTGGTCCGACACGCTCTGGCATTTCTGATTGAAATACGGCTACAAGGCGTGTTGCGGGTAGCTCTATTAATATTTCATAAATAATATCTGCGTCAAGCAGCCCGCTATGCGGCCAAGCAGGGCCTGCGTTGTTTACCGTAACCGCAATTGGGCGGCGGTTTAGATATTCTTCATCAATAGGCAAGCCCGTTAGTCTGCCTAGGGGTCGAATATCTTCGGGTTCTTCCTCATCTTCTTCGTCCTCTGGCTCGGTTGGTATTTCTATTTCAGGTTCATATATTTCTTGCGGTTCTTCTGGTACATAATCATCACGTGTTAAAACAAAGATAATCACACCCGCAATTGCAATAAGTACCGCAACGATAATAGGGATTAGAATTTTTTTATTGATTCTATTTAAAAAGCTCATATCGCACCTCTTTTGCCAAAAATTTACCTACAATTATACACGATTAGTAACCTAAAGTCAAAAAAAATTTTATAATTTTTTTATTGACAACAGCCCAAATATATGGTACGATTTGGATAATACATAATATTGTAGATTAATGTTCTATACATTATAAAATTTTAAATATTAATAAAAAAGGAGGATAGTTCTTTGCACTGAAATGTGCTATAATAATGGGTTGCGTTTCTTATTCAACTTGCATATATTGCAAGGCAAACTTATTTTATTGAAAGTGAGGAGATTGCTATGACAAGCAAAACAAAGAGATATTTTATCGCAGTAGCGGTAGTATTTGCACTACTAGCTGGTTTTATTATGTTTTCTTCAGATGACGACGTTACTGCCGATAATTTAACTATGTATCGAAATCATCTTGTAGCGCTTGAACATTTTTTGGAAACTTCGCAGCAATACGCTAGGAATAATGCAGTTGGTGAATTTACTGGCTCTATATGGAGTACACCTTTAGAACCCGGTGGATTTATTGGATATGAAGATGTGTTTTTGATAGAGGTTACCTCGTCTGAGCTTACTACTAGCGAAGAACTGAGAAGCAATCTATCTGCGGCTACTGGTATTCCTATAAATTTAATTTCTTTTATATGGATTGACCCAGACAGCTTTGAAGGTCCCCAAGAAAGATTGATGACAGATGTAATTAAAACTGACCCGTTGGGAGCTTATCAAACATTAAATGGGCTGGCTGAATACTTCCGAAGCATAGAAGATTGGGAGTCTTTGAAAGTTGTTGAAGAACATCTAAATTTGATTTATGAATCTGGTGTCATTGAAAGAGAGAGGGATGATTCTAGTCATAATATAGATTTTGAACCTACATCTTCAAGAATAATTAGTATGGGTGCATCTATTTTTGCTTCTAGGGTTAATGGTGATGGCAGTTTAACAAGGGTGCAATTGACGGCTGGTCATCCCGCCGATTCACGTGGGCGTGGGTTTTTTACCGCCAGCCACGGCTCAACAAGGCGGGATGATGTTGTAACATTGGCAAATGGTCAAGCAATAGGCGCAATCACGACCAATCCAAGATTTGAGCCTAGAAATGGTATTGACGTGTCGTATGTTGAGCTATTGCCAGATGTAACTATGTCAGCGCATATTGCGTCAACCTTTGAAACGCTTACAAATTTCAGAGGAGGTAGCCTGCCGTTTGGTTCAAATGTGCATACAATAGGAGCAGTATCAAGGTTTATGACAGGTACGGCTTTTTTGGCAATAAACCCCATAACTATTCAAGGTATGAATTTGAACCAAATGACCTTGGTTGATTTTGGTGCAAGAGGGGGCGGCGGAGATAGCGGTGCTGTTCTTTGGCATAATGGAATCGCTTATGGGACACTTTCTTTTCGGTCTGTTGCTTTAGTTGATGGATTTGCACGAGATTTTATAGCTTTTTCACGTGCTATTAACTATAATTGATTTTTTGACATTTGATATTGATACATAGTATTAGACTTCAAGCTACCATCTACAACAGATGGTAGCTTTTTACGAAATTATTTGACTTTTGCGAAACAAAATTGCAATTTTATCAAATTTCTTATTGGCAACAACCTAAATATATTATACGATTTTGATAACATATAATATGTAGATTAGTGTGTTATTCATAATAGAATTTATCATATTTATTAATAAGAAGGGTGATTGATGTGAATACAGAAACCGTACTAAAAAAGAAGCACTATATAAGCGCAACCGTTTTAGCCATCGTGTTGATTTCGGCATTCATTATTGTAGGTTTCATTGCTTTGGCTAGCGAAGATGACGACTTAACGTCATATATGCTTGACTTCGATAATATGCTTGACGCTTTTTATCAAATCACATATGAAACCATCGAAGATGAAACAAACGCTCTTTTAGCCTTAGCAGAAGAAAGAATACCGACCGCCTTAATAGCATATGTTGCAAAGAGGAAGCAAGAAATGTCAGATGCAACCAATATAAATGACCCCCGTATTAATTGGGAAGAGGTAACGTGGAGTCATTTATTTATAAATTCACAAGATGTTATTGACGAATACGAAAATATGATGGAAATAGACTTTGACGAAAGGTCTACAGACCTAATTGGCGATACATTTATATACCGGATAAGGTCTGCTGTAAACCCTGACGTGGGTCATAGTTTGCGTTTTACTTTTCGCATTGGTGATAGTCTTACACATTTAACGCAGGAACAAGTAGAAGCTACACTTAATTGGATACGTGAGAGTTATCCCGATGATGTAGAGGCGTTTATAGAGCGAATGCGCAGAGATGGGTTTATAGTTCCTGATTTTGATGATTAATCAAGTATTTTAATAAATCCGCCATCATCTTTTGCAGATGATGGCATTTTTAATTGTAAAAAATTTTAAATTTTTTTAAAAAAGGTGTTGACAGATAAAAATGGGTGTGGTATATTAGTGATTGTTAGCACTCGTTTATTGTGAGTGCTAACAAAAAGAAAGATGAACCGACGGGAGGTGACATAATATGCCAAAAATGAACGAGCGCAAAATGAAGATACTTGAAGCGATAATTAATGATTATATTTTAACGGCAGAGCCTATAGGTTCGCGCACTATTGCTAGAAAGTATGATTTTGGGCTTAGTTCTGCCACCATTCGTAATGAAATGAGCGATTTGGAAGAAATGGGTTATGTTATCGCTCCTCATACATCTTCGGGGCGTATTCCGTCCGATAAAGGTTATAGACTGTATGTGGATAATGTGATGAAAAAACGCCGCCTAGAAGCCGCCGAAAAAGAATTGTTGATACAGGCTTTGCAAAGGCAAGAGGTGGCAGTGCAAAATATAATGCGCGAAATGGCAAATGCCGTCGCTTTTATCACAAATTACACAATAATCGCCACTGAAACGCTGTCAAAACGGCACAAAGTTAAGCAAATACAGCTTATTTTGGTAGAAGGCCCTATTGTTGCACTGATTGTTATAACCGACCAAAACGCCGTGCAAAATAAGGTTTTGGTGTTGCCAGCAGTGTTGCCGCAAAGCCTTATTAAAAAGGTGTCGGATGCACTTACCGCTATGCTTGCGGATTCTGTTGCGGAAGATTTTACGCATTTATATGCGGCTATGCTTCGCCATCATTTTAGGGAAAAAGGGTTGGAAGATGTGCCTGTTGACATTATTTTGTCGGCTATACGTGAAATTTTGCTGTCGCTAAACAACACCCAAGTCCACGCAGTGGGCATTAAAAATATCCTTGATTTTCCCGAATTTGCTAACCTTGAAAAAGCCCGTGCAATAATGGGCTTGCTGGAGGAAAAGGAAAATCTTCACGCAATTGTCAGTGGACAATTAGCAGGCGAAATTCAAGTGATTATTGGCGAAGAAAACGAAACGCCAGACCTTAAAGAATGTTCTGTTATTAAGGCAAAAATTGACATTGATGGGCAATATTATGGACAACTAGCAATAATTGGCCCAACCCGTATGAATTATGCACAGGTAATGTCTGTATTGCAGATGGTTTTATCTACATTAGGCGTACAATGATGGAGGAAAATATGAAAAAAAACAAAGAAGTGCTTGAGGGTGAATTGGTTGAAGAAAATGAAACACCCGATGAACAAATAAAACAACAAGAACCAGCAGAGCTTGAAAAAATGCAAGCTCTAAACAATGCATTAATTAACAAACTGCAACAGGTTACGGCGGATTATGAAAATTTTAGAAACCGTAGCGAAAAAGAAAAAGCACATATGTACGACCGCGGCATAATGGCTTTTGCTGAAGGATTGCTACCTGTAATGGACAATTTTAATTTGGCAATGAAAAACGCAGACCCTGCTGACGTTTTTATCAAAGGCGTGTTAATGATAAAAAACCAGCTTGACCATATGTTTGATGATATGGGCATAAAGCGCATTGCAACAGTCGGCGAAGCCTTCGACACCAACCTACATTCTGCCATTAGCCATATTGAAGATGATGCAGTAGGCGAAAAAATTATCACAGAAGAAATGCAAGCCGGCTATACCTATAAAGGACAAATAATACGCCACGCCGCCGTGGTTGTTGCAAATTAAAGGAGGAATTGAAAATGGTAAGACATATAGTAGCTTGGAATTTTAAAGAAGAAATTACTCAAGATGAAAGAATTACGGTTGGGCAGAAAATTAAAGCCGATTTGGAGGCTTTGGTGGGCGTTATTGATGGCATTATCTCTTTAAAAGTGTATACAGAAATGGTGCCGCCAAAAAGCAATAGGGATATAGTGCTTGATAGCTTGTATGTAAGCGAAGAAGCACTTGCGGCGTATCAGGTTCATCCTGCACACGTTAAGGTGGCAGAGTATGTGGCAAGTATGACGACCGATAGGGCTTGTATGGATTATTACGAGTAATAAATAATCGCAAGGCAGTCGTGGTTGTCTTGAGAACACTACAAAGCTGATAGAAATCTTTTTGTAAAAAATGTGATTAATTTTAGAAATTATTTTAAAGCAAAGGAGAAAATAATGGGAAATACATTTAAAAAGTTATATGGCAAAGAGTTAGAGATTGTTAAACTTATTCACGATAAAACCGACGCAGAAGCTGAGCAAATTTTGAATGATTATGTATCCCAAAATAGTTTATATACAGAATTAAAATATCTTAAAGATAATGGGTATGTAAGTTTTATTTCTGATTTATCTGGTGGAATAGGAATAGTAAGAATTTTGACACTATGCAAAAATTATTTTGCTATGGAAGAAGACCACTTGAAAAGCAGTACACCTATGAGCTTGACGGTTAATGGCAGTGTAAGCCACTCCAATTTAGCAATGTCAAATGGAAACATAAATCAATCCTTGACAGTCAGCACAGAAAATGCTTTAGAAATTATTAGTAAAATAAGAAATTTAATTCCGAGCTTAAATAATACTGATATGGAAAACGAAATTATTGACAATGTTGAGCAAATTGAACAAGAGATTAAAAATTCAAACCCTAATAAAGGAAAATTTCAAAGGGCAATAAAAAGAATAACTACCATACTTGAGCCAATGGCAAATTTAGCTACAGTGTCTGCATTAGTTTTACACATAAATGAGTTGCAAAACTTACTATAAATCTAAATTATACAAATTTAGATAGAAAACAATTACAAAATTTAGGAGGAAAAAATATTATGGGCAAAATTATTGGTATTGATTTAGGAACTACAAATAGCTGTGTTAGCGTTATGGAAGGCGGCAAGCCTGTTGTTATCCCTAATAGCGAAGGCGGTCGTACTACACCATCTATCGTTGGCTTTGCAAAAAACGGCGAGCGTTTGGTAGGCGAAGCGGCGAAGCGTCAAGCTATTACTAATCCAGAAAACACCGTTATGTCCATCAAGCGTTTGATGGGTACAAAGGAAAAATTGACAATTGACGGCAAGCAGTACACCCCGCAGGAAATTTCTGCTATGATACTACAAAAATTAAAAGCAGACGCAGAAAGCTATTTGGGCGGTACTGTTACCGAAGCCGTTATCACCGTACCCGCATATTTTGGCGATGATGAAAGACAAGCAACCGTCGACGCTGGTCGCATTGCAGGCTTTGATGTAAAGCGTATTATTAACGAGCCAACATCTGCCGCTTTGGGCTATGGTTTGGAGAACGAGCAAGACCAAAAAATACTTGTATACGACCTAGGCGGCGGTACATTTGACGTTAGTGTTATAGAAATTGGTGATGGTACGATAGAGGTTATGTCTACAAATGGTGTAAATCATTTGGGCGGCGACGACTTTGACGAGCGTATTATAGACTTTTTAGTGAAAGAATTTAAAAACACCGAAGGCATTGACCTTTCAAAAGACAAAGCGGCAATGCAACGTATTAAAGTTGAGGCAGAAAAAGCTAAAAAAGAACTTAGCACCGTTACACAAACCGACATTAACATACCATTTATAACCGCAAACCAAGATGGTCCAAAGCATTTGGATGTAAAATTGACACGTGCCAAATTTAACGAACTTACTGCGGATTTGGTAGAAAAAACTATAGAACCCGTGCATCAAGCGTTAAAAGATGCGGGTATATCTGCCAGCGGTTTAACCCGTGTGCTACTTGTAGGTGGTTCTACACGTATACCTGCCATACAGGATGCCGTGCAAAAAATAACAGGACACGAGCCTTTTAAAGGCATTAATCCAGACGAATGTGTAGCCATTGGTGCGGCAATACAAGGCGGTAAATTAAGCGGCGACGAATCTCTTAAAGATTTGATTTTGGTTGACGTTACCCCGCTTACATTATGCATTGAAACGCTAGGCGGCGTTGCAACGCCGCTTATAGAGCGTAACACGGCAATACCTGCTAACAAATCGCAAGTGTTTTCTACAGCAGCGGATAATCAAACGGCGGTTGACATTGTTATCAACCAAGGCGAACGCCAGTTTGCACGTGATAACAAGATATTAGGCTCTTTCCGCCTAGACGGTATTTTGCCTGCGCCACGTGGCATACCACAAATTGAAGTTAAATTTGACATTGACGCAAACGGCATTGTAAACGTATCTGCAAAAGACTTAGGCACAGGCAAAGAGCAAAAAATTACCATCACAGCCAGCTCTAAAATGTCTGATGCTGACATTCAAAAAGCAGTTGACGAAGCAAAACAATTTGAAGAAGCCGATAAACTTCGCAAAGAAATAGTTGATACCAAAAATGAAGCGGATGCCCTTGTCTTCCAAACCGAAAAACTGCTTAAAGACCACGCAGAAGTTATTGTGGATGAAGACAAAACCCGTGTTGAAGAAGCGTTGACCAAACTAAAAGAAACATCTGATGGTATGGTTATAGAGCAAATGACAAAAGACGATGCAGACAAATTAACCGCAGACATAGAAGCCCTTAACACCATAATGCAGGAAGTGGCAGGCAAGGTATACCAGGCCGCCGCTGAAAAAGCCCAAGCAGAGCAACAAGCGGGACAAATGAACGAGGACGGCAGTTTTGAAGGTCAATATGAAGAAAAAGATGACGAAAACAAAAACTAATAACAAATCGTGGGAACGGGCGAGCATTGCTCGCCCTTACGATTGTGTAATGACAGGGGATTAAAATGGCGACAAAACAAGATTACTATGAATTGTTGGGGATAAGTAGAAGCGCAACCCCCGAGGAGATAAAAAAAGCATATAGGACGGCGGTGAAAAAATACCACCCCGACAACAACCCAGACGACAAGGCCGCCGAAGAAAAATTTAAAGAAATAAACGAAGCCAACACCGTGCTAAGCGACCCCGAAAAAAAGGCACGCTATGACCAAATAGGTCATAGTGCATATAACCAAAGCGGTGGCGGTAGTGCAGGCGGCTACGGCGGTTTTAACGATTTTGATTTTAGCGACCTTGTACGTGGTATGATGGGCGGTTTTGGCGGCGGGCAAAGACGGCGTGGTCCATCCCCCGGCAATCACGTCGAAGCCAACATTACGGTAGATTTTATGGATTCCATAAACGGTGCAACCCGTGATATAGAGGTATCTATAAAAGACACCTGCGATACCTGCAAAGGCAGTGGTGCAAAACCCGGCACCGTGCCAGAATCTTGCCGTGCCTGCAATGGCTCTGGCACGGTACGCCAAGCTATGCAAACCCTTTTGGGATATATGGAAACCACAACCGCCTGTAAAGTTTGCCGTGGTGCAGGTAAGATTATTAGGGATAAATGCGCAACCTGTAACGGCGCAGGTAAAAGCCCTAAAAGACGCACAATAGTCGTTAAAGTACCAAAGGGTATAGAAAGCGGGCAATCCATACGCTTTAGCGGTCAAGGCGAAGCTGGCGACATTGGCGCACCAAAAGGAGACCTTTATGTACGCATAAATGTTGCACCGCATAAAGATTTTAAACGCCGTGGGCAAAACCTATATCTTGAAAAAAACATCACTTTTGCCCAAGCCGCACTTGGCGCACAAATAGAAATAGAAACACCATACGGCACAGAACGCCATAATATAGTAGCCGGCACACAAACAGGCACATCTATGAATCTGCGAGGCAAAGGCGTACCGTACATCAACCAACCCAACCGCACAGGCGATTTAACCGTAACTCTTAATATAGTAGTGCCAAAAAATTTAAATGACAAGCAAAAAGAATTATTACGTCAATTTGCGGAAGAAGATGGCGACAATATGGACAACCTAGAAAACAAAAAGGGATTTTTTAAGCGCAAAAAATAAACCAAAATCCCTCCTTAAAAACAGAAGGTTAAACGACCTTCTGTTTTTATTTATGCCACCGACCACAGCGTCGGATATTACTATCACTCTTAAATAGGCTTTTGCATAGTATGATGTAGAACTCTTATAGGAGGTTGTATTATGTCAGCTTTTGAATTTGGCAATTATCCAACGCCAACAGCTAGGCACGGACACCACGGCAAACCGCCGCATATTGACCCGCCAGAAGCACCCCATTTGCCAGCACCTACCATATCTGAGCCAATTTTGGCAATGAAGATTTATGATAGCTGCAGAAGCAGGGACTGTCTTGCACAGCCAGAAATCGGAGCCGCTCGTGAGCTTGACGGGCGCATAATTGTAGCACCCGAAGGTGCTCAATCTGCCATTATGGAAGATTTGCGGGTACACAGCATTAATGTAATGCGCAAAGAGCCCAGCCCGTTTAGAGAAGGGTATTGGGATATGGAAATTCAGTTTGTGCTTTGCTACAACTTGCGCTTTGTTGGGCGTGACGGTATGCCACTTGGCGAAATACCAGCAATGAGCACATACACCAGTCGTTGCAGCTTGTTTGGCTCGGTAGCGCAAGAGGTGGCACTTTTCACCGATTTAATGGGCAATAGCCACACTATGCTTGGTGGCGGCGCTCCATTTATTATGGTTGAAGCCAAAGCAATACCATTATCGGCAGAAATTCGTCGCCACAGACATCGCCATCACGGTGATAACCCACCGTCAGAAGGCTTTGGCGAACATCACCGCCACATTTTCCCAACGATAGGTCTTTTCTCTATTGTGAAGCTATATCGTATGGTATCGTTGATGGTAGAATCCCGTGGGTTTGTTATCCCACCGCCTTGCAAGCATATTATGCCGCCAAACCCTTGCGACTTCTTCTCGAAGTTGGATTTCCCGCTTGACGCTTTTTCTCCGCCGCAAAAAAGGGAATTTGCCGCAGGCATCAGTGTTAATATACCAGCAGAAGAAATTATCGAAGAATAATAAAAAAAGGAATGTCATTTTGGGCATTCCTTTTTTTATTTAGACCAAATCCCTTCTATTTCTGATGTTTTTCTAACGGCATCGGCAGCGTTTGCTGCTTCCAATTTTTGATATATAGCCGTTAAATGCGTACGCAATGTAGATTGCTTTATGCCCATTTCTTCGGAAATTTCCCTTTGTACTTTGCCTTCTTGCAATATCTGCAATATTTTCTTTTGCTTTTCCGTTAGTTTTATCTCCGTTTTTCTCTTTGGGTATATTTCTATGCTATTTTGTGCTTTAGCGGTTTCGCTACATAAAATTTTAATAAAATTGCGGTGTTTTTTGCCGTCGCCTTTTCTTTGTTCCACACTTTTTAACAACTTGTATAGCATAGGGTACAAATCGGCGGCTTCGTTTACAAACATTTGGGTATAGCCATATTGTTCTGCAATAATAACAGCGTTTTCAAGATATTCCAATGCTTTTTCGTTAAAACAGCGCTTCATTTTATTGCAAGCTATCGCCATTAAAATTTTCGCATATACTAGGTCTTGTATTCTGTTAAAATCTGTAATAATAGTCATAACATTTTGTATTAAAATCATAGCGGCATCATATTTTTTGGCGACAATTAATGCTTTGCAGGTGGTAAGACCTATATACATTGTCCAAAACGTCGGTGGCTCGTGGTTTTGCTCTATCCAATGCTCGGCGGCTTTTATATTGCCTTGCGATAGCTGTCGGCGGGTTACAAATGCATTAAAATTGGGGTTTAAATGATATGACTTTGTGCTTTCTATTGTATCAGATATTGTCCGCATAACCTCTGTAGCTTCGTTTGTAAGCCCCTGTGCGTCAAGTACAGAAACCAAAATGTACATTGCGCATAGCTTTGTATCTATAAGGGTGTTATCGTTTATTTTAGAATTTGACCTTATGGCGTAAAAATGTGCTTTTTGTAGCTCGCCACGTTCGTATAATATGCCTGTTATCATAAGGTCTATAAAAAGCGGCGACCTATCACCATACGACCAATTCGTTTTTGAAAAAAATTCATTTTCAAAATAATCAACAATATCGTATTTGTTTTCTATAGAATAGTCAATTACGCCACGGTGAAAAAGCGGCATATGCATTGTAAAAATCAATTGCGGCGATGTTGTATTTTTTATATGGTTCTCGCCATAGGCTTCTAGTCTTTCAACAACTTGCATCACTGGTATTCTAAAATCCAAAAGCAACATATATATCGCACTGCGGGTAAGCCGTGGATGATTTTTTGTAAATTCTGGATACCTCTTATAATATTCGTCCATAAAATAAATTGCATCTGCCGCATTGCCTTGTGCAATAGAGCCATATGCAGTAAAATATAGCAGATTTGGGTATTTTTTGGCGGCTTGTTTTATGGCAGGATGGTTCATAATGGGCAAAAACCGACTGATAGAAAAATTTATTATCCCAGAATCCGCCATAAATTCAAAGCATCTTGCAATGCCGTCATCGTCATCACATCGCATAAAACATTCTATAGCATTGTAAAAATCTTTGTTAGCCAAATGCCAATTGCCTTCTTTTTGCAACAAAGTTTCAAGGAAATTATCGCATTTTTGCTTTGCCATACGTAGCAAAAAATGCTGAAACAAATCGTGGTAACGATAAAAACTGCCGTCTTGCGATTGTGTTATAAAAACACCTTTTTGCATTAATGCTTTAAGCATTTTATCGCTTTGACTAATGCCCGTCATTGTTGTGCAAATATCTGGTGTTAATTTACGCAATGCGGCAGTATGTAGCATAAAATTGCGGATTTCATCATCCCATTTATCCCAAATATTTGTTTCGATAAAATCGTCAAAATATTCGCCAACAGGGTCAAATATTTTTTCGCCCAACAACAAAAAGACATCTACACCCATTGCCCAACCTTCGGTTTTTTGTATTATATAATCAGCTTGCTCTGCAGAAATTTCGTTGCCTCGCTTACTGCACAAAACTTTTATATCATCTGCATCAAAAAGCAATGACTCCATACCAATACGAGCAATAACGCCTTTTAGCTTAAGTTCTGAAAACCTAGGCGGCAAACTTCTGCGGCTAATTATTACAATTTGAAAATTTTTTGGCAAACGCTTTATAAGCACATCCAAGAGCCGCAAAACATTATCGTCGTATATATGGTGCAAATCGTCTAAAACCAAAACTGTTTGTTTTCTTACAGAAAGTGCAGAAACAGCACGCAAAGTAAATTCTTCTGGCGCGCTTTGGAACAATGTGTGCGACACAATGTCACCTAAAGTTTTATTTTGAGGTTGGCAGGCGGTTAGCGTGGTACAAAAACGGGCGCAAAAGCCTGCTATGTTGTTGTCATATTCGTCCAAAGCAAGCACTGCCTTTGCACGTATATCTTTGTCTAGCCATTGCGACACGGCAACAGTCTTGCCGCAACCTGCTGGTGCACACACAAATATGATGCGGCTTTGTTTAAGCTCATTTAGACGGCGTATTACTGCCTTTCTTTCTAGCATAACATTACTTGTCGTGTTCATTAATTCTCACCTCGCCTATTCTACGAAAAGATTGCAGCATAGTATATGCGTTTGCCGCCCCGTGCCATAAAAGTGTATTTCCAGAATATTGGCGTTTTGTATGATGAGCGATATTTGCAATTGCGGTTGTTTTCAGAGATATATTGATTGTGCATTATGTTGCCATCTGTAATTATTTGCAATATAATAGTTTGCGGCACTACATTACTAATGCTTAATTTCATTGTATTTGTATTGCGGTATATGGCAATAGCCGTCTGGGTTTTTGTCTAGGTACTTTTGATGCCGTTCTTCGGCGGTGTAGTAGTTTTTTAGTGGTAAGTTTTCTACCACTATAAGGTTGTCTTGGTGCTGTGCTTGCAGTTCTACAAGGGAAGCGGTGATTATTGCCTTATCTTCGGCATTTTCGTAATAAATACCCGTGCGGTAATGGCTACCTACATCGCCGCCTTGGGCATTTAGCGATGTAGGGTCGATTATATTATACAGATGTGTTAAAATTCCGTCCAAATCTATTATACTGTCATCATACTCAATTTTAATTGCTTCTGCAAAGCCTGTTGTGCCTGTGTAGACTTGTTCGTATACGGGGTTTTCAAAATTGCCGTTTGCATAGCCTACCTCGGTTGACACGACACCATTAACCATTGAAAAATATTTTTCGACACCCCAAAAACAGCCACCCGCAAGATGTATTGTTTTTTGCATAATTATTACCCCCTGTTGATTGGATTATATTCTTTTTCATAGCCTATAGCGGTTGGATTGCCATGACCAGGGTATACTTCGGTTTCTGGCGGTAGAGCAAAAAGGCGTTGCAAGCTGTTTTTAAGGTCATCAAAATTTGATGTTGGCAGGTCATAGCGTCCGTAGCTTCCTTTAAAAAGCAAATCGCCTGAAAATAGTAAATTTAGCTGTTTTGCATAATAGCAAATATGCCCTGCTGTATGCCCCGGCGTTAGTAATGCCCGTAATTTTATCCAGCCAAAATCGGCATATTCCCTATCATCAAGAAATTTATCTACATTGCAAATTACATCTTTGTGCATTAAAAGGCGGCTACCATTAAGCTGTGGGTCGGCGGCAAGGGCGGCATCTTGTTTTGATGCATATATTTTTACATCAAGCTGTGTTGCTACCTCGTTAGCGGCAGCAATATGGTCAAAATGTCCATGTGTAAGCAATATTGCGTGAATCTTTAAATCATATGCTTTAACCCGTGCCAAAACAAGGTCGGCATCGCCGCCAGGGTCTATAATAATACCACGCTTTGTATCGTCGTGGTATAAAATGTAACAATTTGTATTAAACGAGCCAACGGGCATTGTAGTAATTATCATAATCACTCCTAACTCATTATTCTGTCTACCTGATGTACACCTTTTAAAGATAGCAGACGATGGCTTACTTTTTCTATATCATCACGGCTGTGTACTAGCAGGGATGTTTTAAAATTAGCTTCCGAACCTGCTTGGACGGCGTAAAGCGACGCTATTTCAATATTTAGCTTGCCCAACACATCTGTTACGGGTTGTATGCAAGCCATATTGTCGCAGATAATGTTCATTGCCACCGTAAAGCGGTTGTCGGCTTTTTTGTTTTCGTTCCAATAGGCTTCTACCAACCTTTCGGCTTGCTGTGCGGTAAAATTGCATACATTTTTGCAGTCTTTGCGGTGTATGGCTACACCCCGTCCTTGGGTTACAAAACCTATAATATCGTCACCCGGCACAGGCGCACAACATTTTGCATATATTATCGCCAAATTACCCTCGCCACGGATTATTACGTCGCCTGTTTGCGCAACCTCTTTCATCGCTTTCATATCGGCGGTTTTGTTTATTTCATCTATAATAGATTTTGTGTCGGTTGGTTCTGGGTTAAGGCGTTGATATTCTTCATAAAGGCGGTTAAACACGCTGTTTTCGCTTATTGTGCCACGCCCTATTGCGGCGGCTAATGTGTCGAAGTCGTTCATTGCATAACGGTTTAGTACCAATTTTTCGCCTTCGGGCGTAAATATTTTCTTAAAAGTATAGCCCTTTGCCTTTGCGACTTTTTCAAGTATTTCTTTGCCTTTTATTACGCTTTCTTCGTGGGTTTCTTTTTTAAGCCATTGGCGTATTTTGCTACGGGCTTGGTTGGTTTTTGCCAGCTTTAGCCATTCCCCAGTTGGTCCTTTTGCGGCTTTGTTTGTTATTATTTCAACACGGTCGCCGTTTTGCAGTTCGTGGTCTATCTTCACAATCCTACCGTTTACCGTAGCACCAGTCATACGATTGCCAACAGCAGAATGGATGGCATAGGCAAAATCTATTGGGTTAGAGCCTTTTTTAAGAGCCTTAACCTGTCCTTGTGGCGTATAGACGTGAACCCATTCCGCATATATGTCAAGGTCGCCTTTTAATTGTGCCAAATAGTCGTCATTATCGGGGTTTTCTCTTTGCATATCTAATATAGAGCGTAACCACGATATTTTTTCATCACTAGCGTCTGTGCCTGTTATGCCCTCTTTGTACTTCCAGTGGGCAGCAATGCCGCTTTCTGCTGCACGGTGCATATCACGGGTGCGTATTTGAATCTCGAAAGGCTCGCCGTCTGGCCCCATTAGAGCATCATGAAGCGATTGATAACCATTGCTTTTTGGGGCCGAGATATAGTTCTTTAGTCTTTCCATAATAGGTGTAAAGGTTTGGTGCGCAAGCCCCAAAGCCTGCCAGCATTGCTCTACAGTATCTACAATAATGCGTACTGCAAAAACATCCATAATTTCTTCAATGGGTTTGTTTTGCGCCTTCATTTTTTTGTGTATGGAAAAAAAGTGCTTTGCACGCCCTTTAACCTCGGCGGGAATACCGTGAGAATGCATAAGCATAGAAAGCGTCAGAACAATTTCGTCCATATATTTTTGCCGTTCATCCACTTTCATTTTTACTTTTTCTTTTATTTCTAAATATGATTTGTTATCGTAATATTTAAATGCTAAATCTTCCATTTCACGCCGCATTGCGGAAATACCAAGGCGACCAGCAATTGGGGCATAAATTTCTAAAGACTCTTTTGCAATACGTGCTTTTGCCTCTTCAGACATAGCACTTAATGTACGCAAATTATGCACACGGTCGGCTATTTTAATTAGTATAACCCTAATATCGTTAGCCATAGACATAAATAGTTTGCGGTAATTTTCGGCTTGTTCTTCTTCACGGCTTACGTGCACACGGTTTGCACGTATTTTTCTGCGGTTTTTTTCTACTTCTTGCCGTTTTCTTTCTTCTAATTTAAATTTTTTTAGCTTGGTAACGCCATCAACCAAATTGGCTACTTCTTCACCAAAAATACGCTTTAAATCGTCATAGGTATAATCTGTATCTTCTATAATATCGTGCAATATGCCCGCCGTAATGGTTTCACGGTCAAGCTCTAGCTCTGCTAAAATAAGTGCCGTTGAAATTGGGTGAATGATGTATGGTTCGCCAGATTTGCGCAACTGTCCCTCGTGGGCATTTTTTGCAAGCTCGTATGCGGTTTTTACCATTTCAAAATCTGACGCAGGGTGATATCCAGCCATTTTTATCATAAGCTCGTCAAAAATAGCTTCGTAATTGGCATTTGCTACATCTTTAGTTTCTATCGGGGCAGGATTAGCCCCTGCGTGTATATCATCAGTCTTTAAATTTTTAAACCACAACATAGGGCATCCTCCTTGTTTCAAATAATTATTTTCCTTAAACTATCATTATACTACAAAAAATGAATATTTGCAACTTGTTTTATTTAGTGATATAATATTTTGTTGGGGGTGTTTTAATGAATGAAGTGTATAGACCCATTGCGCAACCCGTAAGGCGTAATGCGTTGCGGCAAAAATTAGGTGTGGCGTATTTTCGGTTAAAAAAGAGATTGCAATGGGCTTTTGGCAATATTAAGTTTGGGCGGCAAAATTCGTCAAATCTACCTTACGAATATTTTAACAATGCGTCGCCGCTATTGCGCAATTTGGCAGGAATTGACCCTGTTTTGGAACAAAATAAGATTGTTAATTTGCGTATTGCGTTGTCTAAAATTAATGGTGTAGTGTTGCAACCCAATGAAGTTTTTTCGTTTTGGAAGATGATAGGCAAACCAACACGGCACAAGGGTTATGTTGATGGTGTGATTTTAACAGATGGTTCATTTTCAGGCGGGCTAGGCGGTGGATTGTGCCATCTATCTGGTGTTATTTATTGGGCTACATTGCATACGCCGCTTGATGTTATAGAGCGTCATAGGCACGGTTATGACACAACCCCACAAAAGTTTTTTGGTCACGATGCTACTTGTTTTTATAATTATAAAGATTTGATGATAAAAAATAACACTGGGCAGGCTTTTCAATTGCAGATAGAAATAACGGATGACGAATTGGTGGCTGTATGGAAATCGGATATTCCGCCTAATGTTAGTTATGAGATTTACGAAAAGGCGGGTTGTTTTCACGTGGAAGATTGGGGGGCGACGACCCGACATAATCGTGTATACAGAAAAACTTTTGACCAAAACGGTGTACAAATTAATGACGAATTTATTTCAGAAAATCACGCAATTGTGATGTAAGGGGCGCATTGTCTATGCTTGCACTACTATCGGTTTTAAGCCGTTATTATTTCATATTTTTATTGGTCTGCTTTGTTCTTTTAGGCTTATCTTTTTTGCGGGGCAAATTTGCAGGGGTAAAACTGCCTTTGCGTGGGCAGCGTGCCGTTACTGTTTTGTTTGCTGTATTTGCTTTTGTGATACTTGCCTTTGATGCAAATTTGGGCGGTATAGCGCAACCAACAACGCTTGTTTTTGCGGGTATGGTGCTTGCATTTGCTATATCTGCACCATTTATTATACGCATATTTTACCGCAATGCCTGCTCTCTTATCACAAATATTGCAATTTTTATGTTGGTGCTTGGTTTTGTAATGTTACATAGGCTTGATGACGAGCTTGCAATGCGTCAATTTTTTATAGCGATGGGCGGTTTTGCGCTGTCTATGTTTATACCTATGTTATTGCGCATTTTTCATAATTTTGAAAAATATGAAAAATTTTATGCCGCCGCTTGTTTGTTGTTATTGGGATTAGTACCTATTGCTGGGGTTTTGGCTAGCCTTACAAATTTGCCATTGGTTGCAATAGACCAATTTGGTGCAACACGCTGGATAAGCATTGCGGGCATACAATTTCAACCGTCAGAATTTGCCGTTTTGCCGTTTTTACTATACCTTGCAACAGCTTTTAGAATAAAACCCGCCGCACCAAAGCTAATTTTTACGGGCATTGCGACGGCTTTAATTATTCTTGTGCTTGTGCTTCAACGCAATCTTGGTGCGGCTTTGTTGTTTTTTGTTGTGTTTATGTGCGTTATGTACGCCTCTACATGTTCGTGGAAGCTGTTTTTGTCTGGTTTTGGCGCAATGAGCGGTGCTTCTATTGTTGCATACCAAATATTTCCACATATACGTGTACGTGTATCTGCCTTTACAGACCCTTGGGGCGATATTGCAAATAACAGCTTTCAAATCGCCCAATCGCTTTTTGCCATATCTACCTTCGGCGCATTTGGGGCGGGGTTAGGACGGGGTATTCCCGAACGTATTCCCGTTGTAGAGCGTGATATAATTTTCGCCGCTATCACCGAGGAATTTGGCTGGCTTTTTGGCTTGGCTTTGATAGCCCTTTACGGCTTGCTTTTGGTGCGTGGCTTACAGCTTGCCCGCCGTGCAGTGCGTCCCCTTCACGCCCTTATGTCACTTGCTTTTACTACCTTTATAGCCTTTCAAGCCTTTGTATCTATTGGCGGCAATATACGCTTTATTCCTATGACGGGCGTAACACTGCCCTTTATCAGCTACGGCGGCTCTTCCGTTGTTTTGTGCATATTAATTATAGGGGTGTTGAATTGGTTAAACGCCCAATCTGCCCCGCCTGATGACTATGAAGATAATGCAGAAGAATTTTTTGATGAAAATGAAAATTTAGGGCTTGACAATGATGATGAGCTTATAGTATAATACGATAATTTAACCTTTAGGAGTGATGTGTAATGAAGAAATTGATGTTTACGGTTTTTGGGCTTTTGGTGGCGTTGTTTGCGTTTGCGGCTTGCAGCGGAAATAACAGCGACAGGCAAGAGCTTCATATGGCAACATCAGCTGATTTTCCACCGTTTGAATTTGTAAACGACAATAGCGAGTATGATGGTTTTGACGTACATATGGCAAGGGCTATTGCGGATATTTTGGATATGGATTTGGTAATACATAATATGGAATTTATTCCTTCTATTGCTTCTACAGAACTTGGCAATACAGATATTACTGTTGCGGCATTGTCTGTTACAGAAGATAGACGACAACAAGTTAATTTTTCTATACCATATTTTGAAACCACTCTTGTTATTATCGTCCAGCAAGACAGCCTAATTAATTCAGTCGAAGACCTTGACGTAGAAGGCAATGTTGTTGCGGTACAAATGGGTACAACAAGCGACACAATGGCTACTTGGTATTTGGATAATGTAGAAATTATGCGCCACGTTAGTGCGCCAATGACTGTTTTAGAGCTTAATGCAAGCCGTGTTGACGCTATTGTTGTTGATGCTGGTGTGGCCAATCAGTTTATTGCTGATAATCCTAGTTTAAGAATTGTAGACGAAGCATTGGGTATTGAAGAGTATGCAATTGGCGTTTACAGAAACAACCCAGAGCTTCTTGAGCAAATTAACAACGCTTTGCAACAATTAAAAGATAATGGCGAATTAGACAGAATATACAATATGTTCTTTGGTGGTGACCAATAATGTTTATATTGAGCTCAACTGCAAATTTAAACCCCCCTCCCGGCTGGGAGGAGGGTTTATTATTTAGAATTTACCAAAATTTGCTACACGCCAACAGATGGCATCAATTAATTGATGGTTTAAGCATTACCTTGCAAGTAACCATTTTAGCAACACTTCTTGGGGTTATGCTTGGTTTTATTCTTGCGCTTATGCGTATATCAAAATTTGCACCAGCCAGATGGTTTTCTTCGGCATACATCACCGTCATCCGTGGTACACCTCTGTTGGTGCAGCTTTTAATTTGGCGGCAAGTTATTTTGCCAGGACGTGAAATTCCGTTGCTTTTGGTCGGTGTGCTTGCCTATGCAGTAAATTCCAGCGCATATGTTTGCGAGATAATGCGTGGCGGTATTTTGTCGGTAGACAAAGGTCAAACAGAAGCAGGGCGGTCTGTTGGTTTATCAAAATTTAATAATATGCGTTTGATTGTTTTGCCGCAAGCCTTTAAAAATGCTCTACCGTCTTTATCAAACGAATTTATTACTGTTTTTAAGGAAACATCAGTTTTAGGTATGATAGCAATGACAGACCTAACACGTGCGGCAACCCTAATTGTTTCACGCACTTTTGACGCTTTTGTGCCTTTCATCACAATTGCTCTTATGTATCTGTCAATAGTGATGTTGTTGACGTGGCTTTTAGGCAAGTTAGAAAGGAGGTTGCGTAAAGGTGATTCGCATACGGAAATTAAGCAAGGTTTTTGGCGAACTCGTCGTGCTAAATTCAGTAGATGAAGATATTAAAGAAGGCGAAAAGGTTGTTATTATTGGTCCGTCAGGCGGCGGCAAATCTACTTTTTTGCGTTGCTTAAATTTGCTAGAAACGCCTACCCAGGGGCAAATTTGGATAGACGAGCAAGAAATTACCTGCAAAAACAACAACATCAACGACGTGCGCCGCAAAATGGGTATGGTATTTCAACATTTTAATCTTTTTCCGCATAAGACGGTTTTGGGCAATTTAACACTTGCGCCCGTGCAAACCAAAATGATGAAAAAAGACGAAGCAAAAGATTTTGGTATGCAATTGCTAAAGCGTGTTGGGCTTGAAGATAAGGCAGACGCATATCCTGCCCAGCTTTCTGGCGGGCAAAAACAGCGTGTTGCAATTGCCCGCTCGCTTGCTATGCGCCCAAAAATAATGCTGTTTGACGAGCCAACATCCGCCCTAGACCCCGAAATGGTCGGCGAGGTGTTAGATGTTATGCGTGGGCTGGCTAACGAAGGTATGACAATGGTTGTTGTTACGCACGAAATGCATTTTGCAAAAGATGTTGGCGACCGTGTGCTGTTTATGTGCGGCGGCATTATTGCAGAACAAGGCAAACCGCAAGACATCTTTACAAACCCGCAAAACGAACGCACACAAAAGTTTTTGACAAGTATATTGTAATTATGATATAATGATATTATATATTACAGGGAGGTGTGCACTATATGAGATTTTTGGTTGTAGATGATATTGCACTTATGAGAGAATCTATAAAAGATATTTTAGCTAACCACTGCAAAGCTAATAGGTCAAGTATTTTTCAAGCCGCCGATGGACACGGAGCGATTGAAAAATACACAAAACTAAAACCCGATTTGGTGTTTTTAGATATTAATATGCCTGGTGCAGATGGCATAGCTATCACAAAATCAATTTTAAAGATTGACCCAAATGCAAGGATTGTTATGTGTACAGGTTCATCAGACCGAGAAGATATTAGAAAATCTATTGAAGCTGGTGCAGTTGGTTATATCGTAAAACCACCTTTGCCGTCGGCAGTTAAAAAAGTCGTCGAAGAAGCGCTTACAGCAAATTTTGATAGCTCCGACAAAGATAAAATCGAGTATTTAAACGACCAAATTGATATAAAAATTGGCGAATTAGATATGTTAAAAAACCAACTAGAGGAAGAGCTTGCTAAAAATAACGAAAACCCGCAAGAGTCTAAAGAAATTAGTGTGTTAGACGTATGATGTTTTTTGTGCGCATTATTAATGCTATATGGAAAATAGGTTTCGCTTGGTTGCTTGTTTGGGCTTTGGGCGGTCTTTTTGGCGTTGCTTTTAACCACCCAATTTTTAGCCTGCTTTTTTTACTTTGCTTGTTTGTGTTTTTAGATATTGGTTTTTGGATGGGTATGGCGCAGTTTTTCGGCGGACTTATTGCAAATGTAAAGCATAGGGCAAATATGCCTTCTGTTGAAAATTATAATTGCAAGGTGGATTATATCCTGCCTTTTGAAGGCAAATGGACAGTTTTTAACGGCGGCGTTACAAAAGATTTATCCCATTCTTGGGATATAATCTCACAAAGATATGCTTATGATTTTATAATAATGGATGATGAGGGCAAATCTTTTAACGATGATAACACCAGCCTGCAAAGCTATTTTTGTTATGGCAAAAATGTGGTGGCACCAGCAGACGGTATTGTTGTAAAAGTAAGCAACAAACACAAGGATAGCAGGGCAAACGGCACAAAGGTTTTTTGCGATACTTGGGATATTAGAGGTAATTTTATTGTCATCAAACACGCCGAAGGTGAATATAGCCTTTGTGCCCATCTTGTCCCCCATAGCATTACAGTACAAAAAGGCGAAAAAGTAACGCAGGGGCAAATAATAGCAAAATGCGGCAATTCTGGCAATACATCTGAGCCGCATTTGCATTTTCAATTACAAACAGGTAAATCGTTTTTCACTTCGGCGGGTCTGCCCATTTCCTTTGTAAGCATCAATGCACAAGAAAAAGCAAATTACGATACAACAAACACACATCCCACACAAAAGACACTAATACAGACAGATATTGATAATCGTGTATACATAGGTCGTGGGCTAGAGGTTGAAAATATATGAAAAAACCATCCGCACGCACAATTGCGTTAATATTTGTTTTTGCCGCCGCCGCTATATGGGGTGCGTCTTTTGTAACCCAAAGGCTTGCGGGCTATCATATGGGGTCGTTTACATATAACGCCGCCCGTTTTTTGCTTGGTGCATTATCACTTTTGCCCGTGGTTTGGTTTTTTGAAAAAGAAAAGCCCGATAAAGTTAAACTAAAACTCACTTGGCTGGTTGGTATTGCAGGTGGTGTCGCAATATTTTTTGCCGCTAATTTACAACAGTTTGGTATAGTTCTTAGTAATTCGCCAACATCTGCGTCCGAAGCGGGTTTTATCACAGGCTTATACATAATTTTTGTGCCGCTTTTGGGTTTGTTTTTAAGGCGTAAGGTTCGTCCTATTATATGGTTGTCTGCCGTTCTTGCCTTTGGCGGCTTGGCACTTATCAGCATAGGTCCTGCGGGTATATCTGGCATACAGTTTAGTGATATTTTGCTTGTAATTTGTGCCGTCTTTTGGGCTATACATATACTAATTATAGACAAGTATGTGCATAAAATAAGCCCGATACGCTTTGCATCTGCGCAGTTTTTTGTGGCGGCAATATTATCCATAATAGCCGCCGTTATTTTTGAAGATATTACGCTGGAAGGCTTGCAAGGCGGGCTTATGCCAATACTTTTCGGTGGTATTGTAGCGTCGGGCGTTGCTTACACCTTCCAAATATTAGGTCAAAAAAGCCTAGAAGCCACGCTTGCGGCAATAATATTTTCGTTAGAAGCCCTATTTGCCGCTATTAGCGAAGCAATCTTTTTGGGTGCGGTAATGACCCCACAAAAATATCTTGGCGGCGGCATAATCTTTATAGGCATTGTGTTATCGCAATTAAACAAGTCAATAAAGAAGAAACCGCCGATTGTGCCATAAATATAAATAAGATTGGAGTGTTTTAATGTATAGTCCTGAAACAAAAACAATAACTACCGAAAGGCTAATTTTGCGCCTATACAAAATATCAGACGCGCAACGTGTTTGCGAGCTTTGCAACAATTATAACATCTATAAAAGCACGCTAACATTGCCTTATCCATATCCAATAGAATCCGCCTTGGCTTGGATTCCAACCCATTATGAAAACTTTGTAAATGATAGATTATACGAACTTGCAGTAACCGACAAAGCTACAGGCGAGCTTTTTGGTGCAATAAGCCTTACCAACAATCAAAGATATAAAAATGGCGAAATAGCCTATTGGATTGGCGAAGAATATTGGGGCAATGGCTACGCAACCGAGGCTCTTAAAGCCTTAATTGACTTTGCTTTTTTAGAAAAAGGTTATCACAGGGTATGGGGCAGGTTTTTTGCTTCTAACCCATCATCTGGAAAAGTTATGCAAAAAGTAGGTATGGTTAAAGAAGGCGTACAAGTAGAGCATATAATTAAAGACGGCGAATTTCACGATTTGGTTCTTTATGGCATTTTAAATTATGCAAATTAACCGACTTTTCGAGATAGTATATATTCTAATTAACAAAAAGCAAGTAACCGCAAATGAACTTGCTAACCATTTTGAGGTTTCTAAAAGAACTATTTTGCGTGATATAGATACGCTTGCAACATCAGGAATACCAATATATACGACGCAAGGCAAAGGCGGCGGAATTTTTATTCAAGATAACTTTGTGCTAAATAAAACATTTATCTCAGAAAAAGAGCAAAATCAGATTTTATTTTCTTTGCAAAGTATGTCTGCAACGGGGCTGATTGAAGCCGACAAGGTGCTTGGAAGATTGCGAAGTCTTTTTGATAATCCAAGCAAAGAATGGATTGAGGTCGATTTTTCACGCTGGGGGCATAGTGCAAAAGACAATATAAAATTTGAAATTCTTAAAAATGCCATAATTAACGAGTTTGCTGTGTCTTTTGATTATTTAAATGCCTACGGCGAAACCAAAGGGCGTGAAGTATACCCCCTTAAACTATCATTTAAATCAAAGGCGTGGTATTTACAATCATTCTGTTTAACCGAAAATGATTATAGAGTATTTAAGTTTACCCGTATAAACAATATGGTTGCTTTAGATAAGTCTTTTGATAGTAATAATTATGAAATTCCAAAAATTGAACCGCCAGAGGACACTTCATCTGTTTGCTTTGTAGCTGTTAAACTTCTTATTTCACCACAAGCAAAATTTCGCATTTATGACGAATTTGCCGAAAGCGATATAACAGTCAACAAGGACGGGTCATTGACATTGCGTATGGCACAAGGGCAATGGATATGCGATTATATCCTTTCATACGGCACTGCGGTTGAAGTATTAGAGCCGCAACATATCCGTGATGAAATATTGGCTCGTATTGAAAAAATAAAATTTAAATACCTTCCCAAAATATGACGTACTGTTGTCACCTTATGTATGTTATGCTGTTGTTTAGTATAAATTAAATGGAGGCGATATTATGCAAGAGAAGTTTTGCGAAAGTTGCGGTATGCCTATGGGCGAAACCGACGAAATGTATGGAACAGAAGCAAGCGGTAGCAAAAGTGCGGATTATTGCAAATTTTGCTATGACAACGGAGCATTTACAAACCCAGATGCCACGCTTGAAGAAATGATTGATTCTGTTGCCGCTATTATGGTTAAAGACTTTGGTTTTTCGCCAAAGGATGCAAAAGAGCAGTGCAACGAAGGAATACCTAATCTTAAACGCTGGAAAACGGTGTAAGTATGTATCTATGGATAGCTCTGTTTTAGAGTTATCCATTTTTTATTTTGCGGAAAGAATTAGGTCGTTGATAACCCTTTACTGGATTGCTTCGGGCTTGGTATGCACTGCTTTATGTATTTAGTAGCCCTCGCAATGACGGAAGCATAGAAGGGTTACCGTCATTGCGAGGGACGTTCCTACGATAAGATGGGTAG